>CAMWUK010000118.1 GCA_947177415.1 uncultured Clostridiaceae bacterium
ATTAAACATTATATATATTTTTTCCTATATTCCGTAGGTGTTACTCCATAATATTTACGAAAACTTGATGAAAAATGTGCACTACTGTTAAATCCACAACGCAGGGCAATTTCTGTTATTGGCACTTCTTTTCTCCGAAGAAGTTTTTTCGACTGTCCTAAACGAAGTGCTAATAAATATTCCATTGGTGTTTCTCCTATTTCCCTTTTGAATATCCGGTTAAACCCAGAAACAGACAGATTACCTAATTTCGCAAGATCTTCTACCAGGATTTTGTCTTGGTAATGTATTTCCATATATTGCTGGGCACGGGCCACACTATAATTGGTAGATACCGAACGCATATCATAAGTCTCTCCTATGATGCTCCGAATCAGCCAGTGTGTTAAAATATTCGCTTGTGCCTCCAAAGTAATATTAGCATTTTTCATATTTTTGCTATACTCAAAAATAAAAGTATTTAATGCATGCAAAACATCATGACAAATGCCAAAATACTTCTGGGAAAAATAAGGTACATTTTCTTCATAAAGTTTATATTGTTCCTCAAAATACTCCTTATCAATTAATATACAATAATAATGTAACGATTCCAAATCATTATGTGGAACACCAGGAGACACTGCCATTCCTAAATACTGGTTTTCTTTTATGGGAATTGGAGGTTGGCTTTTTCCATCTTCTTGGAAAATAAGAGTAAACATATAGGAAGGATGGCTATGCTGCAACCGGCTGGCATAACCACAAGCCCCAAGGCTTGGAATAAATAAACCAAATTTTCCCTGCACATAGCAATCCACATATTGTAAATCTTCTTTGGTTACTTCCTCTCCAACCAATGCCTTTATTTGTTCAAAATTTCTCATAACAATCTCCTTTTTTATCATTTGCCAAAATACAAAAATCAGCCATTATAATAGATTACAGACAGAAGCTGCTTTTTGCATCTCCTGTCTGCAATCTATGTCCATTATGAGTAATAGTTCAGGTAGGTCTGCACACTCCGCTGTGCAGACCGTAAAAAAGACTAAAACAGGATTGGAATTGGGCAATTTATAATGCGAAGCTTGCCCAATTCCGTAACAGTTCAGCCTCCTGGCTGAACTGTTACCATTATGAAATTGAAATCACTTTATAATCCTGTGCCTCTACTATCTCTTTTAACATACTCTCTTTCACTTCTTTCTCTAAAGTAACCACTGCGGTTCCTTTTTCGTGGCTAACTTCTGCAGATGCTACTCCTTCCACACCTTCTAAGACTTTCTTCACTCTTGCCTCGCAGTGTCCACACATCATTCCCTCGATTGTCATTGTTTTTTTCATTGTCATTTCCACCTTTCTTGTTTGATTTGTTTTTTTAGAACTTCCTTTTACTTTTTTATCTCTCTTTGCATTACGCAAGTCAAAAAGATTCAATCTTAACGCATTGGATATTACGCAAAAGCTTGATAAACTCATAGCTGCTGCCCCAAACATAGGATTTAATTCCCATCCAAATATTGGAATAAACAAGCCGGCTGCCAAAGGTATACCAATAGTATTATAGAAAAATGCCCAAAATAAATTCTGGTGAATGTTTCTTAAAGTTGCCCGGCTTAACCGGATTGCTGCTGGCACATCAGAGAGCCTGCTCTTCATCAACACCACATCCGCTGCATCTATGGCAACATCTGCTCCAGCCCCAATGGCAATTCCAATATCTGCTCTAGTTAATGCTGGTGCGTCATTTATTCCATCTCCTACCATGGCTACTTTGCCCTTCTCTTTTAATTTGCGGATAATTTCTTCTTTCCCTTCCGGCAGAACATCTGCAATAACCTCATCCACACCAGCCTGTTTTCCTATTGCTTTTGCAGTTCTCTCATTATCTCCCGTCAGCATAACTACATATATTCCCATATTTTGTAATTCCCTGACTGCCTGTGGGCTGTCTGCTTTTATTACATCGGAAACAGCAATTATTCCGACAAGTTTATGATTCCGGCTAAAAAACAACGGAGTCTTTCCTTCTTCTGCCAGCTTTCGTGCTTTCTCTTTTGCTTCTATGGAAATCTCTGTCTGTTTTCCAATAAAGATTTCATTACCTCCGCTTAACAGATTCCCCCTCCATGTTCCCGTCAGCCCATTTCCCGGAAGTGCTTGAAAATCAATAACCTCTTCTTTCTCTATTTTCTGTTCTTCTGCTTTTTGTAAAATTGCCTTTGCAAGAGGATGCTCACTTTTTTGTTCCAGTGCATAAGCAAGTTCCAACAATTCTTTCTCATCCTTGCAGTTAATAGGAAGAATATCTGTAACCTTCGGCTCTCCTAAAGTAATTGTTCCAGTCTTATCTAATGCCACAATTTCTACTTTTCCAGTCTCTTCTTGGAAAACTGCTGTTTTAAATAAAATACCATGCTTTGCCCCTAAACCATTTCCTACCATGATCGCAACTGGTGTGGCAAGCCCCAATGCACAAGGACAACTTATAACCAATACGGCAATTCCCCTTGCCAGAGCATATCCTATACTCTCTCCTGCAATGAGCCAGATAAACATAGTTACAAGGGCAATTCCTATGACCACTGGAACAAATACCCCAGATACTTTATCTGCAATCTTTGCAATAGGTGCTTTGGTTGCAGCAGCATCACTTACTAACTGGATAATCTTTGATAGGGTGGTATCTTCCCCTACTTTTGTTGCCTGACATTTTAAAAATCCTGATTGATTTATAGTAGCTGAAAAGACAGAATCACCCTCTGTCTTATCTACTGGTATGCTTTCCCCTGTTAGTGCAGATTCATTTATGGCACTATGCCCTTCTAATACAATTCCATCCACTGGAATATTTTCTCCTGGACGAACCACAAAAATATCTCCTTTTTTCACCTGATCTACAGAAACTGTTTTTTCTACCATCTCATCCAAGATGGTAGCACTTTGAGGTGCCAGTTTCATCAAACTTTTTAGGGCATCTGTGGTTTTTCCCTTTGAACGAGATTCTAACATCTTTCCTACGGTAATCAAAGTGAGAATCATCGCTGCTGTCTCAAAATAAAATTCATGCATATATTCCATAGCTGCTTTGGTCCCACCATGTACCTGTGCATCTGTCATGGCAAATAAAGCATATATACTATAGACAAAAGAAGCCGCAGAACCAATCGCCACCAATGTATCCATATTGGGTGACCTATGCCACAAACTTTTAAAGCCACTGATAAAAAACTTCTGGTTAATTACCATTACAATGACTGTCAACATAAGCTGTAAAAGTCCCATTGCCACATGGTTTCCATCAAAAAAGGATGGAAGAGGCCACCCCCACATCATGTGTCCCATGGATACATACATTAAAAAAGCCATAAAAACAATAGAAGCTGCCAGCCGCTTTTTTAAAATTGGTGTTTCTTTGTCTTCCAATGCATCTGCTTCAGATTTATCTTCGTTTGTAAGTTTTCTCCCTTTTTGTTTTAAAGCAGCCCCATACCCAGCCTCCACCACCGCAGAGATTATTTCTTCGGAAGATGCAGTTCCTTCCACTCCCATAGAATTTGTTAAAAGGCTGACAGAACAAGCGGTTACTCCTTCTACCTTTGAAACTGCTTTCTCTACTCTGGCACTACAGGCTGCACAACTCATGCCTGTTACCTCATATTGTTTCATAAACAACATCTCCTTTTATGGAAAATCAAAGTTGTAACACTTATCTTATCATTTCATTAGTTTTTGTAATAGTATAACCAATTCATCTACAATTTCATCATTACCATTACGAATATTATCCACAACACAAGTCCGCACATGATTCGCCAGCAACTCTCTGTTGAAACTATTTAATGCAGCGTGAATAGCAGAAATCTGTATTAAAATATCTGCACAATACACATCCTCTTCTAACATGGACTGTACTCCCCTCACCTGTCCTTCTATTCTTTTCAAGCGGTTCATAAGACTTTTGTATTCTTTCCCACTTCTCTCTTTTTTCTTGTTGCTGCAGCAATTTTGCTTTTTATCTTCTTTTGTTTCATGTTTGTGCAATTTATTTATCTCCCCTCTATGCCTTTTCAACCAGCAAATTTATACCCCCTATGGGTATCTGTCTAATAATATTCTATACCCCCTATGGGTATTTGTCAAGACCGAAAAGGAAAGACAGCAACCATACTGTCTTCCCTTCTTTAATATTATTATAATGGTGCTTTTGCCTCATAATGGATACTCAACCGCTCAAAAACTGTTTCATCGAAGTCACAGTCAAATGCCATTGTTTCTCCATAATCTATCCAAAATGCATCCTCATCTTCCTCATTATCCTTCCAGTTTTTATTCCATTCTTCTTCTGTTCCTGAAAAATATATATCCGTAAATTTATTACATCCTGCGAATATATACATTACACCCGCTGCATCAAAACTAGTTGCTTTCGGCACATAAATCCACTTTAAATGAGAGCAATTCATAAAAGCTAAAGTCCCTATATCTATTCCTTTCTCCAGAAACTTTACATACTCCAGACTCCTACAATTTTCAAAAGCATATTGCTCTATCTTTTTCAGATTTTCAGGAAATGTTATTCTTTTTATATTGCAATTATAGAATGATTCAAAACCAATAGTTTTTACCGTTTCCGGAAGAACTACCTCTTTTTTATTTTTTGGACAAAAGAGAACCTTTGTAAGTTCTTTGTTATATAAAATATCATCTTTTGCTTGAAATTTCTGATTTCCCACATCTACTTTAATAGATGTGACACCCTTTCCTATCAGTTCTGAAATATTAGATGTAAGTGTTTTAGGAAGCACAACCGTTTTAATTTTCGCTGGAACATATATTAACTTTGTCATCCCTTTGTTATACAAAACCCCTTTATAAGAGCTATATAGCTTATTCGTGGCTTTCACTTGAATTTTCTCCAGCTTAACTTCATCTAATAAGTCTAAATAGTTACCTTTTTTAAATGTAGCTGGCAGTATTAAACTTTTCTTGTTCTTCGGACAAAAATATAGTTTTGTCTTCTTTTTGTCATATAAAGCATTGTCATAAACGCTAAAATACTTATTTCCTTTGGCCACTTTTATTTTATTAATCTTTTCGCCACATACATCAAAAGCATAGCCCTCCACTTCTTTCACTGATTTTAGCAGGGTAACAACTTTTTTATTTGTAATAACCTCACAAAGAATAGTTTTGTTTTTATTATAGAGATTCCCACTATTTTCGCTATATTTTTTATTCTTATTATTCACCTTGAAAGTTTTAATATTACTACATCCTCTAAATGCAGCAGGACCAATTGAAGTAACAGATGCAGAGATCCTAACATCCTTTAATTTTTTACAATCTTTAAATGCTTCTTTACCAATACTTGTTACAGCATTGGTGATTTGCACGTCTTCTAGTGCACTACAACCTTCAAAAGCTGCTTCACCAATCTTTTTTAATGCATTAGGGAGTTTCACTTTTTTTAACGCACTACACTCTCCAAATGCCCTCTCACCAATAGTTGTTAAGGCAGTGTTTAAAGCTACATCTGTTAATGCCTTATTTCCCCATACCGCATAGCTATTAATTTTTGTTACCGTTTTTGGTAATTTCAGTTTTGATTTTTTTGGTGGAGCCATGACCAATTGTGTGCATTTTTTATTATAAAGTACTCCATCTACTGTAGTAAAGAAAGCATTTCCTTTATCTATAATAAACTCTTCTATATTAGTATCAAAAAAAGATGAATACTCTATAGCACATAATGCCTTTGGCAGATATATCTTTTTTAACTTTTCGCATTTTTCAAATGCACTGTAACCGATGTTTTCCACCGTCTCTGGCAACTCTATCTTTCTCAAATTGATACAACCTTTAAATGCATCCTTTTCTATTGTTTTCAACGTTCTTGGCAGTTGCACCTCTTCCAAATTTGTATAATTCTCAAAAGCGGACTGATCAATTCCTTCAATCTTCCGACCTTCCAATTCGTCTGGAATAATAACCTTACTGCTATTTCCTAAATACTTTTCTATGTACCAAATAATTTTAATTTCATCATTATTGACAAAGTAAATTTCTTTATGTATAATGAAATCTCCAACCTGAATACTTGTATCCTCACCATCCTCCCAGGAATCCTCATCTTGATTACTTGTATCCTTCTCTCCTTCACCAACACTCTCTGATGACTCCGTTTCCTGCTTAATTGCCCCATCAGAAACAGTATTTATATTTTGTTTTGTAACATCTGCTGCCTTTGCAGTTTCATAATTTGCAACTTCTATTGTATTAAATAACATAGCAGTAATAGAAATCATAGCTATTATTTTCTTCATATAGCCCATCTCCTTTTCACTAATTTAATATAAAGTAACAGTTCAGCCAAAATTTGACCTATTTTAGTCTTTTTATGTCTTGCACAACAACAAGTAGTATCATGTGCAAAACTTATCTAAACTGTTACAATATAAATACACCTAAACAAAGAAAAAAGCTACACAAATTTAAAATTATGTATTTTTTTATATATTCTCTCTTTTTAGGTAGAACCTTGCACTCTGCTGCAAGGTTTGTAAAGCAGCAACCTTCCCTGGTATACTAAGACTTATATGTGGTAAGCTTCCCACTATCAAGACACTATACGGACTTGCACCAATTAGACTACGCCCATGCCAGATGAACCAAACAAGGGAAGATAGCAAAAATACTATCTTCCCTTGTTAAATTATATTCTTTTTTCCTATTTTAACTAATGTATCAAAAAGATTTTATTTTCTCTTTTTGAAATTCTTCTAACTCCATATTGACAAATCTTGTAATCATCTGACGATATAAAGCTTCTACCATGTCTGGTATAGCACCATACTCTTCTGCCTTATTGCGTACTTTTTCTATTACTGCCTCTACTCTGTTTGGTGCTGCAACAGATTTCTCATCTTTTTTAAACATAGAAGCCTGCACCACATACTTCCCTCTCTCTGCAATTAAGCGGATGATTGCATCATCTATCTGATCAATCTGTTCTCTTACTTCTTCTAAACTATTACACTTCATATTTTCTCCCTTATAACTGGATAGGTTTTTGCTTCTCAAAGTTTGTTTCCATAGTCCATGTTACTGCTGTCCCATTTTTTAGGCGGAAAATCTGTAATAATCCGTCAATTCCCTGATCCTTCCATGGCTGTAAAAACTTTCTGGTTGGATGTGCAAAAATTTCTTCTTTTAGTTTCTCATCCTGTACTTGTTCCAATATCCCTGTAACTCTCACTTGTATTCCCTGACCTTGAAAACAAATCTCTGCCTTTGGATTGGCAAGAATTTGTGCATATACATCCTTTGTAGAAGCAGTATGAAAGATAATACCTTCTTCATCTGCACGAAACAAAAGCATACCTCTTACTCTTGGCTGGTCTCCATCCATCGTTGCCAAATGAAATACTGGATTCTCATTCATTATCTGAAATAATTCTTCTTTCGTCATGTTAACTTCTCCCTTCTGTTATTGTTTTTATCCATTGTGACTATTATATCTATATGAGTATCTGTTCAGTACCTGAACAGTTACCTATATGATACAAAAATATTTTAGATGAAAAGCTTATTTTTCTCTTTCATAATACTTGCAAAAATTATCAAAATACAATACTACTACTTTGTTTTAATTTGACATCCCGGCAAAAAAATATTAAAATTAAAAAAGAGCCGTGCTTGAGATATCAAATAATAAATCAATGTCTCTGCGGGATTGCAAAACGTATTAGGAGAGGATACGATGTTGTTAAAATTTATAATTTGTTTTATTGCAGGTATTGGTGCAGGACTTGGAACTGGATTTGCAGGAATGAGTGCTGCCGCTGTAATTAGTCCTATGCTAATTACTTTTCTTGATATGCCTGCTTATGATGCCATTGGCATTGCATTGGCAAGTGATGTGCTGGCTAGTGCAGTAAGTGCATATACCTATGGAAAAAACAAAAATCTGGATATAAAAAATGGTCTTATAATGATGTTTACCGTTCTAATTTTCACATTAACCGGAAGCTTTCTTGCAAGCCTTGTTCCCAATACTACTATGGACAGCTTTTCTGTGTTTATGACTTTTCTTCTTGGTATTAAATTCATAATCAAGCCTGTCATGACAACAAAAAAAGCCATGGAAACAACCGACTCTAAAAAACGCCTGATACAATCTATTGGCTGTGGTATGGTAATTGGTCTAATCTGCGGATTTATTGGAGCAGGTGGCGGTATGATGATGCTGCTTATTCTCACAAGTGTACTTGGATACGAATTGAAAACTGCTGTTGGGACAAGTGTTTTTATTATGACCTTCACCGCTCTTACTGGCTCTGCCAGCCACTTTGCAATAAAAGGAGTTCCCGATTTCTGGTGTCTTCTTTTTTGTATTTTTTCTACACTGCTATGGGCAAGAATTGCAGCAAAACTAGCAAATAAAGCAACCCCTAAAACTTTAAACCGGGTTACGGGAATCGTTCTTGCCTTGCTAGGTATTGTTATATTAGTTGTAAATCAAATAAAATAACATACTTAATAATGATTGCAGATAGGTGGCACTACCAGGCAGCTTCTAGTTGCAATAGCAGCAGTCTGTAATATAGGATGCGAATATTGAAAAATTAGAAAAGTGGAAGAAGATTACAATGAAAAAATAGGTTTCTATTGAAATTCAAGATTTGGGGAGTGTCCGAAAACGACATTGTTTTTATTTGGTAATAACATAATAAGGTGCAACAGACATTATAGTTATAGTCTGTTACACCTTATTATATTATTCGTAACTGTTCAGAACCATGAACAGCTACGTTAAACCACTTATATTCTCAAATGAACCGACTGTCACAATCTTATTGAAACTAATTTTTAATTTTCCTATAATGATGTCTCAAGGAGGTAATGACGAAATGCGAACTGAAAGAAAAAACAAGGAGATGATGGATAAATGCAAATTGAAATAAAAATTGACAGTTCGTGTACCGAGCCTAAAATAGTTATTATGGCTGCATCTATGACAGAAGATATCAATACGATTATAAAAAGGTTGTCTATGGATCCCCCTCAAATTATTTCGGGTATTAAAGATGACAAACTTGAGGTATTGGAGCAAACTGATTTGATTCGTATTTATGCTAATTCAGGAAAAGTTTATGCGGTAACAGATAAAGGCGAATATACCGTCCGTCTGAGACTTTATGAGTTAGAAGAACGGCTTGATAAAAATCAATTTGTCCGCATTTCAAATTCTGAGATTATCAACTTAAAAAAGGTGGAAAACTTTGATTTAAGTTTTACAGGAACCATTTGCGTTAAATTGTCAAATGGTATCACAACATACGTCTCAAGACGATATGTTTCTAAAATCAAAAAAATATTAGGAGTATGAGGTGAAGACAATGAAAAAGAAAATAATTTTGCGTGGAGCTGTTGGTGCTCCCATAGGAATAACCATAGGATACTTAATAACAATTTTTACTTCTCTTGGCTGGGGGAATGGTTATTATTCCCCTTGTGTACCTGAACTCATCCCAGTAATGGGCAATGAAATTAATGCGGTTATTGTACAAATGGTTTTTTGTGCATTATTAGGAATAGCTTTTGCAGCAAGTTCTGTTATATGGGAAATGGAATATTGGAGCATTGCAAAACAGACAGGCATCTATTTTTTCATTACTTCTATAGTAATGATGCCAACTGCCTGGTTTTTGCACTGGATGGAACATACAATAACAGGTTTCCTTAGCTATCTGGGAATATTTGCTATGATATTTATCTTTATATGGTTGACTCAGTATTTCATTAACATGCGTAATATAAAAAAAATAAATGCGAAATTAAAATAACCGGGAATTAGATAAACCGCCAAATGGAATAAAATCCATAATGGCGGTTTTATTTGCTCTATTTAATAGTCCAGCAATCATTTATCACATTACAACATTTTCTAACAAAATATCCGTTAATTGGATGTGAACAATAACAACAATTTTTCTAAATCTGAGATATCTTCCATAATATGTTTTCCAATATCTGTATCTTTTACCATTACACGCTTCTTTGTGGTTTCTACCACTAGAGATTCTGATTCAATATCTTTATTCTCCTGAAGTGCCTGATAAACACTTTCAAATGGCTGATGTTCTATAATGCGGAGTCCGTGTGAATTATATATCAAAGTATACCCGGCAATGCCTGTTGTTTTATGGTAATCTCTGCAAAATCCGCCATCTATAACAAAAAGTTTTCCATTTGCCCGTATTGGCTTCTCTCCACTTCCTGTTTTAACAGGGGTATGTCCATTGATAATATGTGATGCCTCAGAATATAAACCAAACTCTCTTAATACCATGCTGCACTTTTTCTCATCTTCATGGTACTCATAATACGGATCGCTTTCTTCTACCCATGCACTTTTATCTTTCACAAATGCCCGTTCAAAGGTTTTGATATTTCTTCCACACAAAGGCGATTTCCTTCCTCCCCAGAGATACCACATAAAATCTAAATCATTTTTGTCGCCTTTATCAAAATACGCCCGTCTTGCCACTTGTTCTGCATAATCAAAGTAAGCCTTTCCCTGATAAGTTTTTCCTTCAAAAGTCACTCCCTCAAAGTTTCCCGATTCGTCCATAGGAACACATCCATGAAACAGCAAGTTTTCATTAAAAATCCGATACATACTTCCTTTCTGATAAAGAAATTCAATATGTTTTTGCAGTCTTGTACTATTTAAAAAAGAAGCTTTTAATTCTTCTACAACAGCAAGTTCTTCCTCTGTTAACTTATATGGACATTCCTTATCCACAGTTGGGAAATCAAGTTCTTTTAACGGATATTCCTGTTCCCCAATGTGTACCGTTCCTTTTTCAAAATCTATCTTATCCAAAAGTAACCGGTCTGTCATTTCATACTCTGGATGTTCTTTTATAATATTTCCTTCCAGTTTAAACAAAATTACAGAAATAGCCTTTATTGCTCCTTCCACAGGATCTTCATTCTGATATGTCCGCCCTGCAAAAAGTGTCAATGACCGAAGACCAATTCCATATCCACTTTCCAATATTTCCATATTGTGATGCCGCAAATTATTGCGAATCACATTGGCAATACATGCTTCACTTCCTGCGGCTGCCCCCATCCACAAAATATCATGATTTCCCCATTCAATATCCAAAGAATGATGATTGGATAACAAGTCTAATATTTTATCTGCACAGGAACCCCTGTCAAAAATATCCCCCACAATATGCAGATGATCCACAGCAAGCTGTTTCATTAAAGCAGAAAGTGCAATAATAAATTCGTCTGCATTATTGATATCTAATATTGTGTCAATAATTTTACGATGATATAATTCCTGGTTATCATCCTCATCTTTTTGCACATGAAGCAATTCGTCAATAATATACGCAAAATCCTCAGGCATTGCCTTACGGACTTTAGAACGGGTATACTTAGAAGAAAGCAGCTTTGCAATTTCAATCATCTGATTTAAGGTCATCCGATACCATTCCCGTGAAAGCTTTCTTTCCTTTTGCAGCATTTCCAGCTTTTCCTTTGGATAATAAATCAATGTGCAAATTTCCTGTCTCTCCATATCTGTCAACACATCACCAAACAAGCGATTGACTTTTTCACGAATTACTCCGGAACAATTATTCAATATATGATAAAATGCCTCATATTCTCCATGCAGATCACTCATAAAATGCTCTGTTCCTTTAGGAAGATTTAATATTGCATTTAAATTAATTATTTCCCTACATACAGATTGTTTGGTCGGATACTTTTCCGACAACAGTTTTAGATATTTTTTTTCCTGTTCATGCATATATACTACTCCCTTCCGTTTTTTTCTAATTATGACTAAATCTGTAACTGTTCAGAACCATGAACAGTTACGTTCTAAGCCCATGATAATTCGCCTTCGGCGAAGGGCTTAGAACAATCAAAATTTACATTTTGCTACGAAACACGCAGTAAATGCGTGTTTCTACCTGAATAGTTACTAAAATCTTATTTATAAGCTTATATATTTCCTTAATTTATGCTATATCTATATACATTTATTACATCTGTCTTAATAACAATCTATTTTCTTTTTTCTATATGGTATGCTTTCTCCTTTGCCACTATCTTCATTTGGGCATCAACATACCATTTAAGTATCTATTCATAATACTTTGGATAATCTCACTGAATTTTTCAGACTTAACAATATTAGTATGCTTGTATACAATAACTTGTTCTCCAATCTAGCAGAACATCTATGGGTGGGTATTCTTATTATTTACCTTCCCACCAAAGGTTTTTATCTAATCTAATAAATGACCTTCTTGATAGCAACATTCTAAATAACTCATATTTTCATAATAGATTCCTGTCTTAAAATCGGATATTCCATCACTAATAAAAGAATCAAAAACATTGATTAATTCTGTAATTTCCTCTCCTGGTTTTGCACAATCAAGAATTATTCTACTATATAGCTTTCCTATTGATGTAACACTTGGAATTGCATATTCGCATTCTATAATTGTATCAAAACTACCAGATGGAATTTTATAATAATCAACTACTTCATCTGCTACTTGTTCAAAGGTCAGGCAATGATTTACCTGTGCA
This sequence comes from uncultured Clostridiaceae bacterium, assembly GCA_947177415.1. Lineage (GTDB taxonomy): Bacteria > Bacillota > Clostridia > Lachnospirales > Lachnospiraceae > CAG-411. The sequence continues at coordinate 12,610 of CAMWUK010000118.1, forward strand.
TCATATAATTGCTTTTGAATTCCTTTTTCTCCAAGTGCATTTACCACAATTCTTCTTTGGTTCTTTGTTTTACGCCCAACAAACTCTATTAAAGAGCATACATAAAATAAATCATCCTTTTCCCTTTCTGTCATATACAATCTCACCCCTTTCAAAAGTCAAACAATCAATCGCTGCTAAAGTGTGAAAACTAATTTGATGTGTGGGATAATTAAACTTTGCCAATGCCCAAAACTGTTCTCTGCTTATTTCTCAATATAAAAAATCATTTACATAATTCCAAACTGTGTCATCTGCCATAGGTCCTTCTACAATATCGTAACGATGCAACTCCCCTTTCCGACACTTTGTAATAAAATCTAACCACTCGTCTGTCATTCCATCAAACTTCAAAATAGACAAACTATTATTCTCTTTATAATTATAAATATTGATAATTGGTGTTCCTTCCCCACGATTCGCCCATCTTACAGCCTGTTTAAAATTATTTGTACAATAAAATCCCCACGAAAAATCTTTCGTATACTTCATTTTTCTCACCTCAGGAAATTCAACAATTTTCTTACTTGCATGATAAAGAAGCATATCTTTTCACCTCAACTTTCTATGTGGTTTAGCTACATAAGTTAAGTAAGAATTTATTATCTCCATTTAACACTATATATAAATAAGACGTAACTGTTCAGAACCATGAACAGTTACGTTTAAGCCCATAATAATTCGCCTTCGGCAAAAGGGCTTAAACATTGCAAAATTTACTATGAAAGTCCTGACAAACGGCTATATTTCG
>CAMWUK010000119.1 GCA_947177415.1 uncultured Clostridiaceae bacterium
ATATATATGATTGCATTAATTATATATTTATTGCAGTATATTATTACAAAGAAAATGTTGTATTCTACTTCTCAGAAAACTAGGGAAACGGAGTCTCGCTTTTTTTCGGTCTTGCTTACACAATTTAAGTTTTTAAAAATCATAAAATTATTTAATACAAGGGAATTATTTAATACAAAATTGGATACATCATATAAGGCACTCTATAACGCAACAATGAAACTTCAGAAGGTTATGTGTATATTTCAGTCAAATCAAATAATTGTATCAACATTATTTAGAATAGTTTTGCTTTTGTTTGGGGGAATTCAAGTTATAAATGGAAGAGTAAGTATAGGAAATTTTTCAGTTTTATTAGGTTATTTAGGAGTAGTAATGAATAGTGTGGTATATTTTGCAAATCTTGGTCAATCATATGTCGCCACATTAGTAAGTTATAATAGATTAAAGGAATTAATTGATTTTAATGAAGAGAGTAACGGAGAGGAAGTATTAACGCAAATAAATACTATTTCATTACAAAATTTATCGTATGGATATAACGGAAATTTTTTGATCCAAAAATTTGATTACGTCTTTGAAAAGGGAAAGATTTACTGTATATGTGGAGCAAATGGAATAGGAAAAACTACTTTTTTCGATATTCTTGTTGGATTAAACCAGGAATACATGGGCAAAATTTCATATAATCAAAATATAGACTTAAAAAATATAGACAATTATATGATGCGAGAACAATTGTGTTGCTACGTTTCACAGGATGCATTGCTCTATGAAGATAGCATATTAAATAATATTCTGGTAAATAGAGAAGGTATTGATAGAAGAGAGGTTGAAAGATTAGCAAAACAAATAGGATTATTTCGAGAGGGTAGTTCCGATACTTGTTTAACACTTGACTATATTATAGATGATAATAAGGAAAATTTGTCAGGAGGTGAACGACAAAAGATAGCCTTGCTAAGAAGTTTTATCGGGATAAAAGATTTGATTATTTATGATGAACCCACTTCATATTTAGATAGCGATACAAGAAATTTTTTTATTGGGAAATTGCTAGAAATGAAAGAAAAAAATAAAATTGTTATTATTATTACACATGATAAAGAATTGTGTAAATATTGTGATGATGTAATTAATTTAGAAAATTATAAAAAATAGATAGTATATATTGGTGTTTCCAAAAGTTGAGAAGGGTTAACAAGGGGCAGAGTGAGCAGGCATGGAAGATTATTAATTTAGCTCGTAAAAATGGAAAGTTTGCTTGACATATATAAAAAATTGTAATATAATTAAAAAATGGAAAGTAAACTTTCCGTGGAAAGGAGGCACTGATGAAAAACCGATTGGAAGAATTACGAAAACAACGGGGAATCAAACAGGAAGATTTGGCAACTATTTTGGAAGTATCACGGCAGACCATTGGCTCATTAGAAAATGGGCGGTATAATCCCTCAATATTGCTGGCATTTAAAATCGCAAGGTACTTTAACATGAGCATCGAGGAAATTTTTATTTATGAGGAGGATGTATAAGAATGAAAAACAATAAATCTTTAATTTTTGAATTAGCCATAGGAATAGCAATGAGTATTATTGGACTTGTTCTAAAAAATGATTACTATTCTACACTTGTTTTTGCAGGAGGTTGTGGATTGGGGTGTGGTGCGTTTGTGCGGCTTATTCGTTCAGAATATTATAAACAGCCTGCACATTTAGCTGAATATGAAAAATATATTCGAGAGGAACATATAAAAGTTGTTGATGAGCGTCAACAGTTTTTAAGAGTAAAAGCAGGGTACAACACCTATACGTTTATGCTTTTTGTGTTTTTAATTTTAGATACTGTTTTAGCAATAATTCGTGTAGAGGCATGGATAATTGCAATGATAGGTTTACTCTTTATTGTACAGTGGCTTATATATACTATTTCCTATCGTTTTTTTGAAAAAAAGATGTAATTCCTAGAGCACAAATATCAAACTGAATATTGTTTGCCTATGGTGGCAGTAATCCTAATGGACTACTTGCCACCATTTTTATGTATGCCAAGCATGGCACTAATCTAACTAGTGCAAGTCCGGTCATGGGTTTTTACCGCCAAGTGTAGTGAACTACAAGTCGGTATCAGCAATGGTATGGATGAAGGAAGTGGAGTAGCAAAGTTCTCGAGCCTACGAACAGAAACTTGATAAGGCGATTAGGTGGATAAGATTGCATATCAAACAAAAGTCCGAAAGGTAAACGTAAACCAAAGTTGTAAATCAAGAGGTTGTCAATTCCAGACTTGAGTGGTACAGAAGAAGTGGTATGAATGTTGTAAACTTTATTATCAGCAAAGAGTTGCTTGAGACGAAGATAAAGGACTCAGCAGGTTTGTTAAATCCTTTATGCTATTACCTTAAAGATGTTGGAATATAAATTGTAGAGCCGTATACGAGACCCGTATGTACGGTTCAATGAGAGGGAAATAATATTTACTGTTATTTGTCTACTCTATTTAATATGTAAAATTTATCTCGCTATTTTTCTTTCTGTAATATCTTGTTTATATCTGAAATTCATTAGAAATTTCTGTCTGAACTTGTGATAAACCCCGACAAATTCTTGATGATTCCTTGATTTCGTTTATTGTAATCCCGTTATCAACAAATTTTTATGGGGAAAAGAGCAGAAACTCTTTGAATTATAAGGGGAATAGCATGGAAAGGCAGAAAAAAAGAAAAGAAAAACGATGCCGACAAAAAAATAGAGCAATGACACATACCATAGTCCTTAAGGGGATTGTGGTATTTTTTTATTCGACATATTCCTTGATATTTCTTTTTTCTTCATTATTCTTCTTTCATCAACCGTTTTTGACATTGTGCAAATTGCAAGTTTTTCGGTGCCGCTCCCCAACAGCCTTCTGATTTTCAATTAGGAACTTGGCAAATCAGTTTAAGAAAATCAGGAGGTTAAAAATGTATTATTATAATTTGGCACAAAGCGGAGAACGTCTGAAAGAATTAAGGAATAAGAAAGGCAAAGCATATACACAGGAGAAAGTGGCAGAGGAAGTTGGGATTTCAAGGGAATACCTTAACCGTCTTGAAGCAGGGAAAAAGGGATGCAGTGTGGATTTGCTCGTCATATTTGCACAATATTATGATGTAACGATGGACTATATTACATATGGGAAAGAGGAAATAAAAAATATTAGTGGTTTATCAGAAAAGATGGACAAGCTTCCAAAGGAACGCAGGATACTGGCAGGAAAGCTTATTAACAGCATACTGGATAATCTTTTGTAAAAGTAAATATTTATATTGACATACCACGCATAGCGTGGTATGATAAAGATAGAAACACAGACAATGCACTGAGGGGAGATGGATAAGTGGAGAATAAGGAATTATTGAAGCAACTCCGCTCGGAAACAGGAATGAGCCAGAAAAGATTTGCAGGTTATTTTAAGATACCGATACGCACTTATGAGGATTGGGAGAGAGGTGTAAGGAAGATGCCGGAATATCTGTTATGCCTTATGGCATACAAGCTGCGGGCAGAAGGGATGATTAAACATATCCCGATTCAGCTTGCGGATGAAACGAATGACGAATAGACAGTATTAGGAAGGAGTTGATTGTTATGAGAAAAAGAGGTTATTGCTTATTTATTTGTATAATTTTATTGGTAGCAATGTTCATTCCATTGGAGAATGTTCAGGCGAAAGCAAAACCAAAGCTGTCAGCAAAGAATAAGACAATGTATGTAGGCAAGACGGCTGTGATTACCCTGAAAAATGCAGGAAAAGTGAAGTGGAAGACCAGTAAGAAATCTGTAGTTACAATCACTAAGAAAAAGAAAAACAAAGTTACCATCAGTGCGAAAAAAGCAGGGAAGGCGACAATCACAGCTACCTATAAAAAGAAAACCTATAAGTGCAGGATTACCGTCAAAACGAAAAAGGCAGAGCAGGACAATCCGGTATTAAATGCGACAGATGTTTCCTTGTATTATCTTGGAGATACTTATAAAAGCTATATCCAATATGATCCAAACCATTTAAGGGAATTTCGCTTCCGGGTGTCCGGCACAAAGAAAGAAGTACGGACATGGAAACTGGAGGGCGAGGGAAAAGACTTTTTCCAGATTACCGATTATGGTCTTGTGACGATGACATGGGGACCGTCATATAGTGACTGGTCACAGACGGCTACTGTTAAGGCAATTCTGGAAGATGGTAGGGTGCTGACAGCAAAAGTTACCTGCTATGCGGAATCCAATATCTATGCAAATGAATTATTTGAGAAATTTGAAAGCCAATATATTACTGCTGGTATGACAGATAAGGAAAAGGCAGAGAAGGCAGCATGGTACATAGGGTATACAACGGATTATCAAGAGATGCAGAATGACTGGATGATTTTGTTATTTGCTAAAAAGGGAGATTGTCTGGCAAGCAGGTATTTATTGCAATGCATGTGTCGGCATATGGGAGTGAAGGCACAGGGCTGTGGCAATATTAACTATCATGGTCAGACACTGATAAAGGCAGAGGGAAAGTTTTATATTATTACTACCGGGTATGATGAACCAAAACCAAGAAGCTACAGTATTACAGAAGTAAGTGGGGCAGATTTAGAAAAAATCATGGATGATAACCATCTTAAAATGTGGATGTTTGAGTAACATAAAGCAGGCAGGTGGATAGCCTGCTTGTTTTTTGAAGTTAAAGATATAGAAAGCTATATTATATGAGAAAAAGAGGAAAAGTGAAACAGATTCAAACTGGACTTTTCTTCTTTTTTATTTGCAGAAAAATTGTATGTAATGTGACCAGACAGGTTACAAATGTGACCAGTTGGTTCCTAAAAATGGATGGCAGAATCCTCTAAAATAAACTTACAATTTCATAGGACACGCACATTCCACAATGACATTTTCGCCTCTGCTATATGGCAGGGGTGGCAGAACCCCATTTCGTGCGACGATGAGCCTGCACTGTGGTTCAATAATGCAATTATTGATAAGTTTACAAAAAATGCAGTGGCATTTTTCAAAGCTGATTCGGAGAATCGCTATGTGATTTATGGAATCACATTGTTGCCTGTGAAGGTTTGGAGCAGAGGGTTGTGCCTGCCTGTGTTGCAGCAGGGGATAATGAGGTGTCATGTGCATCCGGATTTCAGCAGAAAGCATTTCCGGGGAGTGGCTGCCTGTAGACGAGCCTTGATGGGCATGGCAAGGTACAGTGATGGTTTTAGCAGACCATGTTTGTGTTACCCCGCTGGGGGATGCCGGAGAGACCGGCAGTAATGAGGATAATGGCTGTGCTTGCAGCCGCTTGTCCTCTGAAATCAGTGTTTCCGATGCCAAAGATTCAAACGAAGATATAAATAAGCGGCTTTCGGATTATCGGGAACATTGATTTTGGAGGATAACAAAATCTTTTCAATACATGAGGACAGATACGGATATCAGGTGTGGGTTTGCCAGATGGAGGAAGTGGCATGGAAGATAAAAAGTATCATTATGAAGTGACAGAGGATGGAACGGTGGTGCTGGATCAAAATGACGAGGTTGTGGTCCGGTGTCCAACGGAGCAGGAAGCAGTGGAATATATCAAAGGGCATGGGGAGAAGCCGGAATAAGGTTTCTTCTTTTTATTTGCGGGAGGTGGAAAATATGACAGCGGAAGAACACAGAAAGTTTCTGGCACAGGATTTTGATGATGTGAAGCCAGAGGAATTAGCGGATATTACAAAAATACGCATTGACCGTGACAGGACAGTAGAGGAAAAGAAAAAACAGTATCTTAGGAAGGTTGGGAATCCCTATCTGGTGAAGGTTGGAAACACAATGGTAAAAATCCGTTTTGCCAATAACGGAGTGAGCTTTGAGGATGCGTTTGAAAGCCTGCTCCTTATGTCATAACGGAAAGTATCAGTCTGCACAGGGAAGATGACTTGGTAACAATTCAGGTAGGTCTGCACACTCTGTTGTGCAGAACGTAAAAAAGACTAAAACAGGATTGGAATTGGGCAATTTACAAGCGAAGCTTGCAGGGTTCCGTAACAGGTCAGCCCTCGGCTGAACTATTACATGGCTTGTAAAAAAATAAAAAAGCAGTGGAAATATGACGTAAATTATGTTAGAATAAGATTTGAGAAAAGACAGTGGATGTTCCGAAGAAAGGAACATCAGTATCAGTATCAAATCTAATATATGTTTGCTGGCGTTTGTTCTGCTTAAAAAGTTTAAGGAGGATTACGCATATGAGTAATACAGTAGACAGAATCTATCATGCAGCCATCTATGTGAGACTTTCAAAAGAGGATGGCGATGTTGCCAGTGCAGCAAAGGCAGAGAGCAACAGCATTTCCAACCAGAAAAATCTGATTAAAGATTTCCTAAAGGACAAAGAGGATATTATTGTGGTTTCCGAGCGGGTGGACGATGGTTACAGTGGCTCTAATTTTGAGCGTCCTGCATTCCAGATGATGATGGGGGATATCAAAAGGGGGACGGTTGACTGTGTAATCGTAAAAGACCTGTCACGTTTCGGAAGGGAGTATATTGATTCCGGGAAGTACATCGAAAGACTGTTCCCGGCTCTTGGCGTGCGTTTCATTGCAGTGAATGACCATATAGACAGCAAAGAGGAAAATGGCAGGGATGATATTGTTGTCCCGTTTAAGAATCTGATGAATGATGCATATTGCCGGGATATTTCCATAAAAATACGCAGCCATCTGGAAGTGAAGCGGAAGAATGGTGAGTATATCGGTGCATTTACACCCTATGGCTATAAAAAGGATGAAAATAACAGGAACAGGCTGGTTCCCGATTTATATGCAGCAGGAGTGGTAAAGGAAATATTCCGTATGAAGCTGCATGGAATGAGCCAGTCAGCGATTGCAGACCGCCTGAACGGACAGGGGATATTGTCCCCGATGGAATACAAGCACAGCATCGGCATCCGCATTCAGGATAATTTCAAGACACATGAACAGGCAGAATGGAGTTCCATGTCTGTCCGTAGAATTCTTGAGAATGAGGTCTATGTCGGCACACTGATACAGGGCAGGCACTCCACACCAAATCATAAGATAAAGAAGATTATGGATAAGCCAGAGGAAGAATGGGTAAGGATAGAGGACAGCCATGAGCCAGTCATTAGCAAAAGGGAATTTGCCATTGTCCAGAGGCTTCTTGGAATGGATACGAGAACTTCGCCAAACGAGGATGAAGTCTATGTGCTTTCGGGACTTGCAGTATGTGCAGATTGTGGTGCATCCATGATTAAACGTAATGTCCCGGCAGGCGGGAAGGTATATTCTTATTATATCTGTTCCAAAAATGCGGCAACAAAGGAGTGCGGGACGCACCGTATCCCAAAGGACAAGCTGGAAAGCCTTGTGTTTGATGTGCTTCAGACGCATATTGCAAATGTGCTGGATATGGAGAGAATCCTTGCATATATCGGTACCGTTCCGTTTCAGGAGCTGGAAATAAAGGAGCTGGAAAGGCAGAAAGAGGTAAAAGAACAGGAAGTACAGCGGTGTCAGGAACTTCGTGACATGCTGTATGAAGATTTGAAAGACGGGATTGTTTCCAAAGAAGATTATGCAGAATTGTATGAGGGTTACAACAAAAAACGGAAAAAGGCAGAGGAGGCAGTCCGTAAAATCCGGAATGAAATTAAAAATGTACTGGAGGCTAAGACAGATAAATATGAATGGCTCCGTTATTTTAAGGAATACCGGAATATCAGTGGATTAAGCAGGGCTGTAGCTGTGGAACTGATTGACAGGGTAAAAGTGTTTGACAAGAACCATATCGAGGTGGATTTTGCCTTTGCTGACTGTTTCCAGTCTGCACTAAGACAGATACAGTCCATGGGATGCACCATCAGCGAAGAGGAAACAGGAAGGGTAGAAATCCAGAGAAGGGAGGTCGTGTAATATGGCGAGAAAATCAAGGAAAGCGGATTTTGTCAGTGCAGAGAAACCAGTTGCCGAAACAGAGGAAAAGCCGGTATTCCGGGCAGGGCTGTATGCACGCCTGTCTTTGGAAAGCGATGCAAACAAAGAGCGTGGGACAATAGAGAACCAGATGGAGCTTCTGAAAAAATTTGTGGATGGGACAGATGACATTGTGGTGGAACGGGAATACATGGATGTTTCCAAGACAGGCACCAATTTTGAGCGGGAAGGTTTTGAGGAAATGATGCGTGACATCAGGGATGGACGCATTAACTGTGTGATTGTAAAAGATTTATCCCGGCTGGGCAGGAACTATGTGGAGGCAGGAAATTATGTAGAGAGGGTGTTTCCGTTCTTCGAAGTGCGGTTCATTGCTGTGACGGACGGGTATGATTCCATCCGGGAGGGTGCAGACCTTTCCGTCTGCATGTCCAATATCTTCAATGAGTTTTATTCAAGGGATCTGGCAAAAAAAATCAGGGCATCCTACCGTTCCAACTGGAAAAAGGGGAACAATGTCTGTGGGAATCTTGCATACGGGCTTATGAGTGATCCGATGGACAGACACCACATTATAGCTGATCCGGACACCGCTCTGGTTGTGGTACACATTTTTAAAATGTTTGTGGATGAAAAAATGGGGTATGCACAGATTGCGAAAGCCTTAAATGATGAAGGTGTGATTGCTCCAAAAGCATATAAGCATTTCAAAAAGACAAAGGAGCTGCCCAAAGACTATGATGCGGTATGGAAAGGGAATACCATCTCCCGGATGCTCTCTAATCCTTATTATGCCGGGGACAGCAGGCATAATCATCGTGGGAGTGACAGGTTTGCAGAGAAAAAGCAGTGGGAGGAACCGGAAGAAAACTGGATTATTGTGGAGGACACCCATGAACCAATTGTGCCGAGGGTATTGTATCTGAAAGCACAGGAAAGGTTAAAGGAGATACATAAAAATTCCCCGAAGTATGGAAAGAAAAACCAAGGGGAGCTTGCCTGCCGGAATTTCTATAAAAAGAAAGCCGTGTGCGGTGACTGTGGGGCAACCATGTATCTGATAAAAAGCACAAGCGGGGTGGCGGATTTTGTATGTGGGGGGCACCGGACAAAAAAAGGCTGCAGCAGGAAAAGCATTTCTGAAAATGCCCTCAATGATGAAGTTCTTCGTGTTATCCGCATCCATATGAATGTGTATGTTGACAGCATGGAGATGTTAAAGCGGATGAACCGGAAAATGGAAAGCATAAAAAAGTATGATGTCCTTACAAAAGAAGTCCGGAATCTGCACCATGAATTGGATAAGCTGGAGGCACACAGACAGCAGTTATATGAAGATTATGCGGAGCGTCTGATTGATGCAGGTCAGTATGAAGCCTTCGCAGAAAAAGATGCAGCCACAGAAGCGGAACTTCGGAAGAGAATCAGTGAGGTTAAGGAATATCAGAGAAAGTATGACAGGAATTACTGTGCCAGCCGGGACTGGGAAGCCGCTATCAATAAATACCGGAACATCAGGCATCTGACAAAAAATATGGTGGATGCTTTTGTGGAAAAAATTGAAATCTTTTCCGCAGGGAGAGTAACCATTCACCTGCTTTACGATGATATGCTGGAAGAACTGGTGGCATATACAAAGGAAAGGGAGGTGGCAGAGGATGGAAAATAAAAAGATGGCAGTATATATCCGCCTTTCCGATGAAGATGGAAATGTGGATGGAATCGTTAAAGCAGAAAGCAACAGCGTGTCTGCACAGCGTATTTTGATAAGGGACTATATCAGGAGAAATTTTTCAGATAAAACCGATATACAGGAATACGTTGATGATGGATTTTCCGGTACAAATTTCTCAAGACCTTCCTTTCAAAGAATGATGGAAGATGCAAAAAAAGGGAGGATATCCTGCATTATTGTTAAGGATTTTTCAAGGTTTGGAAGGGACCATTTAGAAACAGGCAATTATCTTGAAAGAATTTTTCCACTGCTTGGAATACGTTTTATCTCTGTAAACGACCAGTTTGACAGTGAGGACTGTTCGGGGATGACCGGGGGAATGAGTGTTGCCCTGAAAAATATCATCAATTCCATGTACAGCAGGGATTTATCCCAAAAAGTAAAAAGTGCAATGGGGACAAGGGCAACCCGTGGCGAATATATGGGTGCACTTGTGCCGTATGGTTATGTAAAAAATCCAGAGAATGTACACCAGCTAATTCCTGATGAAGAAGCAGCGGAAGTTGTGAGGCTGGTATTTACAATGGCTGCGGAAGGGAGAAAAAAACCGGAGATTGCACGGTATCTGAATGAACAGGGGACACCTACCTGCATGGAACATTTCCAGAAGATGGGGCTGAAACGGAAAAGCCACCGGGAGAAGAAGAAAAAGCTGTGGTCAGTTACAACTATTGGCGATATGTTAAGAAATGAGGTCTATCTCGGAAAAACCATCTGGAACAAGACAAGGAATTCTGATGTAGGATCAAAGCGGCAGATAAAAAATGACAGGTCTGAATGGATTATCATGGAGGGGACACATGAGCCTCTGGTATCGCAGGAAGTGTTTGATACGGCAAATGAAAAGGCATTTATGCATGAGAAAAGAATTTTGCCAGCAGGACGGAAAGCACAGCCAATCCTCTTTTGTGCGTACTGTGGGAGACGGCTTGATTTAAACAGTTGGGGGAACAAGTACCGTTGCAGTCAGGCGGCAATTACAGGCATTGCAGAATGTAAGACAATCCATGTGGACAAGGAAGGATTGGAAAATGCCATACTATGCTGTACCCGCACTATGGCTGAGATGGTATCAGCAGAAGCAGCCAGAAAGAAAAAGGAATGGTCACAGACAGAGGCTATTGAGGAACAGCTTAAGAGGATGGAAGCAGAGCGTAAAAGGTTGTCCTCAAGGAAACTCAGGCTTTATGAGGATTACCGTTCCGGCAGCATCACGAAGGAAAAGTACCGCAAAGAATATGAAAAAACAGCCAGCCGGATTTTAGAGATAGAAGAAAGATTGCCGGAACTGAAAGAGGAAATTGTGCGGATTAAAGAGAGGGTTCTGCACATGAAAGAGAGGGAGGCAGAACTGGAAGGGCTGACATCTCTTGATACTTTCGATAAGGGAAAACTGGCTACTGTGATTGACAGAGTAATGGTTTACAGTGAGGAACAGATTGAGATTGTCTGGAAGATGGATGACTGGTTCTTCAGTGAGGTGGCAGGAGAGAAAGAAGTGCTTGCATTGTAGTAAAAATAAGATGGGAGTGATAAGGGAAAGGCATCATGGAGCTGGTTCTGTGGTGTCTTTTTATTTTAGTAGAATCCCTCTGGTTATTATGTTAAAATGGAGAAAAATATGAGGAGTGATAAAACATGGTGCGAAGATGTATTTATTGTGGAACAGAAAATGATTTATCAAAGTCAGATATAATACCAGATGCACTCACTAATGGGAAGATTATTAACCCCAATGTGTGTAGAGTTGACCATAATAACAAATTTAGCGATATGTTTGAGGATGAAGTGATTTCAAAGCTAGCATTTATAACAAATGAACTTGATATTAAATCAAGTAAAGGCAATCAGTATGCGAGGTATGCTGCTAGTGTCATTGTGGAAGGCACAGAATATACTACCAAAATGAATGCTGACACAGATTTGTTTAATAAAAAGATTATGCGTAGTGCTGACGGAAAAAGCCTTATTGGACCAATGGATGCGATTAAAAAAATGAAAGGTATTGATTATAGCAAGATTATTGAAACCGATATAAATCAGATTGAAATTGAGAAAAGAGTATCAATAGACATGGGAGTTTTCTTTGACCAGAAAATTCATAGGTTAGCTGCTAAAATTGCATTTGAATGGTATTGTCTAAATAATAATGTAGCAAATAAATTAAATGCTTTTGAGTCAGTAATAGAATTTATTCTCACTGGAGAAGGTACTGATCCGGTGACAATAATTGGAAGTGAAGATATATATAATTTAATCAATCAAATGTCTGATTTAGGAAGCCATAGTTTGTTTTCCTATGTGGCAGGTGATGGCTCGGTTAATGTATTAGTGAGTCTGTTTGGTATTGTAATTTATAATGTGAGGATATGTGATCATATTATACAGGAATGTCCTTATAATGCGATGTTTTTAACAATAAATTTAGATGCAGGAAGAATTGGATTTAAATTTACTTCAAAAAATGCTTTAGAGCAAGAACTTCAAAATGGATTTCAGCCCATAGGATTATTTAATGGATTACAAGTTATGTGTCCCAATAATATTAATGATAATTCTATGACGTGTAAAATGATATATTCTTTAAGTGGAGTTTATAATACCAATTTGCCATTTAATGATGAGGATACAGAAGAATTGATTGCAATAATAAAAAAGCATTTGAACAAGGTGTTAAATATTTCTGCATTAACAATAAGGGGATTAAAAAGATTTGTAAAAGAACATAAGGTAAATATTGAAAAAGGGATAGTTTTTAATCCATATGGAACAAATATGAAAGCAATATTTACTTTTTATTTGATATTTGCAATTGGCATAGCTGAAAATCATATTCAAAGTTTTAAAGATTTAAATGAATTTGTCAGCAAGAGATTTTCGGGGAAAGAGATTGCGATATCTGAAGAACTGTGCAATATGTTACAGAAAGAAATGATGGAAAATGAACAATATGCTGGTATTATTAAAAAAGGAGCAAAAATCATAGAAGAAATGAGTTTTGATTAGGTTTTATAAATTTTGAATATTATAGGGTTTTGACTTGGCATCACGGGGCTGGTTCTGTGGTGTCTTTTTTGATGAAAAATAAAATGATTTTTTTTTAGATTTTAGTTGACAAAAGCAGAATTGCAGTATGTAACAAAAGAGGCAGTCCAAAGAGGATGTCTGGAAATCAGAAATAAAGGAAAGTCCAGAAAAATCCCTATTCCTTTAAAGTTGAAAGTGGCTTTGGAAAAATACATGAAAGAACAGGGAATCCAGAAAGGCATAATATTTTTGACCTCTGGTGGAAAGATAGTAGACCGTAGCAATATCTGGAGAGGGATGAAAAAATTATGTGAGAAAGCCAGCATAGATGAAGAAAAAGTATTTCCACATAATCTGCGTCACCTTTTTGCACAATGCTTTTATGCAGTAGAGAAAGATATTGCAAAATTGGCAGATATGCTGGGGCATAGCAGGATTGAAACCACACGGATTTATATTATGACTACAGGTGTAGAGCATAAAAGACAATTGGAACAGATGGAAATGGTGTTGGGGTGGAGAACGGGTACAACATAATTTTTATTATGTTGTATGGAAAGAAATTACATAAAGAATGTATTTATTGTATCAGTTTTTGAAATATATTTCAACAAAACTTAACAATTTTTTTCGTGAATTATATTACAGATTTATTAA
>CAMWUK010000120.1 GCA_947177415.1 uncultured Clostridiaceae bacterium
ATAAACTTAATAAAAAATTATCCACAAAATTTTAGAAAGTGGAGAAAATATATGTTTTTTATGTGGATAACTTTTAAAAAAGGAAAAATTTAAAATAATCCAAAATATGGAAATCTTTGTAAAGTTAAATAAATTTATTCTTCAACACTGTTTTTTGAGATTTCTCTTGCTATATAATGTAGAATGTGGTAATATAACAGAAAGTATGTTCGTGTATATACTTTTGAAGGATGAATATGAAGATTAGTTAAAAATGTTATTGATTGACTGTAATGTGGAGAAGAAAAATTAGTGGAGTTGTCCAGAGTCAGTTCTGCTTTTATTACGAAGAAATGAAAATTTTAATATAGATATTTTCCTGAAAATATGAAAAGCACTGTAGTGTGATTTGTCAGATATTATGGAATTGTAACAGATAATGATATTTAATAATTGAGGTGATTGGAATGGATCGTTTGACCAAAGAACAACGCCATAAAAATATGAAAAATATTAAAAATAAGGATACCGGCATAGAGGTAACTTTACGCAAAGCCTTGTGGAGTAAAGGGTATCGTTATCGCAAAAATGATAAGAAACTACCAGGGAAACCAGATATAGTTTTATCAAAATATAAGATAGCTATTTTCTGTGACAGTGAATTTTTTCACGGAAAAGACTGGGAGGTTTTGAAACCTCAACTCGAGAGGGGAAAAAATGCTGAATTTTGGATAAAAAAGATTTTAGGCAATCAGCAAAGAGATAAGGAAGTAAATAAACAGCTTCAATATCTTGGGTGGACGGTAATACGTTTTTGGGGGAAGGATATTATGAAAAAGACGGATGAATGCATACAAGTAATTGAAGAGATGATATTTGATATGATGTTGGATGCAGACGATTATTGTGAGTAAAGGAGATTTTACAATGTACAGGTCAATAGATTTATTTGCAGGAATAGGGGGAATCAGAAGGGGGTTTGATAATGCTTTTGGGGATGACATAGAGACTGTGTTTGTGAGTGAATGGGATGAATATGCACAGAAAACATACCAATTGAACTATCATGATAATTTTGAAATTGCTGGAGATATTACAAAAATAGATGAAAAGGATATACCTGAATTTGATATATGTTTAGCAGGTTTTCCCTGTCAGGCATTCTCATTGGCTGGTAGGCGTATGGGATTTGAGGATGACTATAAGGGAATGTGCCGTGGAACATTGTTTCAAGATGTTGTAAGAATTTGTGAATATAGAAAACCAAAAGTTATTTTTTGTGAAAATGTTAAAGGTTTGACGAATCATGATAGGGGACGTACGTTTAAGGTTATTAAAAGGGCATTTGAACAGATAGGGTATACGGTATATGATAAAGTTTTGAATAGCAAGGATTTTGGTGTTCCGCAAAACAGGGAAAGAATTTATATAGTTGCTTTTCACAATGATATTGATAGTAGTTCTTTTCGGTTTCCAGAAGGAAATAATGCAGATACCTGTATCAGAGATATTCTGGAGGAACAAGAAGTTAGCGTAAAATACTATTTATCTACTGTATATGTGGATACATTAAGGAAACATAAAGAGAGACATAGGGCTAAAGGTAATGGCTTTGGGTATGAGATAAGAGATTTAGATGGTCAGGCAGGTGCCATAGTTTGTGGGGGGATGGGACGTGAAAGGAATCTTGTGATTGATAAAAGGCTTACTAATTTTGTTCCGGTAACTCATATAAAAGGAGAAGTCAATCATGAGGGGATACGAAAGATGACCCCAAGAGAGTGGGCAAGGTTGCAGGGTTTCCCGGATGATTTTAAACTGGAATTAGCTGATACGCATTTGTATAAACAATTTGGTAACAGTGTAACAGTAAATGTAATCGAAGCCATTGCAAAAGAGATAAGGAAGGTGTTGGAAATGGCAAAAAATAAAGATGGAAGAATGTTGGGAAACAAAGGTGAATGGTCAGAATTATATGCATTTATGAAATTACTTAGTCAGGGGAGGGTATACGCTGCCAATGAGAAAGTAGAGAAAATTGACAGTGTGTTTTATCCTATCTTAAAAATTATGAGAGAAGAACAAAAGGGAGAACAGTTAGATTATGTGATTAAAGAACATGAGATTGTTGTGGAAGTGCAGTCCAGAAGAATTATGACAATTGACAGAAACGAACTGGATGAACAGGCAGATAATCTTTTAGAGCAGATTACAAAGCATAGTGGTAGTTTTGAATTAGAAGAAGTGGCTGCATTTGCAAATGGAATTAAAGTTACGAAAATTAAAGCACCTTCAAGTGACACAACTGATATTTTTATGCAGATACAGGATACACATACAAATTATGTGCGAGATGTAGGATTTTCAATTAAGTCTGAGGTGGGACATGCACCTACGTTATTAAATGCAGGAAAAACGACCAATTTTATTTACAAGGTTAAGGGGCTTTCTGGTAAGCAGGCAGAAAAAATTAATAATATTGATACCAGAAATAAGATTATAGACAGAATGGCTAAAATCAGAGAGTATGGTGGGAAAATGGAATTTTGTAGAATGAATCATAATGGATTTAAGCGAAACCTCATCATGGTGGATAGCAGTATGCCGGAAATAATTGCAAATATGTTGTTATACTTTTATGATGAAGATATCAAGGACTGTAAAACCTTAGTGAAGTTAGCTGGAGAGCGTGATCCATTGGGGTATGGGGATGCTGCCATGTATGAATACAAGTTCAAAAAATTTCTATGTTCCTGTGCACTGGGAATGAAACCAGCAAAAGTGTGGGACGGACTGGATGAGGCAAATGGTGGTTATATCATTGTTAAGGCAGACGGAGAGATTTTGGCTTATCATATCTATAATCGTAATTTCTTTGAACAGTATTTGCTGGATAATACGATTTGTGAAAGAGCATCTACTTCCAGACATGAATATATGAGCTTGTATGAAGATGGTGGGGAGATGTATTTGAAATTGAATTTACAGGTGCGGTTTAAGTAGGCATAGTATTTTTAAGAAAATTGATTGGAGGTATTGAAACATTATGGAAAAGTATAAAAAAGAAGTGCAAGAACGACAGGATATACTCTTGAAATCAGCAATTAAAGCTGTAAATGAGCAGATAATTGAGTGCATTAATAGAACGGTTAAATCAAATGGTGACATAACAATTAAAATACATGAAAGCGGGAAATTGTCTGATTTAAAAAAGGAAATGAATAACTTGGCTGATGTGGAAGTGCCAGAGAAATTGAGAAGTGGGTTTGAACGATTTTGTCGAGATGATTATAAGATGATAAGAGAGAAACAAGATTATGAATTGAATGAAGAATTGTTTTCGCTATATAAAAATGTAATTGGCGACTCTGGAAAGCTTTTAAGAAAATATGGATATATACATATTTGTGGCGAGTATGGGAATGGTAAACCTGGATTTATTCATATGAACAATAATACTATGGGTCCCAAACCTGATAATGAAGATTTGATAAGAGAGCAGAGTGAATGGCTGATTGTTATTAGAAAGTATATAGAAGTCATAGATAAGGTTGAAAATGAAAGAGAAGCAAGTATAGCAAAGCAAGCAGCAAAATTATGGGAAAATGCTTAAGTGAAACAGAATAAAGAGGAGGTAACATGAATTTTTCGTATTATGATTTAGGGAATTTAGATAAAGGGCAGGTTGTAGAAGTGCAGTTAACGGCTGCTGCAAATGTAAGATTAATGGATTCTTCTAATTACAGAAATTATAAAAATGGAAGAAAGCATAGATTCTATGGGGGTTATGTCAAAAAAAGTCCATATAGAATTATTGTGCCTAATTCTACTCATTGGTATGTAACTATTGATTTAGGTGGATATGCAGGCAAGGTGCGTCACAGTGTCAGGGTACTTCCGGGAGCATTGCCGACAGCGAGAGAACATTTGCCATTGGCAAAAGAGCCTAATTTGTATATAGAAACAACAGATTCAAATAAAGAGTATGATGTATTTATTTCTCATGCATCAGAGGATAAAGAAGATGTGGTTCGTCCATTAGCAAATGCATTAAAGGAAAAAGGCGTTTCTGTATGGTATGATGAATTCGAATTAAAAATCGGAGATAGTCTAAGAAGAAAGATTGATCAGGGCTTATCTAAAAGTCGTTTTGGAATTGTTGTGATTTCTAGGTCATTTATAAAAAAAGGATGGACAAATTATGAGTTAGATGGATTGATGACAAAAGCAATATCAGGGCAGCAAACGTTACTTCCGATTTGGCATGATATTACAAAACAAGAAGTGATTGATTATAGCCCGTCATTGGCAGATAAGGTTGCAAGGAATACAAGTCAGGAAACGGTGGAAGAGATAGCTGAGGAAATAGCTGAGATGATATTGAATTAATAAAGAGTATAGACCTAAAGTGAAATATATGGCACTTGGGAATAATACTTGGAAATGAGAGAAAGGAAAAAATGAGTAGTATAGAAAGAAATCAAATATTTGAAAAAATAAAGACAATTAGGAATAATCCCGTTATTGCATATGTTACTTCTGTTAGAAACGGACAATCATGGAGTATTGGAAACGATGCAATTACATCTATTATTGCAGCAATTCAGTCTATTCCAGAGGAATTTAAGGAATTGGACTTTATAATTATAAGTAATGGAGGAGATCCGATTGCAGCACAGAGACTGATAAGTTTTCTGCGAGAAAGATTTAATAAAATAACCGTTATGCTTCCGTATGTTGCGTATAGTGCTGCAACAATATTGGCATTAGGGGCGGATGAAATTATTATGCACCCATTTTCCAACTTAGGACCAGTTGACCCACAATTATCATTTGTGAAAAGGGATTATATGGGACAGAATACACAGTATAACTATAGCTCAGAGGATATTCAGAATTATATAGCATTTTTGAAAGAAGATGTGGGAATATCTGATCAAAAATATCTTGCAGAAGCAATTGCTAATTTGAATGCGGATGTGGGAGCGATTCATATAGGCGGAGCTAAAAGATCACAACAATTATCTTTAACTCTGAGTGAGAAGTTATTAGTGGAACATACAGGAGATAAGGGATTAGCTGAGAAAATTTCAAGACAGCTAAATTCATTGTTTTATCATCATGGTTATGCCGTAAGCAGAAAAGAGGCAAAGGATATGGGACTTAAGGTAATTTATCCTGACAAGGAACTGGAAGGATTATTGTGGAAACTCTGGCTGGATTATGCAGATGAGATGCAGATGAATTCAGATTTTGATATAATGAATGAAATGATGAAACAGCCTGAATTTCAAAGTTGGCTAGAAAATATATCAGATTTGGAAAAGAATATGTATTTAACAGGAACACAGTTTGCAACAGAGCAAGCGGCTATTCCCAATACAGGTAAGACAATTAAATTCGATTCTACATTAGCTTGTATAGAAAGCAATTATACACAATATAAATTATGTATACATTATGCGATAAATGTATGGAGAAGACCAGACTTATCAATAGGGAATACATCTACATATATTATGGACGCATGGAAAAGGGGATAGGAGGAATCATATTGCAAGTTTTATATTGTATCAGTTTAATGAGGGAGCGGAATTCGTGCAAAGACAAATTCTTTGGTAAACTTTCCAGAGAGAAATGAATTGGACGAAGATGAGTTACTTGCTGGATTGGGTGTCCGAAAAGATTATTATCGTAATTACAAGATTTATTATGTGATAGAGGAGGACACCATTTACATAGTTAGGATTTTGCATATGTTAGTTGATAGTAGGGCATGGCTGTATCGGACATTTGGGTTGTAAAGTGTAATGATACCGTGTGATACCCATATGATACCTGTTTACTCTGAAACTCAAAATAATATGGAGAATATGCGAAATAAACGGTGTAAAATAGTAGAAAATACGTCTAAAATATTAGCAAATATGTTAATTGTTAGGGAGTTCGAATAATGGACATTTGACACTGGAATCCTTATTTTATAAGGGTTTCGGTGTTTTATTTTTTCTCTGTGATGTTAAATTGATGTTGTGAAATAAAGTCCATCCATATATTCCATAAAAACAGATAGTGTAAAATTTTGTTCGGGTTTTTAAAATTGCAACAAAAGGACACCACTTTGTGCTATGATTGAATTGAATAAAAAAATACACACTGGGAGATGCCCTTATGATAAAAAGTATAACTTATTTTCAAGAAAATTGCATCAAAAAATTTGAAAAAATGGAAAATGATTTTTTAAGAAATCCCCTAAATATGGCAGAGTATGTTTAGGTATTCTTGGAAACCATCTGGTCTTTATGTTTCGAGTTTAGGAAACGGAACAGGTTCTTTCCCTGGAATACCAGCAAGAGTAAAAACTAAAATACTTCAAATGTAGGAATACCGCAGTTCTTGGTAATGTTAGATTTCCGAAGCAGTTTTCCAATTTTTAATTCGTTACTGTTCACTCACAAGCTTGACACTTGCTGTCAAGCTATGTGCCAAAACGTAGAACAGCCAAGAATTCAGCCTTTCGCCGAAGGCGAATTTTAAATAGGCTGGATTCAGTTACTGTTAGCACCGTAGGTGTGAACAGTAACTTTAATTCCTTGACTGCGTAAGAAAATTTATTTTGGGTATTTTCATTTTGGTTCATTTGGTTTATCATAAGATTAGGACATCTTCTATAATTGGTTTATTTGATGTGGCAATCTTATTATACCAAAGATTAGGTGCTTTTTTAATGTCAATGAACCAATTTAATCAGTTTTTTGCATGATTTTTCCTGAAGTTCCATCTGTTTTAAAGGTAGGAAAGTTGAGTATATATATTAAAAGAAAAGTTATTCAGAATTTTCTGTGTGTATTTATACCTTGTATTATGTATAATTAAATAAAAATTATTAATCCTAAAAAGACAGATAGAGAAGTATGAGCTATCTGCCTTTTATGAAATTATTTTATAATAAATTATTAAATTCTTTTTTGAACTTTGGTGAAAAGATACAATACAGAGCAAGACAACCACAAAAGAACATTGTTGAATAGCGAAGAATCATACTTATTTCTGGAGAATAAGGAGAAAGAAGCTGGCTTCCTAATAAATTTGAAAACATATGTACCATTGCACCTGCTAAAACGCTTCTTTTTGTTTTTACATAGATATATGAAACAGAAAAGTTAAAAATCATAATTTCAGGAATCCACATAATTGCATGGAATGGGGAAAATCGGAGCATATCATATTGTGCCTGTCCAGGAGTAAAATACCATGCCATATGCCAAATTCCCCAAATAAACCCCAATAGCAATGTAGCACCCACAAATCCATATCGGACAAATAATCTATCCAATGCATAGCCTCTCCAACCAAATTCCTCATTCAATGGTCCAGAAATAACTGAAAAAAACAGAACCAAAAATATGAAAAATGGATTTTGGATAATTATATTAATATAGTTCATTCTTGGCATTTCATATCCAAGAACACCCACACCTATTGTGAGAGCAATAATTGTAACTGCCGAAAAAAACAGTATGATTACAATTAACCATTTAAACCCCATATAATGGAAACTGAAGCATCGTTTAAAATAGTCTTTTTTTTCTTCCTTTGAGTAGGTAAAAAACACCAAAAACAATGCCGTAACAGACGGTGCACCACCACCAAAATAAAATAGGAAAGTTCCTAATGGTGTACCCTCTATGCCCATAATGACAGGTGCAAAACCAAATCCCCATGTCCATGCAAGAGTAATTACGAAAAATAAGATTAAGTTTTTGTTACTATTAGATATTGTCTTCATTCTTACGTCTCCTTTCTAACTTTGCGTTTATATAATTGATATCTATTTTTACTATTGCCATATCAAGAAAATATGCTGGTAAATAAACAATTGCTACATACAGAAAAACCATCCACCAATTTGATTTTGCAAACCATTGAATAAAAAACCCATACAAAAGGACAAAAGTAGAAATAGAAAAATATTCAACGATTATATTTAGTAAAAAATTACTAAAAACTATTTTTTTTAAAAGCTGCTCAATTAAAGTAATAAAGGAAGACAAGAGAAAAAGCTCAAATACAAGCACGATTTCCTGTGTTGTTCCTATTTTCAAATATGACACAAAATATACTGTTAAAATCATTATCGCTGTAAGCAAAAGTGTTTTACGAATAATTTCTTTTATCATTGTACCTCCTCCTTTAAAATGTTTTTAATCCTTTTTAAATAAGTCCTTGACACAATCAACTTTTCACCATTAATTAAGGTTGCTTCAAGTTGGCTATTTATGAGTTGTTTTATACTGTAGAGCATATCCATATTCATTAAACAAGATTTGCTAATCCGTATTATTGCGGTTTCTTTCAATAGTTTTTCAAACTCATATAGTTTTTTCTCTGTCATGTAGACTTCATTTTTGGTATACAAAAAAGTTTTTCTTTCCACCGTTTCAATATAAAATATATCCGAAATATTTAGTGCAAAGGTTTTACCATTACTATTACCACTAATAATGAAATCTAGAGATTTGATTTTTTTTATCAATTTTTCCGTTTTTACATTTAATTCTGGGTATTCAATTATTACTGTTAGTGGTTTGTTCTTTACTTGCTTTGTTATAAGTTTCATTGCCATCCTCCTTATGTTCATTTTAGCGTAACTGTTCAGAACATACTCGAGGATTTGCTTGACAAATCCGAGTTTTACAAGATTTTAGCCCTTCGCTTTGCGAATTTATATGGGCTAAAATCTCGTATCTGTTCAGGTACTGAACAGATACATTTTAGCATAAATTATAAGAAATGGAAGTTTGGATAACATGACTTACAAATAGGATACCATCAATTACAAATAAAAATGCTATCATGAAAATTCTCTAAAAGTATAGCATTTTTAACAGTAATACTTACAAATCACGCAGAATGGTGTATAATATATGTAGAAATGTAAATCAGGAGGAGCTATATGAATCACAATATACAGGAAATGAATCAAAGATTTAAAGAAAAAAAGCGTGAGGAAGTATTACAATATGTTCCAGAAAAATATCATCAACAAGTTGTACAGGCATTAGATTTTGAAGAAGAGGAAGAATATGATAAGGTAGAAGCCATTTGCCAGGAGATTTTGAAAGAAGAAGATGGCAGGGGAGTGGAGCAGGTGAAAATTATTCTTGCCAGAATTTATCCCCGCTTGCTTCGAATGGATGTGAATAATAGCAATCAAAAATATCAAAAAGATTTAAAATCCTACTATGTTTTTTTGGATAGCATACAAATGAATACTTTGATGCAGGAATATTTGGTAGAGACTTTGGTGCGGCTTTGTGAATTAATGGAAAATTCATGGTACCGCCCATTATTTAAAGAGTTTGTAGAGCATATAGAGCAGAAAGGGTATCTTACAGAAGAGATGTACCAAAAGACATTAGAGTCTGCGTATGCCTCTATGGAATCCTACTCTTACTATGGGGACAGCAAGGTAAGTATGCTTGTTAAAAATGCCCTAAAAGCCAGCTATGACAGAGCTTATACTATGCAGGATGAAAAGATGGAGAGTACACAAAATACCATGACAATTGATGCATTAACCAATGACTGGTTTTTATGTCAGTATTATAGGGAGCATGAAGAGGAATTTCATTATCTTGCCAAAGAGTATCCACATAGTTATAAATTGTTAGAAGAATTGATAGAAGACATTAAGAAAGACAAAGAAAAGAAAGCGGACAAAATATTAGATGCACTCATGAAGTATGTAGCAGAAGGCACAACAAAGGAAAAACTACAGGAAGTCATGAAAAAAAGTTATGAGGATTTGTTGGCACAGGCAGACAAGCCATTTAAGGTTTATGGTGGAAAAGGAACTTATCATAGAAACACAGATAAAATCGGAAGGAACGATTTATGCCCTTGTGGAAGTGGAAAGAAATATAAACAATGTTGTGGAAAACGTGCTTAATTTAAAGGTAAATGGCATCTTAGCGGATTGGCTTGAATGCCATTTACCCCTTTATGACCACGATTTGACCACAATATTTTTATGACCACAAAATTTCTAAACATTTAAATCCCCACTCTCTTCAAATATTTGAACAGTTTCATTACGCATTGCATCTGTTACATGAACATACGTATCAAGAGTTGTTCTGGTAGTACTATGTCCTAGTCGTTCAGATACACTTTTTACTTGTGCTCCAGATTCTATTAGCATAGTAGCATGTGTATGTCGTAGGGCATGAAAATTAAACCTTATCCCTAGTTCGTAATTGGTTACTTTAGAAACATATTTTATAGAATCCGTCCCATGGAATTCTCCATTTTCTTTTATAAATACAGGATATATACGCTCTAATGGAGTTAAGAAACCTTCTTGTATAGATATTATTCTTTTTACTTTACGATGCGTTTCTGTGATTTCTTCTTTCACATAGTGTTTTGTATAAAATTCCCCATATAGTGCTTCGTTTTCTTCTTGATTTTTTTTGAATTCTCTTAATGCATTCAATAATGTGTTACCTATGCTGATAACTCTATTAGAAGATTCTGTTTTACAGTCCCCCAAATACCAACGTGTGGCAGCTTTACCACGCACTCCTCTAATTACTTTTCCGTCAGCTGTCCTACCATTTTTCTCAATTTTTTTAACTATTTTATTAATTGTTAATGTTCCTTTGTCAAAATCTACACAATCCCAAGTAAGACCATAAACTTCTGATACTCGAAGACCAGTATAATAAGCAGTCAATATAGCATAATATTGATATGAACTTTTTTGAAAGCGATTTAATATTCTGCTTACATCGTTTTTTGATAAAACAATAATGTCTTCTTTTTGATTAGGTGAAATATCGGTTTTAGGAAGACTTATATCCTCTGCCGGATTTGTTTGTATCAGCTTAGCGGTTATTTTAGCATATTTAAAAGAGCCTTTTAATACTTTTAATATATTTTTCATAAAGGATTTTGTAAAACCTTGATGTATATAAATATCATTTATTTGCTCTTGAAGAAGCATAGTATTTATTGCTTTTAAGCGATAAGAGCCGATACGAGGTTTCAGATGTTTGTTAATAATATTTTTATAACCAGTCATAGTGCTATCAGCTACATTCATTTTGCAATAATTTTCAAGCCAGTAATCAAAATAATCGGAAACTGATATGTCAGATGGATCAAAGTGATATCCAACATTATTATATTCTGCAAGTGCTTTTATTCCAGCTTTTTCAGCTTCTCCTTTTGTTTTAAAACCACTTCTGCAAATTTGTTTTCTTTTTCCATCTACTTTTGCACAATCAAAACGAAATTCCCAATTTGGCTCTTTCTTTCTGCCATCTTTATATAGTTTGCCTTCGTTTCTGTTCCTTACACTTATTCGTGCCATAGTCATCATCCTTTCTAAAAAATGGTATAAAAAATACACCCTAGCCAAAAAACTGGATGTATGTTATAATTTACTTGCGAGGGTAGATTATAACAGCATTTGGCTTGTTAGTAAATCTATGTAATACCGTCCCTGTTGGTAGCAGGGGCGGATTTTTTGATATTCAGATAGTTAAAAATGTTCTTTTGCATACTCCATAACATCAACAGAAATCATCTTTACAAAACATTCTGTATAAGTAAAGTCCAATTCCTCACAAATTTTCAATGGGTCAATATCCTCTATGGCAGAGGCAGCGGGAACCTCTTCCTCATCTTCCCAAAGCCAAAGTATATATCCAGCAAGACAATCTACTGCCATATAAAGAGCATCATCTAAATCTGAACCACAAGTTGCTAAGTAATTCAAGTCTGGGAAAATAACAGAGTATCCATTATCTTCTTTGAAAAAACAGGCTGGAAAAGATGATAACATATACATACCTCCTGATGAAATATAATAAACTAACTATAGAAAATAACTATTGGCTTCACAATTTGGATACATACTGTGTATACGTTTATGAAGTGAAAATGCCATGTGTTTTATTTCTGGTGAAAGTTCAAATGTAGCATAGATTTTGGAAAAATTAACATCAGTAACATCATAATTATTTAAAACATATTCAACTAGATCAGGTTTTTTCTTGGGAATATCTTTAGTAGGAGATGCTTTACATAGTTCTTTTAGTTCAGCAACTTTAAGATGGGAGAGAGAAGCCTTATAATCTTTTCCTCCAACAAGCAATTTATTATCAAGAAGTTTTTGAAACAAATCCCAATCATCAATTTTTATGGTTAAAGGACCATTTTTGTTATCGTTGCCAAGGTGATAGCATTGGTAAGCGAAGAATAAAAGAGTCTCTTTATCAAGAGATTCTAGAGTAGGAAGTATATCATCCATTCGAAGCTCTGATGAAATGTTTTCATTAGATGATACTGTACTGTTAAGTACAAAAACACCAAGTTCATGTGCTAAACGATACATGTGTTTACATGGAAAACGTCTAAGAGCATAGTCTCTACATTGACAGTCGGTTAATGTGGTAATGTAATCTTTAGAGCTTCCTTTAAATACACCAACGTTATCATCTAATTTTTTAGGAGTACATTTGGAAGAGGTAGCACTTTTTTGACGTTTTATTTGTTCTTCCTCATTGTGAAGTGAAGTTTCCCAGATACTCCATAATTCAAGTAATTCATTATTCATAAAAATTCCTCCCATCTGTTATTTATCGAAATCTACCATTATTAGATTTCTTACGCGTGTTTGTATCCTTTTTGATTAGAATATTTTTCGGCTTCAAGATATGTATCCATACGTTCGATGATTTTTTCTCTGTCTATCTCATCCAGCTTTAAAAATAAATTTAATGCTTTCTCTGTTTGTTCCCCAAGTTCTTCGCTAATTATACAAGTTAAATCCTTTTTAGTACTATGTACAGTAAATTGTTCTTTTTTGATTGGGTCATTTGATTTATCTTCTATCAAGTCGGAACGTTTTATACCAAAATATTCTGCTAATATATTAACTTTGTCCATTCTTGGTAATCGAGTTCCGTTACACCATGTAGAAACAGCAGATTTGTTAAAGCCAAGATCATTAATAAGATCAATTTGTTCTTTCTGATTCAACTCCATATATTTTTTTAGATTTTTAGAGAAAATCAGTCGATAATCAGAATTGTCGATATTATGATCTGAAAAATGTTTTTGGATTTCTTTTAAATCTGTTCTATCTTCCATTAAGTCTGAACGATTAATATTAAAAAATAGACAAATTTTATCAATTTTATCCATTCTAGGCATTTTTAGTCCTTTACACCAGTTAGAAACGGTAGCTTGAGATACATCCATAAATAG
>CAMWUK010000121.1 GCA_947177415.1 uncultured Clostridiaceae bacterium
AAAATATACGCAAAAGGTTTTCAAATTTTATGGAAAAATTTCTAAACAAAAAACGTATATAACTTATCCTCAATTTCTACATAATAAACTTGATTCGTATCCTTGTAGTATTTCTGCTTTTTTTCCTTCTTTTTAAGTTCTTCTGCTACCTTTTGTAATTTATCTGGTAATTGTTTTTCTTTTACTTCTTCCAGCCCCTCTATCTTTTCTCTATCCACCTCACATAACAAGGTTCCCTTTATTGTCAATGTAGAAATTTCTTTACTTTCGTTATTGTACGCCTCTTGCTCAAGAGATCCTTTGCTTTCTGTGAAGGAACCACTTTTATCGTTTTGTACAGGCATCTCATCCTTCTTTTCATTCATTTCAGATGAATTCATTGATGTGCTTTCCTTATCTGTACTATTGTCAATCTTTTCTGTTGTATCTTCTGATAAACCATTTGTGTCAAATATACCTTCTACTTCATTGAAATTGTTTGTCTTGGTATCCTTTTGTCTTTCTTTAACCATAGAAAATAAAGGAGATGCAACTAAAAATATTAAAATAGCTGCTACAAGAGTTGAAAGAGAAATTATCCACTTTTTGGTATTTTTCTTCTGTGGAGGTATTTCTTCTAATTCTGTTTCAATCCGGTTCCACAAATCTGGTGTTTCTTCTTCTTTTACTTTGCGATATATTTCTTCAAATTCTTTCTCACTTATCATAGATGACACCTCCTTAATTTTTCTATTGCTTTTCTATATTTCCAACTTACTGTTCCAATTGGTTTCTTTAGAATATCCGCAATTTCCTGAAAAGTTAATTGTCCAAGAATCTTCATATTCACAATTTTTTGTTCGGTATCTTCTAAAGTGCTTATTGCTTGTTTGATAGACATCTTTTCTATCATTCCTGCCTCAAATCCTTCTTCCGATGACTCTTTTTCCTCTTTTATTTCTTCATAGGAATCATGCCTTTTCATACCTCGTATGTAATCAATTGCCATATTATGGGCAATTTTCCCAAGCCATGCCCGATGTCCTCTACCAGTCTTATATTTCCCTGCAATTTTCCATATCTTTATAAAAAATTCTGTGGTAACATCTTCGGCATCTTCTTTATTTTTTATAATATCATAGATGATCACATAAATGTATGTAGAATAAGCACTATATATTTTATGCAATCCATCTTTTTTATCATGCAGTATTTCTTCTATACACGCATCAAATTCTTCGTCTGTCACACTTTTTTCCTCCTATTTTTATCATCTGGGGAATTACCAAAAATAATATTTCCCACAGTTAACCTCAATTATCAGTATAACATAATCAAACTTTACATGTCCATGTCTTTACTTGAGGCTGTCACAGTAAGGATTTTATCTGTTACTGTTCACTCACAAGCTTGACACTTGCTGTCAAGCTATGTGCCAAGAACATAAAACAGCTAAGAATCCAGCCTTTTGCCGAGGGCGAATTACAAATAGGCTGGATTCCGTTACTGTTAGCACCGTAGGTGTGAACAGTAACTTTTATCTTGTATACTTTGGCTTAGTGTGAACAGATGCCTTTATTTTTCT
Organism: uncultured Clostridiaceae bacterium; assembly: GCA_947177415.1. GTDB lineage: Bacteria > Bacillota > Clostridia > Lachnospirales > Lachnospiraceae > CAG-411. The sequence continues at coordinate 1,565 of CAMWUK010000121.1, forward strand.
TCTATTGTATGTCCAGGAAAACTTTGTACATCAAAATCCTGTACACTTCCAAGAAATAATATCATGCCTGTTTCTGTATCACGGATAGCATAAAGAAATGGCTGGTTTACAAGAAATATCAAGTCATCCTCTGCCAATACCTCACAACCATTGGTCATTATTACAGCGGTTACTGCTGCTGCCTTTGTTCCTTTTTCCTGCACTTCTATTTTTGTTTTATGCAGAATTTTATTAACATAATAAGAAAAACTGGTGGAAATCTTGGAAAAATCTGCTTTTTCATCAGAAAAAGCATCTGTAATACCCATATCCTTTAAGACATCTATTAACCGATTGCTATCCACACTATATTCGGTTGTAAACTTTGGCATAATAACCTTCTGAATCTGTTGTTTGTTCTCCTTTTCAAATTCCTCAAATAAATTGTTTTTCTCTTCCTGTTTTAGAGCCTGAAATAAAGAAATAGCATTCGCTTCTTCTTGTTCTGGCAAAAATACATCCATCACAAAAGTGTCATCTTTATATGGGATTTCCACACCCTTTAGTCCATATTTTTTTATGTATTTTAACGAAATATCATCAAGCTGCATCTTAGGTACCATAGTCTCTCCTTTACTGCCATGAAATTGCATCTTATCTCCTTCATTGACAAAAGAATATTTCCATTCTCCTTGAAAATATAAGGCATTTAAAAGTAATATTTTTGTTTCAGGGTTTAGGGGTTCCAATAAAAGGTTGTCTAACATACCTTTCGTTTCTTTCGATACCCAGTTATTGACTTGATTCATAGTATCTACTGTATCTAATGGCTGATAATGTTTATCTGCATGATAAAATTGTTGTAATGGCTGAAAAAAGTCTTTTTCACTATTGTCTTCTAATAAAACTTCCTTTGATACCCATATGGAGTTTGCCCAATAAAATTTTATTCCCTTTTGCTTCTGTATATCTGCATATTTTGGTAAGACTTGATTTTGTACAGTAATATCTTCTATACCAAGTGCCTTTTCTATTTCTTTTTTTGTATTTCCATCTGCCCCATTATCTAACATAGATAAGGCAGAAACAATACTATATGGAGAAATACACAAATTTTTTCCATTCTCCAGTCCGTCGTATAATGCATAAGAAAACTGATTTACTCCCTTAGAAAGGGTATCCATAGCTTTTGTGAGATCCATGTCTTTTTGTATTTGCTCAGTTTCTTCTTTTGTAGCTTCTGGTAAAACTTTACCTCCCTCCTTGGCTCCTTTGTCAAACTGACAACTTGCTGTAAACAATGCCATTACTAGTAATATGATTATTTTCTTTCTCATCCTTTTGTCCTCCTGTCTTTCCTATAATATCCGGTTATGAAGTATTATAGTTTTGTTTGATTTGGAATCTATATAATATACGAATCTATTTGGTTAAATTTATGGAAAAAAGAAAAATGCTGTAACTGTTCATAGTTTTGAACAGTTACAGCATTTTTAATCCCACACCCGAATAGTTTTGCATTCCAATTTTTCCAACCTTAATGTTTCCTTTACAAGATTAAACCAACTTTCTGCATGGTCTAGTATAATTGCATCGCTGGTAACCACATGGTCTAATTTTTGTAATACAGCATCTACTTGATGAATCACTTCAATCTCTAAAGCAAATGGCAAATCTTTAAAATGTTCTCTAAGCAGTTGTGCCAAACGCCCGGAGTTAGATACAGGTGCATCCAGATAAAATACTACTTTCCTCACCTTATATTTCAAAAGCACTTTTGCAATTGCATCTACTGCCAATTCTGTTTTATCAATTAAACGGTAAGTGCCTCTAAGACCTGCCAAATCTCTTATGGTGCCATCCATACAGTCAAATAATGGAGAACCAGAAAATGCTACTTCTAAAGTTATAATGGTATTGAATCCGTCTATGTAAAGAATTGCATCTTCTTCCAACGAAACAATTTCTTTTTGCCTGCGAATGGCAATCTGTTTTTGAACAGATATGGAACGAACTAAAGCAAGTCGTTGGCGTTCTGATAGTAAGTAATGATTTCCTACAAAAGTGGAGGCACTTTTTATTGGGTATCCTTGCTCCACTAAATAACAAATATCCTTTGCTGCTTTCTTTAATGTTATAAGGGACTTTTCAGAAAATTCCCGTTCGTCCTCTGGCACATAGCCTCTTTTCCCAATTTTACTCATTGCATTTCCTTTCTGTATTTTTCTTCCATCCAGTAATAAACCTCTTCTAATCTTTCATGTTTTTACAAGCCATTGCCTGCAAAACAGCATGTGCAATCCAGTATTCTTCTGACTTCACCCACTAAACAAGCATGACTAACCTTGGTATATTATTTCAATATCCCCATCTACAAATCCGACTCCTACACCTTCTTTTGATTTTAATTTATCTGCATACTTTCCCTTTTCTAAATACTGTTTCAATTCTGTAGCCATCTGTTCAAGAATTTCCTCCCACCCAAAGGAAGAAGTCCATTCCAAATTATGTTCTCTTGAGCCAAAATCTGTAACTTCATCGCAAGCCCAATCCCCGTCTTCCTCATCAAAGCTTTCTGTTCCCACTAATTCCATTGACCATTGATCGTCACCATCTTCATACAAATTAAAACAAAAAGCAACTACGGATTCTGGTATTTCCTGATTTAAAATGGAATCTAACCACTCTGTTATTTTTTGATACATACTATTATCCTCCTGTCATTTATATTTTTTCTATATATTCACTATCTTTAGGTAGAACCTTGCACTCTGCTGCAAGGTTCGTATAAGTGCCAAGTGCTGCTTTTGCACTTGTGTACATCATCGTTTACGAAACTCCCATGCAGAATATATTTATGGTGATGCCTAATTGTGAAAGGCATGGGAGTTTTGTAACTATTCAGATAGAAACACGCATTTACTGCGTGTTTACGTAGCAAAAAATGAAAGTTGATTGCGAAACTCTATGAGTAAATTAAGTTTCATAATTGCCTAATACTTTTTTAATTTTCTACTTTCTACTATATTCTTATCACAAACCACCCCTTCTTCAATTAGTTCATCAAACTTCTGTTCACTTTCATTTAGTGATATATAATATCTTCTTCCGGTATTTACACCAGAAACAACAAAACATATCGGTCCTCCGTCAATGTATGGCATTGAATACCAAATAGTATATCCCACTATGACGACTTCTCCTGTAGCCTTATCTGTTAGTTTCAACTTCAGACCTCCACCAATTGTACCTTCTTGATAACACTCTTCCTTCTCCTGCTTACAAATTAGATTCCACAAATCATTTTTTACAGATTCCTTTGTAATTTCTCCCTGATATCTTATATATTTCTCTTCTGTCTGTGCAGAACATTCCCCTTCAAACTTAAAATCTTCCATGTTTCTTTCAGACAAAAGTTGTGTCTTTACAACTGGTTGTTCTGTAGGCTGTGGCTCTACAGATGGTTGTTCTGTAGGCTGTGGCTCTACTGTAGTATTGCTGGCACTTGAATCTAAATTTGTTTCCTGTCCACAACCATATAAGGTAAAAACAATCGTACATATAACACATATTTTAAGTATTCTTTTCATGTCCCCTCTTTTCCTCCAATTATTTTCAAAATTTATTTTTCTTATATCTTAACCCTTTTGCATAAATACTTTTCGCCGTATAATCATATATGCAGTCAACACCAGTATCCCTGTAATTATCCAAGAGATAGGATAAACCATCATTAAAGTCTTAAAACCAGTGAATTGTTTACATACTGTATAAATCCATACCAAACGAAGTATACAAGTTCCAAATATAGTCAGTATTGCCGGTGTCATAGAATATCCAATTCCTCTCAGGGCAGCACCTCCAATTTCGTATGTAGGGAGCAAAATATATAGTGTAAGCAGATATACCATACGAATGGCTGCATATTCTGCCACTTCTGGTTTTGAGGTAAACAACCCAATAAAGAATTCCTTTCCCAAAAGAAAAGTAATACTCATACATCCTATTGTAAAAATACACATAGACAAGGTTTGTTTGAAAATTTTCTTACATCGGTCATACTTTTCTGCTCCAAAATTCTGGCTGGTAAAAGTCACTGTTGCCTGCCCAAATGCTGATACCACAAAATAGGAATAATATTCAAAATTAAGAGCTACTGCAGAACCAGCTACCGCATCCGAACCATATCCATTTAATGCTTTCTGTATAAATACATTCGCAAAAGAAAATACCATGGATTGAAGCCCTGCAGGTACTCCAATCTTTAAAATTCTTATTAATTCTGTTTTTACCACTTTAAGTTCTTTTAAGGAAAGATGTATGATTCCCTGTTCATGGGTCAGAAAGTACAATATCATACAAGCACTAATAACATTTGATATTACAGTTGCAATACCAACTCCTGCTACCCCCATGTGAAATACTATAACAAGAAACAAATTTAATCCAGCATTTACAACTCCTGATATAACTAAGCAATAAAGTGGTCTCTTGGTATCTCCAATACTTCGGAGAATAGCTGCTCCAAAGTTATAAATCATAATAAATGGCATTCCAAGAAAATAAATCCAAAGATACAATATGGCCTGTTCCAGCACATCTTCCGGGGTGTTCATCCATGTCAGAATTGGTCTGGCAATCATAATCCCCAAACACAAAAGAAAAATTCCACTAAATAATGCAACTACCATTGCTGTATGGACAGTCTCTTTGACTTTATCTTTCCGCTCTTGTCCAATATAACTGGCAATTACCACATTAGCACCTACAGATATTCCCACAAAAAGATTTAACAATAAGTTAATTACTGAACCATTACATCCTACCGCAGCTTGTGCCTGGCTATTGGCATAATGTCCTACTACTGCCACATCTACAGAATTAAATAATTGTTGTAAAACACTGCTTGCTGCCAATGGAAGTGCAAAAAATAACAATTTATCCATTAAACTTCCATGTAACATATCTACCTGTTTTCTTTTTTTTGTTGTGACCTCATTATCACTCAATTTCATTCATCTCCACTTCTATATATTCCCAGTCCTTAATCTTGTTATATTTAAGCATAAAAAGTTCTAAAATCTTTTCTATGCATAAATAATCCGAAATTATTCACAGACTTGCTTATGAACCAAGGCTTATATTAAAGACTTAGATTATGCTCAAATTCCACGATCATAAATTTTCTTCTTGTCTTCTTCTGTTATTGCTCTGATTACCTTACACGGATTTCCAACTGCAACTGAATTATCAGGAATATCTTTTACTACAACACTGCCACCACCAATAACTACATTACTTCCGATTGTTACTCCTGGCATAACCTGTACTCCTGCACCTATCCAGACATTACTTCCAACAGTTATCGGATATGCATACTCCAATCCCTGATTTCTACGTTCATAATCAATGGGATGACCTGCTGTATGAAATCCACAATTTGGTGCCACAAACACATTATCACCAAAAGTAACTTTTGCTCCATCTAATATTACCAGATTATGATTAGCAAAAAAATTCTCACCAATTTCAATATTATAACCATAATCACACCAGAAAGGAGCTACAATACAAAAATCTCCATGAGTCTTTCCTAACAGTTTCTTCATTGTTTCTGTCTGTTTCTGGACTTCAGAAGGACGGATACTATTATAATCATAACACAAATCCTTACATTTTGCTCTTTCTTTCGCTAATTCTTCATCATAATTGGCATCATACATAAGCTGATTTAACATTTTTTCTTTCTCTGTCATTGTTATCCCTCCAAATTTTATTGATTTTCGTAACTGTTCAGAACCTGCAAAAGTGATGTACAAATTGCATAAATAGTTTTATTTATTATGCAATTTGTATCCTCACTTTTATTGGACTGATGTCTATAGGAGGATTTTTACCAGCCATTATGGACAATTATTAGATATTATGTATATTCTGGAAAAATCCGAAATGAGGGGTTCTGAACAATTACGATTCTCTATATTTAAAAAATAATCCACCACTATTATATCCATATTCTGTCTATAAAGCAATTCTACTGTTTTATTATACTCTTCTTTAGTATATATTGTAGGGTATATCTAATACAAGAACTAATTCTTTTCACATTATCTGCCGAAATTAAAGAGGAAAATAAAAAATACTATATTTTTGTAAAAAAATATTGTAATATCAGGAGGTTTTTATGATTTTAGCTGGGTATATTTTAATCTGCATAAGTGCGATATTTCTGATTCTTGGAGTTATTTTTTTTATAATTGGAAAAAGCACATGGAAATGTACAGAAATGGTAACTGGAGAAATTGTCGGCATGTGTAAGAATGCGTACAACTATAACCAAGGCGGAACAGGTAACACCAATACTGGAATCAAAGTGGGTGCAAGCAACAGCCCGACAACCAAATGTCCGATTTTTGAATATAATGTAAATGGAGTAAAATATAATCGGGCAAGTAATATAGCATGGAACAAATCATATATTAGGAAGAAAATGAATAAACCACAAAATATTTATTATAATCCTTTAAATCCTAAACAAGCTTCTTTATTAAAACAAAGTATGTTAAGTATTATAGGCAAAGTCTTTATTCCTATAGGTGTTGGAATGTTTATTCTAAGTGTGGTTATGATTAAATTGGGGATATAAAATAACCTCAATGATTCGTGTGCTGTCTCATTTATTGATACTGTTCACACCTACGGTGCTAACAGTAACGGAATGTGAATGAGACAACACAAATCATTTCTTCACCATTTTTCTATAAATAAGCCAACTGATTGTAGTCATAATCGTATGTTCTTACAAATATATCTTGTGTTAAAACCTTTTCATGAACCATATACACATAGTAACATTCATACCACTGTTCCTCAAAAGATACACAACGGGTATTATACCTTAAAACTCCCGCTTTGCCTTCTTCTAATATAAATGCGGTTTCATTTAATGTATTTGGTTGTCCCATAAGTTTTGCACCTTTTTTATAAAAATCCTCATTTCCACCTCTACGTTTTGGTGTCAATCCCCAATCATACCACTGGATACGATAGCAATTGTCTGGTTCATTATGAATCATAATACATGGAATATCTATGTTTTCTATCTCATAAAATGCTCCTTTCCTTTTCTGTATTGCCTTTTTTCTTCTTGCTGCTAATTTATGTTCTCGTTCATCACTGGCAGTAAATGCTTTTCCTAAAGATTTTTTATATAATTTTTTATCTAGCTTGTCAGAAACTTCCCAATCTGAGCAGATGGTCTCTCCATGTTGGTCATAGTGACATTTCATCACAAAAACCCCATTACCAGAAAGATTTACCCCATCTTCAATTCTTATTGGTTTATAATATTCCCTTCTTAATGCAGCCCCAAAAGATGTACGATTTTCTTTCCACCATTTCATTTTTATGAATAAAACCGCTAACATAAATATTTATTCCTCCATATACTTTAGATGTAACAGCTCAGCCGAGGGCTGACCTGTTACGGAACCTTGCAAGCTCCGCATTATAAATTGCCCAATTCTAATCCTATATTAGTCTTTTTTACGGTCTTTAAAGCGGAGTGTGCAAGACCTGCCTAAACTGTCACCTATAGATTACTACTCTTCCTTATATTCTCTCCAAACACCATCTTCAAGTATCTCAAGCTGCTCCCATTGTGGATTCCCTGAATCTCTCCCTTTCACCCGTATTGGTAAAAAAGCATCATGTTGGCAATCTGGTAATGGATCCTCTATATGTATCCAACCTTGTTCATCTATTTCATCTTGCCAATCTTCTAATGCCGATTCTATATCTGGATAATAATGATCAAAGCTACAACTAATTGCGTCCTTACTTGTATATAAATAGACCATAACCTCGTGTTTTTTTATTTCATGAATCATGATTTTATATATTGTATCTTTTTTATTTGCTTTAAACGGTTCCTTTACATATCCATACATTCTCATAATATACCACCTCGCATTTTGATTCAAACTAATTCATTACACCAACAATTCGAAGAAATATCTCTATCCTTGAAAACATAGATTGCTTTTATATCGAAGAAATTACGTCCTTCTCTGCTAATTCTATATAGATTAGGATTTAATACTTCTGGTTCTTCTAAACGCCTAACATTCAGATAGTTATATGTATAAACCTTTCCATTATTAAATTTTACCTTCCACTTTTTTTCAGCATTATTATATTGACAAAAACTTATTTCAGGCGTTTTGATTTCGCCTTTTATAATGATCATGTATCTTTTTGTATTCATCTAATTTTCACCTTTTAAAGAAATTTTTGATATTAGCCTGTTTTATTCTTTTGGGTTACTATCCTATTCATCCACACAATACTTGTTAATATAGCACTTATATACTATACTTTATGTCTTATATCACTTATGTAATTTTCAAAAGTCAATACTCACAATACTAGAATTCTAAAAATTCCTAAAAATAAACATTTTCAGGAATTTTTAACTTCATATTTTCGAATAAATTATCTCTTTGAGAACGTTATAATAACGAGAAAAGCCTAAAACAGAAATTTCCTTACATCAATTGTTGCATATATGTTTTACACCAAGAACTAATTAAGTCGTTCTATGTCTTCTCATATTGTACAAGTTGACAATTTGGCTTGTACATTTTAACCCTACACCTACTTTTTTTGATTTCTGTGGTGAGGGTATTATGAGAAAATCGCCACCCAAAAAGAACTACTTATGAATAAAATAAGCTTTACAATGTATGTTATTGCTATGGACGAATTTAATTACCAGTTATTAGATTAACTATTTATATCACGTTGAATTTCTAAAAATACTGCATTATTCTTTGTTGCCTGAGATGGAAGCATTGCACTTGTTTCTACTGCTTTCTTCGTCAGTCCAATCGCTTCAATTATATACTCATCTTCATTCGTATATGAACATTTTTTCTCAAGATTTGCAATAGCATTTAAAACAACAAGGTCTCCTGTATTTAAAAAAATATATTTGTTCATCTCCTCTTCATAATCATTTTCTTCAACCCAAACATCTATGTAGTCAAAAAAGTCCATTTTTAGGGAAGATGAGCGTCTACACTTTCTATATAATGTTAATACTACACTGAGTTTTTCATACCATTCATATGCATGAATCACCTTTTTTGCATCAATACCACTAACCAAAACCTCAACAATTTTTTTATCAAACAGCTCTCCTTTTCCCCTTTTTGCTCTTGCAGCATATTCATTGCAATAGAATGCAGCATAAATTTGAATTACCTTTTCCAGTTTCAAAATATGCTTCTTATCATATTGTTTAATCTTATTCAAAGCATATTTATATTCGTACTCATTTACAAGTCTTTCCATAAAGTATCCATTTTCCTCCAAGTCTAGTTGCAATGATCTAATAAATGGATTATTTGCCAAAAAGTAACTATCCTTTATCTTTGTCTGTGAATTCAAATATTCTGTTATTTTAGCTCGCAAGTCAAAATCCGTAGTTTCTATAATTCTAAATTGTAAATAAACATCTTCCTTCAACTTACCATCATCATATGCTTTTTTTAAACTGTTTATAGTTTGACAACCATTAACTACAGATGCTCCCTCTAATACCAATGTCTGATTACCTGTGCTATTCTTACAGTTATCACATATCATGACAATTCCATTATGATAGAAGAAAAATTTATTTGAATCTTCCCCAACTGCTGTATTATATATACCTGTATTTACTTCATTGTCACCTTCATACAACCTGATATTCTCATCAAAAATAACATCCATTTGTTCGTTGCATGCTTCTATCAATTCACATGCAGATAAAAAACCTACTGCAGATTTAACATTTTCGCCTAAATTATAACTCGTATCAAGCTTCTTATAAGCCATAGTAATATCTATTCGCGACTTCTTTTGCATTCTATCATATATATCACATATATTCTTTTGTTGTATAACCTTATATTTTATTTGATTTCCAGTTGTTTCCTTTATTTCAGATATTTCATTTTCAAGAGCATCCTCCGCTGGTTGAGAAAAAGAATTATTAAACACAACAAACTCTATTGTATAATTGAAGATATTTTCTTTCTTTATTACTTCTCTGAAATCCAAAAAATTATCATTAGCAATACGAGGTTTTCTTTGAGATGTTAACTTTTTATAACCATTAAACAGCTTTAACACTGTTTTTTCATCAATAGCTTTTTCAATGTTTTTCTCTTTATCTGGAAATTTAAATTGATACAAAGTCATTGAATCCTTATCAACTGTTATTGCATCTATGCCATTGTCTCCAGTTCCATCAATTATTGTTTCTGCTATGTCTTGTTCATCAATTTTTATATAGTTAGCTAAATACCAATGAGCAAAGGCTTTAGATAAATTTGTATATCCAAAATTATCTTTTATAGTTTCTAATTCGCTTTTAATTTTTCCATAATAAACCTGATACTTTCCAAAAACAGCCATTTTTACCTCCTAAATATCTTTTGCATTATCCCATTTCTCATATTGTCAATACTGTAAACAGTATCCATGATCCCGAAAATGTCCCATCTATTATTGTTCCTTTAAAACAATTTCAATCTTATCATCCAAATACATCCATATTGCTTTACATGGATTATATGAACCATCTTCTGCAATCAAACCTGATTCTCTATATAATTCTGTAACACCTGCAAGATAACATCTATTTTTTGCAATGGTTAATTCTTTCTGTTCTAATCCATTAAAAACTACTATAACTTTTTGTGCAGTTGGCGATAATAAGTTAATTATTGCTTTAGGTAATCTCAAAATCCTAGCTCTTATATCATTTGCAGATATTTGCTTATCTACTATCAATTTTACATTTCTATCTACATCAACATTATTATCATTTACCTGAAGCAAATCATCAGATATGTCTTTCAAAGCATCCATTGCATTTTTACTAAATACTGGTGTAAATACAAATCCAATCTCATTATCTATACAACTCTCAACTAAAGTCTTTCCATCAATCAAAATAATTGGACGCGAAACATCTGCTTCAAGAAATTCTAAAGTTCTTTTCGAAAAACCTGCTGTAGTTATAAAAATCCCCTTACTTCCTGAAGGCATCACACCTCTTAATGCCCTTACCTTTTCAATTGGTATTGTCGTTCCTGGCTTATTTCTCTTTGCTTGAACATAATAATCAACAGTATCTGCACCAGCCAATCCTCCCACACCATAACGAACAGCCTCTAAATCTATACCACCATCCGACGAACGTTGTGTAATGACCACTTCATCAAGACCAATTTTTTCAAGATACACCTTTAAAAACTCTTCAAAAGCATATCCATTCTCGAAATAGCCATAAAATTGTTCCAAAAATTCGTTTATCTTTTCATCAGATATTTCTATATTCTTTCGCATTTTTAGTCTCCAATCCCCTCTTAGGTATCTTCAAGTATTATCCACTTACAACTTATCATTATAATACTATCTAAGAGAATAATAGTATTCCTTACCATATAATTATTAATTTTTCAAATCTTCTCTCTTTTTTCTGCCAAAGTAGCTGATGCTTTCTGTCATCCCATTTCACAAATGAATCAACATTTGAATTTTTCATTTTCCTTTTTATTACCTATATCCAAAAAATGACAATCTTTATATATATCTATTATACTTTCAAATATAAAAAAACACAACCACAATTTCCCCAGAACATACATATGAAT
>CAMWUK010000122.1 GCA_947177415.1 uncultured Clostridiaceae bacterium
ATACAAATTGCATTTAATAAATAAATTTATTTATGCAATTTGTATATCACTTTTGAAGGTTCTGAATAGTTAAAAAAAAATTGTTACCTTTTACTACAGATTACATATATAAGTGAAGGCGGCGCGCAAAGCTTTCACGACCAAGCAGGTTAGGAGGTCATGTAGATGAAAGAAAGAATGAAAGGAATTTACAAAAACTTGGAACATGCAATTGAAACAGAAAACGAAAAAGAAACAGAAAAGTTAGTGAATCTGCTGGCAAAAGAGAAAGGCTTCACAGAAGAAATTTCTATACCAAAGAATTTTGCAAGAGAGATTCAAAAAGAGAAAGGAAGAAGAATTATGGCAAATAAAAGCAGAGTTTTAAAAGTAGCAGCAGCTAGTCTGGCAGCAGTATGTGCATTGGGTGGAACCACTTATGCAGCAACCCACTGGAATTTTGATAAAGTACAATTCACAGATGGTGGGATTATGATTGTAGATGACGAGAAGAAAGATGTGAAGATTGAGGATGATGTTGATGGTAGTGCACCAGTGATTAAAAGTGAAACTGTCGGAGATAAGACATATACAACCATAACAAGTGGAGAGGGTGCAGATGCTGAAGATATAGAATCTTTTTCACCAGAAGCACCAGAAGGGGGATTAGAGGAACCTACAGTTGAGACTTTAGAGGAACAGAAGGGTACAAAAGATACAAACTGGAGTTATATGGTCAAAAAATTGGAGACAACACCAGCCTATTCCTCTGACGATGGAAAGAATTGGAAGCAGGATGGAGTGGATAAATATTATTATACGGATTATACTTATGACACATGGGATAAGCTTCGTGCGGATAAAGTAATGCCAGTTATTTTTGATGAAAAAGCCTTTGAAGGATTTGCATTAGATGATTCTAAGCTTGTATACGAGGAGGGACATCCTGGAACAGAAAAAAAAGTTACAAATAAATCCTATAAAGCCACTTATCTAAATGGAAAGAAGAAGATGGAAATTAATCTTGAGAAAGATAAGGCATTCCAGAAAACGAAAGAAGATGGTGCTATAGAAGATTCGATTAGCTTTGTGATTGCTTCCGATGATGGTAAGTCAGAGAATCAGCGTTATTATACCACAAAGAAAAATATTAAATATGCATTGGAAGATGTGACAAGAAATAATAAAAAAGCTACCTTTGCATATTTAAGCGGAAATGGTTATATGGTTTCTCTTTTCTTCACCAATATGTCAGAAAAGGAAATACAAAATGTGTTAGAGACTATTGATGCAACTATGCTATTTGAATAGAACAATGTAACTATTCAGGTAGAAACACGCAGTAAATGCGTGTTTCTATCTGAATAGATTTTGTTTTGAACTATTATAACTACGATTAGTATAATCGGAAGCAAAATTCCAACTATATACCCTATTAAAGCCGCATCGTCATTTGTAAATACCAGATAAGTTACAGGCGGTTTTTTTAGTAAATTCTACTAGTTGTTCTTTTAAAATCTTTCCACATCCATGTTCTTGTCACATGAAAATTTTATGTGCTTATTTTCAGATACTTATGCACTTGTTTCGTGAGATTTATTTCATTTATATCATCTATTACTTCAGCGGTTAAAAAATGATATTTCCCTATGTATTAAACAAATTGTAACAATTCAGCCGGGTAAAAGTATATGCACAAATCGCCCTCTATGAGCAAGCTCACTCATGCAATTTGCACATATACTTTTACCCAACTAAACTATTACAACAAATTTCTGTTATATGTTATAATAGAAGTATGAAAAAAATAATTAAAAATTTGATTTTTTATACAAAACATGCAGTAAATGCGTGTTTTACCTGAATAGTTACAGTTAAAGTTACTAAACACAGAAATATTTGAAAGGGAGTTATTTATGGAACGGATTTTAATTATTGAAGATGAGAGGGATGTCAATGGTTTATTAGCACAGACATTACAGGAAGATGGCTATGAAACAAAATCAGCATATAATGGCATGGAGGGCATCAAGTTTTTAAGGGAAGGGAGTTTTGATATGGTTTTATTGGATTTGATGCTCCCTTTTAAAAGTGGTGATGAGGTATTAAGAGAAATACGAAAGAATAGTGACATTCCGGTAATTATAATTTCTGCAAAAGATATGGTAAGAACAAAAATTGATTTACTGACAATAGGGGCAGATGATTATATTACCAAGCCTTTTGATTTAGGAGAGGTAAGTGCAAGGGTGGCTTCTAATTTAAGGAGATACCATCAGGCAGATTCAAAAAAGCAGATTGTCTATAAGGAATTGCATATGGATACAGAGGCAAAATCTGTTACTGTGGAAGGAGTGGTTTTGGAACTAACTTCAAAGGAATATCAATTATTTGAGCTGTTTTTAAAATTTCCTAATAAAGTGTTTTCTAAGGCAAACCTGTATGAAACAATTTGGGGAGAGGAATATCTGGGGGATGATAATGTAATTAAGACTCATATAAGCAATCTCCGCAATAAAATAAAGAAGGCAAATAGTAAAATAGAATATATTGAAACTGTCTGGGGATTAGGATACCGTCTTGCAAAATAAACCTCCATGCTGCCTTCGGCAGAAACTTTACCTTTTCTTAACTATTTTGATGATTTTTTTGACCTTTATTAAACTTTTTGCAGATATACTCTTTTTGTAAGTATGAAAGATACTGCTTGCATACATAATAATTATTTGGTAACAGTTCAGTCGGGTAAAAGTATATGTGCAAATTGCACAAGTGAGCTTGCTCATAGAGGGCAATTTGTGCATATACTTTTATGTGCTTAACGCCATTCATGAATAAAGTGTCCAGCCAAAAAGAATATTTTTAGCCAATTTGTATATTCTGGGTCAGTGTTCACTCACAAGCTTGACACTTGCTGTCAAGCTATGTGCCAAGAACATAGAATAGCCAAGAATCCAGCCTTTCGCCGAAGGCGAATTCTAAATAGGATGGATTCTGTTACTGTTTGCACCGAAGGTGTGAACAGTAACTATTCTGGCACTTTATGAATGAACCCGACTGAAATCTTACATTATTTAAAAGCAAAAAGAGGAGGACAAGCTTAATGAGTAACATAGTTTTAGAGATTGAAAATCTTTCCAAGATCTATAAATCACAGCCTGCACTAAATCATGTAAATTTGCAGTTAAAGCAGGGAAGAATTTATGGTCTGATTGGGAAGAATGGTGCAGGTAAAACCACGCTTATGCGTATGGTTGCAGGACTTGCATTTCCAACAGAAGGCAGTATGAAACTGTTTGGCAAGAGCAGCCGTAAAGAATTGGAAGCAGCAGGAAAACGAATAGGTGCATTGATTGAAGCACCAGCTTTGGTGGCAGGAATGACTGCAAAGGAAAATATGCATCTGCAATGTTTAATGAGGGGATTTCCAAATTATGAAGCAGAAGATGAATTTTTGGAATTGGTAGGACTTAACAGTGTAGGGAAGAAAAAGGTCCGGAATTTTTCTTTAGGAATGAAACAGCGGCTTGGCATCGCTGCCACACTTATGGGAAATCCGGAATTGCTAATGTTGGATGAACCAATCAATGGATTAGATCCGCAAGGTGTGATTGAAATCAGGAACTTATTAAAAAAATTAAGTAAATATGAGAACAAGACCATTTTGATTTCCAGCCATAATTTGCCAGAGTTATATCAGACAGCTACGGATTATATTATTATCCACGAGGGAGAAATCAAAGAAATTATTTCTCATGAGGAATTAGATGAAAGATGCAAAAGTTATATTTCATTAGAAAGTACAGATACCAATCAACTGACAAGGGTATTGGAGGAGAAATTAAAAACCTCCAATTTTAAAGTTATTTCTGATTATAGTGTAAAGTTATATGATTTACTGGATGAAAGAGAGAGGATTGGCAGGGTTTTGTATGAGAATGGTGTTATTATTACACAATTTGCAGAAGTCAGAACAAGTCTGGAAGAATATTTTATGAGTGTGATTGGAGGAAGTGAAGATGCTTAGTTTGTTAAGAAGTGAATGGTATCAGGTAAGGAAATCATTAGCAGTAAAAATTACTTTTTTGCTTACTTTAGTTATATCTGTCGTTATGAGTTTTCAGATGGCAACCGAAGAATATATGCAAATGTATAAAGAGATGGGACGGGAATATATCTGCTTTGGTGGGGGAGGACTGTGCGGTGACATGTCAGATAGTGCCGCATGTCTGCTTTTTGCAAGTCTGTTTGCAGGATGGCTGATTAGTACTTCCTTTGAAAATCATACAATTCAGGAAGCAATATCTTATGGAAAGAGCCGGACAAAGGTATATATGGCAAAGATGTGTATATTTTTGTTTTCAGTTACCATGCTTTGTCTTATATATTGGTTTGCAAGCAGTATGGCACAGTTTTTAAAATATGGTATGGGTTCCCCGGAGATTGTTGGAAATTTGTGCAATGTAGAATACATAATAGGTATGGTGCTTGCAGGAACATTGGCATATATAAGTTTATTCGCAATATGTGGGTTAGTCGCTTTTCTGAACCGCAAAGTTGGCTTAACAATGGGGATTTGCTTCGTGGCTATTTTGTTTGGTGGAAATATTATCGCATCTATCGCACCAGAGAGCATAATTAAAATCATCAATTACACACCTTTAGGTTTATACAATCAGGTGTTGGACATATATGTGGAATGGGAAGATATTTTAAGAACCAGTGCGTTAAGTCTGGTCTGGACAGCAGTTATTTTAGGAATTGGGCTTTGGAAGTTTAAGAGGACAGAATTAAAGTAGAGAGGCTGCTGATTATAGCAGCAACCACCTAAAGGAGGCAAAAATGGAGATTGCGTTAGTAATGATTAGTATATTCTGCGTTGTTTTGCTGATATATCTTTTAGGAATAAAATTACAGCTTAGAAGCATTCGGAGGCAGTTGGAATACCGCAACAGGGAACAAAGTGTAAGTCCTGTTTTATTAGAGATAAATGATAAGGAAATCAATAGATTGACAACAGCCCTTAATAAAGCTCTAAGGCAGGAAGCACAGCTTCGAATGTCCCAGGAAATACGGGAGCAGGAGTTTAGGGATTTAATTACGAATATTTCTCATGACTTGCGGACACCTCTCACAGTAATGAAAGGATATCTGCAATTATTAGAGAGGTGTGAATTAGAGAAAGTCCCAATGAGATATTTGAATATATGTTTTCGGCATACAGATGAGTTGGAAAAACGGGTACAGCAGTTTTTTGAGTATTCCTATTGGGCAAACCAAAAAGAATGTATCTCCCTTCATACAGTGAATATAACGAATCTTGTGACAGATGCGATGACAGATTTTATTCCGGTTTTTGAAGAAAAAGGAATTTCCATGAGATTAGAAAATGATACCATATATAAAGGAATAGGAGAGGAAGAACTTTTAAAAAGAGTAATGCAGAATATACTAAAGAATTGTCTGAAATATGCAACAGGCGAAGTGGTGGTTTCGATTGAAAAATGGGCAGATGGGCAATCTTCGTTCAATGGCAGGCTGAAAATCTGTATTACAAATCCGGTTCCAGAGAATTGCAGTGTTGATGCAGATAAGGTATTCGATCGTTTTTATGTAGGAAGTACAGAACGAAACCAATCTAGTGGGCTGGGGCTCTCTATTGTAAAATTATTGGTTGAAAAAATGCAGGGGGAGGTTTTTGCAGGGAGAGAGGACGGAGTCTTTTATGTGGGATTTTTTATTTGTGCGGACAGGTAGAAGAAAAAGAAAGAGCCATTGCTAAAGTAATATGGGCAATGGCTCTTTTAGCAGGCTATATTGTGATATTGTTTTTGTTATAGAAGATTCAAAAGCAGATTGGGAATTTTTGATAACACCCATTTCTTTTTTGTGCATATATTAAAAGAAAATCTAACTGTTCATGGTGCTGAACAGTTACAAGAAAATTAAAAGGGACAGAATAGTCTTATGGAAAATTTTAATGTATTATTTGCCTCAATTTTAAGCCAAAGAGAACCAGATGCGGTGGCATGGATAAAAGGAAACAAGGAAAATCCCAATTTAAGCGGTCAGATTAGTTTTTACCGGACTCTTGGCAATGCGATTTTAGTTGCCATTGAAATGTTTGGATTGCCCGATGAAGAAAATAAAACAGGCTTTTATGGGATGCATATTCATGAATATGGAAATTGCAGGGATGACTTTGAAAAAACGGGGGGACACTATAATCCAGAGAAGGTTGCCCATCCGGAACATGCCGGAGATTTACCGCCCCTTATTAGCAACCATGGATATGTATGGATGGCATTTTATGATCAACGGCTTACCATAGACGAAATTATAGATAAATCTGTGGTGATTCACAAACGAAGGGATGATTTTACGACACAACCTTCTGGAGATTCAGGAGAGAAAATAGGATGTGGAGTCATTATGCCTTTTTTTCATAGATAATTATGTATTATAGGTATTTGTAATATAATGCAGAAAAGAGTATAATATATGTAATTATTCAGGTAGAAACACGCATTTACTGCGTGTTTCGTAAAAAAAATAAAAGTTGATTGCTACGTGCTACGCACTCCCGCAATCATCAACTGTATTCGTATTTCGGGCTGTCGCCTGTTACTGTTCACAGGTTCCCTGTGCCCAGTAACAATTTTGCCCCATTATGAATACATCTTCGATGTATGGGGGCAAAATCTTGCATAATTTCATTCTTGGCACATAGCTTGACAGCAAGTGTCAAGCTTGTGAATGAACAGGAGCATAGCCCTACATACTCATACAGTTTAGCCAGCCAAATGTCTATATTTCTTTGCAAGCAAGCTTGCACGAAATATAGCCGTTTGTCAGGACTTTCATAGTAAATGACCATGCCTCGCAAACGAGGCATCACCATGAATGAAACGGAGAGAGAAAAGATGAGAGAAATCAGACAAGAATATTTAACAGGAGAGAGAGCCTTATTTCAAGGGGAAAATTTAGAAATATATGATACGATTTTTGATGAAGGGGAATCTCCTTTGAAAGAAAGCAGTAATGTTAAGTTATATGGCAGCATGTTTAAATGGAAATATCCTCTTTGGTATAGCAAAAATATTACCCTGGATGATTGCACCTTCTTTGATATGGCAAGAGCAGGAATCTGGTATACAGATGACATTATCGTAAAGAATACAGTAATTGAAGCACCAAAGAACTTTAGAAGAACCAGCAATATTGTATTGGAGAATGTAACATTTCCAAATGCACAGGAAACCCTTTGGTATTGTAATGGAGTAAGGATACAGGGAGGCAGTGCAAAAGGAGATTATTTCGCTATGAGCAGCGAAAATATGGAAATCAGTGATTTTACTTTATTTGGAAATTACTCTTTTGACGGGGCAAAAAATGTCGAAATGCATAATGCAAAATTGTTATCAAAGGATGCTTTTTGGAATAGTGAAAATGTTACTGTATATGATTCTTTTATTTCTGGAGAATATTTAGGATGGAATGCGAAGAATCTGACTTTAATCAATTGCAAAATTGAAAGTTTGCAGGGTTTGTGTTATATTGATAATCTCGTTATGAAAAATTGTGAGCTTTTAAATACTACTCTGGCATTTGAGTATTCTACGGTGGATGCACAGATTAACGGAAAGATTCAAAGTGTCTTAAATCCTACCAGTGGAACTATTCAGGCTGACTATATTGGTGAACTGATTATAGAAAAGGATCTGGTAGATGCTAGTAAGACAAAGATTATTTGTAAGGATATAAAAGAAATATCACAGACGAATAGACTGATTACAAATAGAGCATAGGGTTACTGTTCGCAGGTAGTACTTTGCACTTGCTGCAAAGTACGTAAGAATAAGTAGTGATAGAGAAGAATCCAGCCTTTCGCAGAAGGCGAATTATAAATAGGCTGGATTCCGTAACAGTTTGCACCGTAGGTGTGAACTGTTACGAGCATAGTGAAAGGACTTATGGGAATATGAGATACGATTTTGATACACCAGTGAACCGGAGGAATACAAACTCCCTAAAATGGGATGTGGCGGAAGATGAACTTCCTATGTGGGTTGCAGATATGGATTTTCAAACAGCACCAGAGATTGTAGCTGCCCTTCAGGATAGGGTTAGCCATGGTGTGTTTGGGTATTCGGATGTAACCGCAGAATGGTATCAGGCAATTATAGAATGGTGGAAGAGACGGCATAATTTTACCATGGAAAAGGAATGGCTAATTTTTTCTATAGGTGTAGTACCAGCTCTTTCCAGTATTGTCAGAAAATTGACCACACCAAATGAAAATGTTTTGATACAGACTCCTGTTTATAATATATTTTTTAACTCCATTGTGAATAATGGACGACATGTATTAGAGGCACCATTGACCTATAATGGACAGGAATATTCTATAGATTTTGAAGATTTGGAAGAAAAACTGGCAGATCCACAGACCAGTTTGATGATTCTTTGTAACCCTCATAATCCGGTTGGGAAAATTTGGGATAGAGAAACTCTGGAGAGAATAGGATCGTTATGTAAGAGACATCATGTAATAGTAGTTTCTGATGAAATCCATTGTGATCTTAGTGCACCAGGATATAATTATATACCCTTTGCATCGGTATCAGAAGATTGCAGGGAAAACAGCATTACTTGTATTGCACCAACAAAAGCCTTTAATATAGCAGGATTACAGACGGCTATTGTATCTGTGCCAAATGACAATCTTCGTCATAAAGTATGGAGAGGACTGAATACGGATGAGGTGGCAGAACCAAATGCTTTTGCCATTCAGGCAGCCATTGCCGCATTTACAAAAGGAGAGCCATGGTTAGAAGAATTAAGGAAATATTTGCAGGGAAATAAAGAGTGTGTACTGGATTATGTGGAAAGAGAAATTCCGCAGCTTTCTATTGTATCTTCTAATGCTACTTATCTTCTTTGGCTGGATTGTAAAAATTACACAGAACATACCAAAGAATTTGCCGGATTTATCCGGGAAAAGACAGGATTATATTTATCAGAGGGCAGCCAATTTGGAGGCAATGGTAAGCAGTTTTTAAGAATGAATATTGCCTGCCCGAGAGCAACCATTATGGATGGGCTGGACAGACTAAAAAGAGGCTGTGAAGCCTATGCAGAAGAAAAACGGAGGTAACTATTCAGGTAGAAACACGCATTTACTGCGTGTTTCGTAGGGAAAGGTAAATTTTGATGGTTCTAAGCCCCTTCGCCGAAGGCGGATTTTCATGGGCTTAGAACGTAACTGTTCATGCTTCTGAACAGTTACAAACAGAGCGAGAAACAGATATGAAGAAAATTTTAAAAAGTTTAATTGTATTATCCATTCCTACTATTATTGAGCAGATTTTGTCTACTCTTTTGCAATATGTGGATACAGCTATGGTGGGACAACTGGGAGAGCAGGCAACAGCATCAGTAAGTGTGACCACCACAGTTACCTGGCTGGTAAATAGTGTGCCAGGTGCTCTTGGAGTGGCAGTGCTTGCCATGATTGCAAAAGCAGCAGGCAGCAAGGATGAAGAACTGGTAAAAAGAATTTCAAAGCAGGTTATTTTGTTAGTGGTTTGTTTTGGGGCATTAACAGGTGGAATATCTTTGGCACTCAGTCCGGTTATACCAGTATGGATGGGAGCAGAAAAGGCAATCCAAAGGCAGGCTTCCATATATTTTGCACTGGTAAGTATTCCTATGTTATTCCGTTGCAGCACCACCATATTTGGTGCTGCAATCCGGGCAACAAAGAATACAAAAACACCCATGCTAATTAATCTGCTTGCTAATATTTTGAATGTAATCTTAAATTATTTGTTTATATATATGCTGGATTTTGGTGTAACAGGAGCAGGAATTTCTTCTGCAATCAGCTACACAATTTGTGGAGTTCTTATGTTCCGAGCATATCGGAAGAATGAACTTCTCTATTGGAAGTGGGAAGAATTTTCCTTGGATGTTGAAGCTTTAAAGCGATGTGGTAAAATGAGTCTTCCGGTTCTTGGAACCAATGTGGCTTCCTGTCTTGGATATGTAGTGTTTGCCAGTTTGGTATCAGGAATGGGAACGGTTATATTCGCTGCACACTCTATAGCAGTTACAGCAGAAACGATTTTTTATATCCCCGGGTACGGGTTGCAGACGGCTACTTCCACATTAGTAGGAAATGCTCTTGGGGAACAGAATAAGAAAAAATTTGAAACAGTAAGTTACCTTAGTATTGTGATTACCATCATTATGATGTGTGTCAGTGGATTTGTTTTATACTTAGCTGCGAAACCTTTAATGGGGTTATTTTCGCCAAACAAAGAAGTGGTTGCAATTGGTGCTTCTATGTTAAAATTAGTGGCATTTTCGGAACCATTTTTTGGTTTAATGATTGTATTGGAAGGAATATTCTATGGATTGGGGAGAACCAGATACGCATTTTTTATCGAAATATTTAGTAAGTGGGGTATCCGCATCTTTTTTACATTCTTATGTGTAAAAGTATGGGGATTTGGACTTCGTGCTGTATGGTATTGCATGATTGCAGATAATATATGCAAAGCGATTTTATTTACCCTTCCGGTATTATCAAAAAAGAGAAGGGAAAAGATGTTTGTTGGATGAGAAACGTTACAGTTCACACCTACGGTGCAAACTGTAACGGAATCCAGCCTATTTGTAATTCGCCTTTGGCGAAAGGCTGGATTCTTGGCTGTTCTATGTTCTTGGCACATAGCTTGACAGCAAGTGTCAAGCTTGTGAGTGAACAGTAACTGAGAAACGGGCAGCAAAGAAAAGTAGGTGTTTTCTTTGCTGCTATTTTAGTTTATAATAAATAAAATGAAATGAGTGGGAGGTTTTTTGAAGCATGATTACGTTGCTTGCAAGATTTTTTATTAAGAATTATAAGGAGAAAGAAAATCCCAAGGTGCGGACTGCGTATGGCATACTGTCTGGAGGATTAGGCATTTTTTTGAATATGTGTTTGTTTTTAGGAAAACTTTTTGCTGGTCTGTTCAGTGGTTCTATTGCTATAATGGCAGATGCCTTTAATAACTTATCAGATGCTGGCTCCTCTTTTATCACTATGCTTGGATTTAAACTTGCCAGTGCAAAACCGGATAAAGAGCATCCTTATGGGCATGGACGTATAGAGTATGTATCAGGGATGTTGGTTTCTGTTTTGATTTTGTTGATGGCTGTGGAATTGATACAAAGCTCCATAAAGAAAATTTTAAATCCAGAGGCTATGAATACGTCGGCAGTAACAATTGTGATTTTAGTAGCATCCATTTTAGTGAAACTTTACATGATGTGTTATAACCATTCTTTAGGGAAAGTTTTACAGTCTTCTGCTATGATGGCTACAGCAAAAGATTCCCTTAGCGATATGGTTTCTACAGGTGTAGTATTATTGTGCACATTTTTGTATTGGGTTAGAGGAATAAATTTAGATGCCTATTGTGGTATTCTAGTTGGACTTTTTATTTTTTACACAGGAGTAACTGCGATGATTGATACAATTAATCCATTGCTTGGGCAGGCTCCTGATCCAGAGTTTGTAAAGTGTATTGAGGAGATTATTAAAAGAGAACCTGCTATTTTAGGCGTGCATGATTTGGTGGTACACGACTATGGACCAGGACGGGTTATGGTGTCTCTTCATGCAGAAGTGCCAGCTTCTGGAGATATGTTGGAAACCCATGACATGATTGATAATGTAGAAAGAACCTTAGAGAAAGAGTTAGGATGCCCCGCTACCATTCACATGGACCCAGTAGCAAATGATGATGAAAGGACAAAGGAACTGCGGGATATGGTAGGGAATATTTTGCAGGAAATTGATACTGTAATTACGATGCATGATTTTCGCATTGTTCCCGGGCAGACTCATACAAATTTAATTTTTGATGTTGTTATTCCTTATCAATATGATATGTCTAAAGAAGAACTAATAGAACGGATTCAATGTGAACTTTGGAAATGTAGTGAACAATTTTATGCTGTAATAACTGTAGATAGGAATTAACTGGAATTATTTACGGTCTGCAATATAAGTCGTGAATAATTGAGGATTAATTAGGTGATTGCGGGTAACTATTCAGATAGAAAAGGAGAACTTATGAAAGTATATGACTATATTTTATTTGACTTAGATGGAACGTTAACAGAACCAGCAGAAGGAATTACCAATTCTATAAAATATGCATTAGAGAAGTGTGGAATTTCTGGTGTTATGACAGAAGAATTGTTGAAGTTTATTGGACCACCATTAAGGGACACTTTTATGGGATTTTATAATTTTAGTGAGGAAGATGCAGAGAAAGCGGTTGCTTATTACCGTGAATATTTTTCTGCAAAAGGAATTTTTGAAAATAGAGTATATGACGGAATTCCAGAACTATTGGATAAATTGAAACAAAAGGGTAAGAAATTGTTAGTAGCAACCTCAAAACCAGAAAAGTTTACGAACCAGATATTGGAACACTTTGACTTGGCAAAGTATTTTGAGTTTGCAGCAGGTGCAACTATGGATAATTCACGAGATAAAAAAGCTGATATTATACAGTATGCTTTGGAGAATATTCAAGAAAAAGATTATGATAGAGTTATTATGGTTGGTGACCGTCATTATGATATAGATGGTGCTATTGCAAACCATATAGATTCTGTAGGAGTCCTATATGGATATGGAACAAAGGAAGAATTAACAAAAGCAGGAGCTACTTATATTGTCTCTAGTGTGAAAGAGTTGGAAAAATTAACACTCAACATATAAAAAATCAGTAACTATTCAGGTAGAAACACGCATTTACTGCGTGTTTCGTAAGAAAAATGAAAGTTGATTGCTACGTGCTACGCACTCCCACAATCACTAACTGTATTCGTATTCCGGGCTGTCGCCCTATATACTCATACAGTTTAGCCAGCCAAATGTCTATATTTCTTTGCAAGCAAGCTTGCACGAAATATAGCCGTTTGTCAGGACTTTCATAGTAAATTTTG
>CAMWUK010000123.1 GCA_947177415.1 uncultured Clostridiaceae bacterium
GCGATAAAACTTTTGGAGAAAAACCAGGTCCATCATCTGAAATCCGTATGATAATCCCCTCTTCACCAGTAGTACAATCCATCTGGATTGTTTCACTTGCGTACCGCGAGGCATTCGTAACCAAATTTTCTAAAATACGATATAGTGCAGAAACATCTATGTTTCCTCGCATTTCTCCATCTAACATGTTACTTCTGAATTTCTTATTTTTATTTTTTGCCAACAGACTTAATTCTTCCTCCATATCTGGTAATACTTCTACCAAATCTACCAAAACAGGGTGAATCTCTAATTCTTCTAATTTACTGATATCCCGTATAGAATCCGTATATTGTTCCATTCTCTTTGCTGCAGTCTGCAAATTCTCTACTATTTTACCTAATTCCTCCGAGAGGTTCTCTTTCACAACATAGAGCTTTAGATACTCTGCATAGGTCTGTATTATCGCAATCGGATTCCTAAGGTCATGGGCAACAGATGCCTGCAGCCTTTTTCTCTCTTCTAACATATTCCACATGGACTGGTTATTCTTATATAACGTCCTTCGCATTTTTTCAAAAGAAGAACATACTTTCTCCAGCTCATCCTCACCCGAAGATTCCACTTCAAAATCAAGATTCTGTTTTTGTATCTGACTGATAGCATACTCCAGCTTTCGGATTGGATTTGATAACTTGTGTTTATAAAACCACAACGCACACAATAATATACCCAGCATTGCATATAGTGTTGGTAAAACGATTATACTGATACCCAGAATACGATATACTATTTGCCCTTTAGGCGAAAGACAACTAAAGCTATTCTCTACTTTGGTAACTTTGTAATTAGTAAATACTTTATCGGAATCTTCCAACCCATTCTGTCCGGATTCTCCGTCATAACTTCCACCCAAAGACACGGAAACAGGAGATTCCCAGTATTCTGCATCTGTGGGAATCTTTATAGTTTCTGTAGTCTCGCCATTATTATATTTCTTCTCCACAGTAAGCCAGACACTATTTGCATCTGGCAGCAAATAGTACCTGCCTTGGAGACAAAACACAATCGTAATCATTGACATCAAAACAATTATACTAACAGTTAAAAAAACCGTAAGCATAAATGCTCTTCTCAACGAAAGATTTTTCCATTTATTTTTTATACATTCCATTTATATCCGATCCCCCAAACTGTCTCAATAAAATCCTGACCTGTTATTTCTTTTAGCTTTCGCCTGATTTTCCGAATATGCTCTTTGACAGTATTACTGTCTCCATCTCCATCCATTCCCCAAACTGCTTCATAAATCTTCTCCTTATCAAAAACCTGTTTTTCATTCTCTGCTAAAAAACAAATAATCTCAAACTGTTTCCTGGAAAAGGAAATCTCCTGATTATTATATAGTGCTATCTTTTCGGAAAGATTCAAAACCAAATTTCCCATAACCAAAAGAGAACTTCTCGCCTTTATTCTTGTCTCCCGGCGTAAATGTGCTTCCACTCTCGCCGACAACTCCTCTAAACTAAAAGGTTTTGTAATATAATCATCTCCACCGATTTGTAATCCTTTTATACGATCCTCTTCTGTAATCTTAGCTGTCAAAAACAAAATTGGACAATTCACTAATGGTCGGATCTTAACACAAAAATCATACCCATCAAAATCATCCATCATAATATCTAGCAGAATCAAATCTGGTTCCTTATTAAGAAGTGCCATCGCAGTATCTCCATCATTTGCCGTATATACCAGATAGCCCATATTGGTAAAATATTGTTTCAGTAAATCCGTAAGCATCTTCTCATCATCAATAACCAATAATGTATGCAAAATATATACCTCCTGTTTGTCCTTTTGTAATTATCTGCAATATTATTATAGCATACTTCTTTCTTAAAAGGAACTTCCTCCCCCTATGCAGTCACATACAAATACAAATCCTCCAGATTTGGCTTAACTTCTCTTACATTTTTTCCCTCTGGCATAGTATCTGACAATATTCTTACTACACACTGTTCATCCATACGATACACATTACTTACTTTATACTCACTTTTCAGCTTTTCTACCTCCTTATCATTTACTCCAATTTCAAATACCTTTCCCTCAATCATAGAAAGAAGTTCGGATACCCTCCCTTTTTGAACTAGTTCTCCATGATTAATAAGCAGTACCTCTTTTGCAATAAATTCAATATCTGATACTACATGAGTTGCAAATATAACAATTTTATCTCCCGCAATTTCACTGATAAAATTTCTCAGACGGATTCTTTCATTAGGGTCAAGTCCTGCCGTTGGCTCATCCATCAACAGAACAGAAGGTCTTCCTAATAATGCCTGTGCAATTAATAATCTCTGTTTCATTCCCCCAGAAAAACCCCCTGTCTTTTTATGCATTTCATTCTCCAATCCCACACGGGTCAACAGTTCTCTTATTTCTTCTTTTGCCACTTTCTTTTTTATACCTTTTAAAGCTGCAATATATTCCATAAAACGTACTGCTGTAAATTCTTCGTATAGTCCCTGCTGCTGTGGCATATAACCCAGCACTTCCCGATAAGCACTTCCCAGTTTCAGAATATCCTCTCCATTGTAATAAACTGTTCCTTTGTCTGCCCTTAGACTATCCGTTAAGATATTCATTAAAGTACTTTTACCTGCACCATTTGGCCCCAACAATGCATAAATTCCTGGAGTTAAATTAACAGAAAAATCTTCTAATGCTTTTTTCTTTCCTCTGTCATAGGATTTACTGAGATGTTCTATCTTCAATTCTACAGTTTTTCCGATTTCTTTTGACATCATATTTAATATTGCTCTCATATCAAATGACCTGCCTTTCTCTTGCCTTTTGGAAAAAACACTTCTTTTTCCCATAAGACTATTGAGATTCCAATTAATATTAACATTACTGCCATAATCAAACATAAATTTCGCATGGGCAAAATACTCTGCATTGCAAGACTGCAAAAAATACCCTGTTTTTTCCTTATTAAAATAACACTAGAAAGGATAATCGGTACCATTGTTACTGCCATAGAAATAAAACTGTTGCCAGACAAATCCACAAAAAGCATAGTCACACATGCCGCTACCATACAGACCAACAAGTAGCAAAGGTACATTCCTGCCATTACTGCTGCAATACTGACATTCTCTCGTACCTTGTCAAAAAGCGGAAGATTTCCAATCTGTGCTGCTGACAGGGAAACATCATTCTGCCTGATAAAACGAACTGCTTCAGGAACGATTAGACACAGCCAGGAAAGTATTGATGTTCCTATTCCCAACATATATTGCCTTCTCCATAAACTCCTTCTCCCTTTTTTCATAGACACAGTCAAGCGTTTCATATTGCTATGATCTGCAAACAGGGAACTACTTAAAAATATGGTCACTAGTATTGCAAGCATCAAATTTTTGACTTCCTTTGCCACACTTTGGAATGGACGGTTCCAGACATAAAAATCAAGAAATACTGCTTCTTCTCCTTGTCTTTTTCTTTCCTTCAGATACTCATATTGCTCCTCCAGTTGCTGGAATGCCCGATATGGTATATTGCATAAAGTATTCATTGCTACCATTTCTGCATAAGATTCTGCATCCAGAGATTCCTTTGTACTAAGAATTTCTATTCGTTCCCAGACATTTTTAAAAAACTGTTCTCTTTCTTCCATCTTTTTCTCTGTTTCTTCTGTAAGCGAACCTTTCAAGCCCTGTATATATTCTTTATAATTAGGTTCTTCCTCATATTCCGGTATATAATAAACGGATGAAAAAAAAGCTGTATATATTCCATAAACCAACAAAAGCACACAAAATATAATCTTTTTATCATGAATCAGAAATTCATGTAATTGTACATGCAGGATACTTCTTGTGCCATAAATTTTTTTTCTTTTCAGATGAATTATTCCTTTTGAAAAACGGTCATTCCTTTTTCCTGTACACCATAAAATTCCACCCAGAATACTTCCTGCAAAAAATAATAATAGAATAAATATTAATAAGACAGGAAAAATAGACACCGCTTTACCAAATACATTCATGTTCTGGTATGTGCCATAAAGCTTCACCGGCTGCACTCCATACACAGGATTAATATACTTGAATATAGAAAAAAGGCTGTTAGGCTGAATGAATATATAAAATCCCATACATACAACAATAAGAATACTGCACACTCCAAATATTTGTGTATTTCTTTGGAACAGTTGGAAACACAGAAAGAAAACAAGTCCTATTACGCACCATACAACTGCCTGTGTTATTCCACAGAGAACCATAAACTGCCCTACATATAAATTCCAACAACAATCCCTGTAATTCTCTATTGACTGGATACTTATAGAAACATCTATTCCATAAAGATATGAAGCAGTGAAAAATATCGTCAACAAATATACTATGTTCATAATAAAAATACAAAAAAACAGTGTACATACTTTGACCACATACAAGCTAAGTTTTCCTTTTTTTTTGCATTTTAGAAGTGACAGAAGTTTTTTTTCATTATCTCTCTGCCATATTCCTGCACAAAATATCAATACTGTAAAGAAAAGAAAAACTGGCATATATTTATTATATCTAAGATATGCCCTGATGCCATACTGGTTATTATAACTGATTTTCACATCACCCAGATGTTCAAAGTCCTGACATGTTTTTATAAGATTAGAATTGGAAAAACTTCCTTGTTTTGAAAACAGGCTGATTTTTTGTAAAGTCTCTGCCCTTTGTTTCATTTCTCTACGGAATGTATTATATTTAAGGGCGTATTGTGCATATTTGAGCCAGTCCCCTGCGTAAACACTATAGCAGCAAGATGTCTGGTAATCTATCTCCTGTCTCATATCTTTTAGTTCTTTAAGAATACCTTTTCCATATTTATTTACCATTTCCATTTCATGTTCCTGATATTCTTCCTTAATATACATTCCCTGTTCTGTCCAATAGTCTGTCGAATAAAACAAAAGTAAGTCAAGCAGATGCTCCATGGTTTCAATCCGTTCCTCAGGTGTTTGTTCTGTACCATAAATATCCTGAAATTTTTTATATGTATCTCCCCTATAATGATATCTGGTTGTTGTATTTTCTTCCATTACAAGAAACACAAAAAAATTAGCAACCACAAACCCAAGGCATGCCAAAACAACAACTTTTTGGTGGAACAGCTTGTATAATTCATACCAAAAAATTCTCATCTTTAATCATCCTCTGTATTAGTATTTGATTCATCAGCAAACTTTGCTTCATAAAGGAGATGTATATCTATTTTTTTCCCCATATAATTACCCAGATCACTTTTATCAATATAGCCTATCCTCACCACATCTTCTTCGTGATCCACTTGATCAAAAAAAGAATACTTGTTATCGCCAGGACTTAGATCTGTTGTATAATTTACCTCTATCTCCATCTCATCCACCAGCTTCATTTCTTTATCATATACGGTTATTTTCGGTTTTTCTTCTCCACTGTCAAGGGTCTTTCTCCAAAAATTATAAACATATATATAATTTTCACTGGCACAAACCTTATCATGTACATCCCCTACTACCATCAGCTTTTCATAATTTTCTCCATTTAAATCACATTGCCACAATAAATGTTCTTCCTTATTATCCGCTTTTTTCCCGTCTAACTCACTAAGAGGAAAATAGTCTATTAAAAGTTTATTCTGCCAGAAAGTAATATACTGTACCATTTTTACCATTGTTCCATTTTCTTTCTGTTCCTGAAAGAGTTCCTTCACCTCTCCCGTCACAATATTGTAGCAATACCAGACATTCTCCCATGTATTTACCCAATTATCTGTTAGGTCACTTGTAATATCTTTATTAAATCCATCATTATAAAAATATACATAGTTTCCATAAGCTCCCAGATACTGTACATTACTATTATATATCTTCGTCATGGCACAAACTTCCTCTAGTTCAGAAGGTTTCTCCAGATTAACACGCCAAATAGTCGTATGGCGTTTCTTATCTTCACCTTTTTGGTTTGCAGCATAATACAAATATCCTCTATGTACCATCCATTGAGAAATGGACAGTTCATCCTCTTCCTTTATGGTATATACTTTATCTTTGGTAACCCCATCCATAGTAATCCGGTAAATTACATAATAATATCTTCTCTCATTCTCGTCAAACTCTTCACAAAGTGCATACAGGTGATTCCCATAATACCCAAGAAATCCCTCTGTAGAATCTATATACGCATTACATTCCATTCTTTTCTTTTTTGTATCCTTATCATGCAGACAATTGGGTTTACTGCATAATGGAACCACAGACATGGTATTTTTTTCTATATAATATATCATGGAATTCAATAATTTATAATATCCTCCTTCTGCTTCGACTGTATAGACACCAAATCTTGCCTCATCATAATACATATATTGGAAATCCTGCCCCAAAATGTATGTGTCTTCATAGACAATCTTTTGTTTACTGCAACCGCCTACAATCCATATCATTATAATAGATAAAATGCCGAAACATATTTTTATTTTCTTCATAAATTTCACCTTTTCCTTCTTACATAGAGGGAGCTGTCCTATCAAAAGCAGATACATTAAAATAGTACAGCTCCCTGTTATTCCATAACTCTAATAGGATTACCTGATTTTGTTTTGCTTCATGTCTGTCTATGCTTTTAATTCTTTGTATGTCCAGCCACTCTTAAGTGTTCCAATATAGATATCATCACTGGTCTTTGCTGTCAGATAAGTAATAGAATAGTATCCCCTGCACTGATCTACTTCTGCACCTGCTCTCAGTTTTTCTACCGACACTGACAATTCTACAGAAGTAGTTGATTTTTTATCACTCTCAGTATAATATCCCTTATCACCAAACCGGTAATAAATGGCAGCTTGTGCTGTTAATCCTATGGTAGGACCGTTCGTCACTTTCAACTTCGCTGTAGTCTTTCCGGAACTCCTTCCGTCAGTTAAAGTAGCATTTACTGTAACACCACCTGCCTTCATCTCCTTTGCCTCTACATGAGCCATACTACTTTTTCCTACTAATGATAAGAGTATGGAAAGTGCCATAACAAGTGCTATAGTTATTCTTGTACCTTTTTTTACATTTGTTTTCTTGTTTTGTTTTTTCTCCATATAAATCTACCTCGCTTTCACTTTTTGTCTGTTGTTTCTCATTCCTCTGTCTTAAAGTCGTCACTTTCTTACAGAAGATTTTTCATTTGTTGTCCCTGGACATACAAAAAACTGACATGTCATAGATAAAAGTGTCAATCAACCAGCATTTTATACTTATTGATACACTTTCACAGTTATTATACACCACTTTTTTACCAAATTTACATTTTTGTCATAAACGGCTATTTTTTTGTCTTTTTTGCGTTTTTGATATTTATATTCACTATTCTTTTGTTATTATTTATATTTTCATCTTCAACTTTTTATAATCACAAATAATTACTTCTCTTTGCACTATTTATATGGCATTTCCTGCCTCTTTAGGATAACCTCTTATACCCTTATATCTTATACTTTCGGTTAACAACAGGCAAAATAGTAACGGCCTCACAAATTCCCCCAATTGCAAGTGTTGCACCTATCTGCATTTCCCAAAAAATACAGGTAAGAATTAAGTATAAAATAACTAGCCCTATACTTTCCATATGATATTGTTTTTTATTTTCTGGTGCTATGGGATTGTTTAATGTACCAGAAGGTGCATAAAATAATATAATGACAAGTGTTACCAGAACCAACAGAATTGCAATACTTTTTGAGATAAGATGCAAGGACGCTAGAGTCCCTCCACCAACAGTTATTAAGATAGATGTAATCCAACACATTACATTCTTGTCAAAATGAAAGCCTCCTGCCTTTAATCTTAATACACCAAACCCTAGAAATACCAGCATGGATTCTTTAAAAATTCCTAAAAACAAGGAAAGCATTATAATACAGATAACCTTTAAAAGATTATCTAACAAAACTTCTATACCATATATCATTTTTGCATTTTCTAACTCTGTTCTTTGACAATTTTTATTTAATATCTTCACAATTAAACTTGCTAATTTATGTTCCATAATTCTTCCCCCTTTTATTAACCTTATCACCAATTAACCTATTAATCATAACCAAGAATATAAATAACTTTGTTTTAATAACATTAACACCACCTTACAGAATTGTAAGGTGGTGTATAATAATTGCACAATAACCCATAAACACCTATTCTTGTGCCTATTTTTATTTCAAACCTTTTTTCGCTTCAAATCATTCCCCAATATCCCGTTCTCTCATCCCCTTTAAAATCTATCAGAACAATTGGGTATTTTATTGTTTTGATGTAAAGCAAGTTGTTATAGTAAACCCATTTATTTAATGCGTTTACTATAACATATCTTTCTACTATAGTTTTTTATGATCATCTGGCAAACAATCCCCTTATTAACTATAGCAGAAAGATTATCATGTTTTTGTCTATTCACAAAAGAGATTGTTGCATTCCCTTCTGCTTTGTTACTAGACATTTATATTATACAACATTTTTTTGTCTTTTTTACACTTTTGTCGTAAATAGCTATTTTTTTGTCTTTTTCGCAAACCTATTTACAATTTTTTCCAATTTTCAATGTATTTAAAATCACTTATTGCAATCTTCCCATTCTCTTCTATTTTTCTCTTAATCCCTTTATTCGTCTGGTTGATATAGGACATGTCTCTCCATTTACCATAATAACTACTTTTTCTTTTATATCCACTTCTTTGATATTGTTCTTATTCAAAAGAAAAGAACGGTTACTGCGGTAAAACCGTCCATCCAGTTTTTCCTCTAAATCTTTAATCTTACCATAAAATTCTGTCACTCTTCTCTTTCCATGTAAAATTACTTTATGTATATTAGGCGATGTTTCAAAATATATAATATCATCATATTCTATTGAAAAAACACGATTATTTACCTTAAACTTAAATATATCCTGTACCCGGTTATTTACAGAAGAAAATCTTTCATTTGCATTTATCAAACAATGGTACACTCTTTCACGGATTATATCATCTCCTTGATCTTTTGCAATATAATCCATAGCCTCTAATCTATACTGAAATGCCATATAACTCATCTCAGAATGGCTAGTAACAAACACAATAAATCCTCTTGGATCATATTTACGGATCTCCGATGCCAGCTTTAAACCATCCATATCCGTTTTCAAATCAATATCTAAAAAGTAAATCCCTACCTCTTCTGTTTGTTTTACATAAGAAAGAACTTCATGAGGATTCTCTGTTGCCATAACAAGCTCCATATCGAACTCTTCCATAACAATAATATTTTCCAAAATACTTTTCAACTTTTTTCTCTGTATCTCTATATCTTCACATACATATATGTTAAGCATATCTTCCTCCTGCTCCTACCCTAATAAATCAAAATATCTATTGGTATCTCTACACTCTTGACATATTGCTATTATAATTACCATACATGCCAACCTCATAATTATAGCACAAATTTCTATTTTTTACGACCTTATCCCTCTAACGGATACCATAATTTGTTACAGTTCAGCCATGCAAAAGTATATGTGCAAGTTGCACGAAGGAGCTTGCTCACAGAGAGCAAATTGCACATATACTTTTATATGCTTAACGCCATACATGAATATTTTGCCAGCCAATTTATAATACTTTTAGCCATGTTGTATATTCTGGCAAAATATGAATGGCATGACTTAACTGTTACCATAATTTCCCGAATTTGTTACTGTCCACACCTACGGTGCTAACAGTAACGGAATCCAGCCTATTTATAATTCGCCTTCGGCGAAAGGCTGGATTCTTGGCTATTCTACGTTCTTGGCACATAGCTTGACAGCAAGTGTCAAGCTTGTGAATGAACAGTAACCCGAATTTTTCAAAATTCCAGGAAATTATGGCAGCTTAAAGCTAAATAGGTTGAACATGAAAGCTTATTATTTTTCCTGCTTCTTGTTCATTTCCTTTTTCAGTATGTCTGGCATAGTTACTTCATGCACTAATACAAGTTCACTCTTTCCACAGCTTTTTTCTCCTAAAGAAACAGCCACATCTCCCAGCTTTTTCCTAATACCTTCCAACGTCTTTCTCATTTTTTACACCTCCTAACCTTAGATTTTCTTTGCTTCTGTAAGCTATTTGGTCTAAAACATTGGTGTACATCCATTTGTCTCTATTCGGTCAACTAGCAGTTATTTCTATTCTACTACATATTTAGGCAAATTTTTCATTTTTGTCATAAAAGGACATTTTTTTGTCATAAGTGCAAATGGTTACTCCCTTTCTTGGTTGAAAATTACTATTTGATATGGTACACTAACTAAAAAGGAGGTCTGTCTATGTTAACCGAAACCCAATCTTTATTAATAAGAACCATTTCCACACCATGCCTTATATCCTTGGGTTTATATATTTTAATTTATCCCAAACTTAAAAAGAAACAAATATCTCTTATTTTGCTTGTTTCTTTAACCAGCATGCTTATGGCTTCCTTTTATAATATGCTTTTTGCTCTTGTTGCTGCTGCTTTTATCTTTGCATACCTTTACCATATTAGAAAAGACACACCTTTTATCCTGTTTATGTTTCCTGTTTCTTATTTGCTTCTGGTTATATGTGATAATACTATAAGCCTTATATTTTTTAAAGTTTTCCAAGCAGGCTATGATATCATAAATTATAATATAGCTTATTGGATAATATTTAATTTTGCAAATTGTACATCCTATTGCATACTTTCATATCTGGTAAGTATCTTTTTACGGAAGTTTCTATACCACCATGCAATATCTCTGCCAAAAGGTATTGTATGGCTGCTTCTGACCAATTTAATACTAAGCTGTATTATTGTTTTAACGAATGTTTTAGCTGGTGATAAAATTGGGTATAATCCCTCTAATGTACTGTTTAATTGCATGAATGCTTTTGTCTTCTTTCTCGTATCTAACATTATTATATATCAATGTTTGAAAGTGAATCAAAGATATTATAAGGCACAGGAAGAATTAAAGCAATATGAGAGCCTGAAAGAATATACAGCTAACTTGGAACAATTGTATAATAACTTACGTTCCTTTAAGCACGACTATGTAAATATTATGACATCTATTTCTTCTTATCTGGACGAGAAAGCGTATGATGAACTTTTTGATTTTTTCCATACAAACCTCGTGCCACTTAAGAATGAATTAATCCAGAGTACAGAATCCCTAAACCTTCTTATGCATGTAAAACCATTAGAAATTAAGAGTTTACTCTCCTATAAGATGATGTATGCTATTGAAAAAAATATATCTGTTACCATTGATATTCCTAATGATATTACACAGATAAGCATGAATGCGGTTGATCTTACCAGACTGCTTGGCATATACCTTGATAATGCCATTGAAGCTGCTCTGGAAAGTCCAAACCCAAAGGTAAATCTCCACCTGGCAGACATGGATGGATACATTGCTTTGATTATTTCTAATTCTTTCCTGGATAAAGGACTCAGCTTTACTGACATGACCTCATTACATATTACAACAAAAGAAAAAGGACAAGGTATAGGTTTACATAATGCAAGCTTAATTTTTGCTAAAAATCCTTCTGTTTTTCACGAAACCTATATTGAAAATGATTTATTTTTTCAACATTTACAAATCCCCAATAACTAACTTATTAGGTATTGGGGATTTGTAATACTCTCTTATTCTTTATATGCAACACCTTATCCGCTTCCCTAATTTTCTTTTTATTTCGTAATACCAAAAAATAAGTGTTCTTTTTATTCGTAAAATATTCAAAAAGATTATTTTTACCCTTGGTGCATATCTCTTCCAGCATTTCATCTATAATAAAAAATGGCTTTTTTTCCAGTATTGCTCTAGCTAAAACAATACCTCCTCTTTGCTTTTTAGGCAAATGCATACCAAAATTGGTAATTTCTGTGTAATATTGCATAGGTAGCTGTTCAATAAATTTATGAATATTTACTAACTTTGCAACTTCTTTTACCTGTTCTAGCGGTATCTCCTCATGTTTCATACGAATATTATCCAAAATAGTTTTATTAAACAGAATATTATCTTGTAACACCATGCCCATTTGCCTTCGCAACTGCACCTTATCAATTCTTTTAATATCTGTTCCATTTACTAAGATTTCTCCACTAGTTGGTCTGCATAAACCTAATATTAAGTTGACAATTGTACTTTTCCCTGAACCTTTGTTCCCTACCAAAACCACCTTTTCTCCTGCTGAAATTTTAAAATTTACATCACAGATTACAGGTTTCTTACATCCAGCATACTGCATGGTTACATTGCGAAACTCTATACTTCTGATATTTGTAATAGATTCTTTTTTCTTTTGGCATGGATAAATGTTTTTTATAATTTCTACTTTTGGTATAACAATCCCTCCTTTTAATTATTATATTTTGTATCCTTCTACTCCCTTATCACCTACCTATAACCTCAATTATTCACGAACTTATATTGCAGACCGCTGCTATCATCGTCAATTGACCTATTAAACATGACTAAGTGTTTACTTATAAGCCTTTGGCTTACATAAGACTTAGTTCATGCTTAAGACCATGAATAATCTCGGTATAATATTATTATAC
>CAMWUK010000124.1 GCA_947177415.1 uncultured Clostridiaceae bacterium
CCTGTTTTCATGGTCTATCCATCTCATTTTGTCGTTAGTTTCGCAATTACCTAAAGAACACTTTTGCACAGGTCAGCTTCGCTGACAAAATACAATTCTGTATATCTGCCAAAGGCATATCAGATAGGATAGAACCCCTTCCTACTTTTTTAATGTACTAAGATACGCTTTTGCAAGCCTCTCAAATCCCAGTGCATTTGCTTTCACATCCTCAATATACACCATGTTCTCCTGTTCTAATCCTGCAAATCTCCTGATAAGACCTGCCCCGCCTCCCACAAATACAATATAGGTCAGTTCCAGATTGTAGCCCAGCTCTCTGATATGATGGATAATCCCGCTGCAATATCGTTTCACTTCAGATACGATGATCTTCTGGTACTTTGCAGGAATATTTCCTCCCCCGTCAATCAGAAACTGCTCTATCTGCGTTTCGTCAATCTCTCCATTCAACTGTCTTACACATTCCTTGTTTATCTGTTGTATGCAGGTGATCACACCCTCCTGAAAGGTAACACACATCGCTTCATCCGGATCTTTGTTCACAATAGGCATAATATCTAATGTCCAGGAACCAATATCCACAGCCAGTGCCTTTGTTGGCATCTTATGCAGCCTGTCCACCACTGCTCCATAACATTGGGGATATACCACAACTTTCTCCACGGTCACACTGTACTCTTCTTTTTCAAACAAAAATGTTACATTCCCTGCCCTCATCAGATATCGGATAAAATCACTCTTTTCTGCCCCAAACCGTGTCAGTGGCAGTCCCACTGCCAACAGAAGTGTGGCGTTTCTTCTTCCCTTTAACTTTAATTCCTTTGCAATCGCTACCAGTGTAAGAATGTAATAATTATCATCCTCGACCTTTGTATCCTTCACCTTTAATCTCTCACTACCAATCTTAAAATATCTTCCATCATACTGGACAACATTGTCATAAATGGCAGGCTCTGTTGTTATCTCCCGAACCCCGGAACAAAAGACAAAGTTGCTCGTCTTGCAACTAGACCACCCATGGTCGATTGCAATCACTATGGTATTCTTATCCATCTTGCTTCCTCCTTTTTTGAAACAGAAAAGGCTAAAGTAACAGTCCTGGGAATCTGCTTTCTTTTATAAACAGTTTCCACCTGTTACTTTAGCCTTTCTCTTATGCTCCATACTATTCCATACGAAACATTTATCCTTAAATTGACATCCATAACTGCTCCATATAAAACACAGTTATGACATAATGGCAAATCTATTTCACCTTATGTAACGTATGCTTTTTTCCTCCTCGCCCGCATACAGCGTAAACCGCTACTGTTCACACCTACGGTGCTAACAGTAATCGCAACTCACTTTACTGGGAATTACGGATTAGCTGCAAGCCTTCACAACTTGCATTCACGACACATCAAAACTTTGACATGAGCCTCTCTACTGCCTTTTCGAGAGTAAGGTTTCTATTCTAGTACCTCTGTGGGTTATTATCCATCCGTTATGTTTTACTTCTCAAAAAAAGTCTGCCCTGTTCGCTCCACCTTCGTCTCTCGACACCTCGGTTCTCCATTCGCATAACTTCGACTGTATTGTCAGGCAGCATACCGGATTTTTCACCAATCCATAATTGCTATTTAATTGTTTTACAAAGTATCGCTCCCGCATCAACCTTGTATCACAATTATATCGTGAAATTTTGTACTTGTAAAATCGCCACATGGTATTTTTTGGTGGTTTGGGGGTGTTTTGTACCATGGGGTGGTATTTTTTATTTTACTGTAATGATTATGGTCTTATCCACACTATTCTGTGCATATACCCAGATCTTGCAGATTCCTTTTTCGACTGCTTTGATCTTACCACTCATTGTTACAATGACAACTTTTGTAACAATGATATTGCATGTTTTCCCAGCAAAAGGTACTCATAATCTATATTTTTCACACAATTTTTTCTGATAATTCTAAAATTTGTACCCATAACAAATTAGAAAATTTTCACTCTCTGTTTATCTTCTATACCCCTAATGACCATTCCTACTTTCCCACCTCTTAACTGCAGGATTTCTATGTTTTTATTTCTATCTTATTCCTAATTTCAAAATAAATATCATTTTAATTTCCACTTATCTACTATACTACTCCTTCCTATATATGAAGAACTCCTGCAGCAATTATTTTCCATTGTTGTCATTATTCCTCCCTGTAACCCCAGTCTCATTGACACCAGTGGTCTTACCATTTCCGGAGACGGCATCTGTGTCCATGCCCATGCGAATTCTTATGGACATAAGAAATGTAATTGTCTTGAACAGGGCATCCTGAACTGCACCTGTGACAGGCATTACTCTGATGTCGATGCTTCCTGGGGCTGGGACAGTGTTCTTAATGCTTATTATTATGGACATACTCTTTATATGATTTGTATATTCTGACACTTTATGAATAAACCCGGTTGAACTGTTATTCTTTTTTAAGTTTATTTGATGATTTTCCAAAATCTCACAATATTTAATTGTCAAAATTCAACACACAATGTATTTGTTGAGAATCCGAAAGGCTATTTTCCTGACTTGACCAGTACTTACTATAGCTACAAACTTTTTCTACAACAAACTTCAAACATCTTTTTTGCACCTAATCAATTGAATTCAAATTATAATAAAACTACTCACTATAACTCTCTATATGTAAACATAAAACTATAATGAAGGTTGTATATATGGTATTTTGGAAACTTCAACCTGAACATTATTCAGCCAATATTTACTCATACAAAATCGTTTAATTTGCTCTGCTTTTCGTTCGCGGTCATATGTAGGTGCCACTGTAATTTTTTCAATTGGCAATCTTCCTCTACAAAACACTTTGACAGGATAAAGTGGTACCATTTCCTTTTTAAACTCATCTACACGTTTCATCATTTCATAATACTTGACTTCCTGATTGAAACCTTCCTCTATCCATATCGGA
Source organism: uncultured Clostridiaceae bacterium (assembly GCA_947177415.1). Taxonomy (GTDB): domain Bacteria; phylum Bacillota; class Clostridia; order Lachnospirales; family Lachnospiraceae; genus CAG-411. The sequence goes on from CAMWUK010000124.1 coordinate 2,964, forward strand.
AGGCCTTGGCTTGCCAATTCTTCAATACGTTCATCACTATATTCTGCGATATCTGTTAAACAATTTCTATTCATATTCCCTACATTACCATGACGTACCACAATATAAGGAACTTTAACACCATCTGGCAGTGTACGAAATCTAATGCATTTCGATAAATTACCATTAATATTTGAAAATACAAGGCGAAGTTCCTTCTCTTCATAAAAATAACCATTTTTCATATATGGCAATATATCTTCCAAGTTCACATCATCATGATAACCACTTGCTATTATAGTATGATCTACCTCTTTTCTTTTGCTATTTGCATCAGTGTCTGAACTTAAATAAACCACCGGCAAAGGAGTATTTTCATATACAATATAATTACCGGTTTCATCAAAATCAGCGTGTAATATACTATAAGTTTGAGGATAATGTAAATTTAACTGAATAGCTGCACCTCCATTGTGGCAATATCCTCTCCATTGACTCAGCATATCATTTTCTGCACAAAAACAAATAATATAGTCATCTCTTGCTTCCAAATTATCTAATCTAAGCATTTTTTCTTCCATTACATCATTGGAAAACCTTACATTAGCTGCCCAGAATTCATTTCCCTCTAATATACTAAATAACACAGGCAAAGAAGTATAATGAAAAAAATGGAATTTCCTATTTTGTCGTTCTGGCATTTCTTTTGCTATCATACGTTTTAAAATCTCCCATTTCTTATCCCACATTGTCTTTTCCATTGTCTTGCACCTCATCTTTCTGTTCTTTTTCAAACATTTGATCAATCTCTTTTACAATATCATCATTTCCCTTTTGCATTAAATCACTACGCTTGTATATTTTTATCTCTTCATTATCATAGAAAGAACCATACATCTCTTCCCAATTTTTCCTTAAGATATCATCATCGGCTTCTGTCGAATACATAAAACAGCGGATATGAGCACTTAATATTTGATGACATAACTCCATTGACAAAATCCGCCGTTTTTGCCGCAACCTCTCCAAATCATCATGCAACAATGCTATATCTATCCCAACAACACTAGCTGGTTTTATTTTCATCCTTTCAATCAATAAACCTGCCTCTCTAGCAGCCTTTTCATAATTTTCACTATTTTTATCATCTAAATTTTCTGAAATCCATGCCCCTTTCATTTTCTTATATGCTTCCAAATCACCTGACACCTCCCGTTTATAAAGATAAGATATCGGATCTTGAATAAGTACCTTTTTTTCATTGTACATTGGTCTATCCTTACTTGGACCATCGTGTTTTTGACATTCTTCCATAAATAAGTCTTGCAACTTTTGATAGACTTCTCTTTCATTCTCTTCTGTTGGTAACTCATCCGTATCTGCAACTTTATATGCATTACCAAATATAAGTATCTTTGAGGCTATTTCTTCTTTATCAATATCCTCCAGTTTCCACAATTTAGATATCGCTCCTTGTGCAATATAATTCACCTGTTGAAAATTATCATCTATCCAATATAATTGTTTCATATCTGCCTACCTCCCTTTTTAATATTGGTAACCGATTTTCAAAATACAATTTTTCATGTCCATTATCTTCTTTATGAACTACATATTGAAAACTACACTCCAATTCCATTGTTTCGTCCAAATTTTCAATATATCTCTTTATTGCAAGCAAAGACATATGACCATCCGCATAATCTAACGGATTATTTAGTCTATGCTTAATTATTTCATTCTGTTCTTCCCAGTTTCCCATGCTATTATCCATTTCTTTAACCGGATTTTGGATAACCAAATAATCAATATCTGAATCCAATGATATATCTCTAAAAATTTTTATACTACATTGAGAATCCCTCAGTCTTTCTATTAATCCAGCAGTCGCCTCATCATTTATATCCCATGATTGTACATCCTTTTCCAATTTATCTTTTATCTCCAGAAATCGATCAATACGAAGCAAATAATCCGGTCTATCTGATTCAAACTTAATAGCAGAAAACATAATATCAATCAGTATGCATTTAAAATATTCCAGATTATAAAACTGTCCATTATTTCCCTGGATAAATAATGCATCATTTAATGTTTTATCATACTGAATATAAATTATCTGATTTAACAACTTAAATCGATCATCTGACACTCCCCGGTTCTCATTTTTCAAATTAAGTCTTGAAAAAACATCCAGTTTTTGTTTAAACAGACTATTACTATAATTAATGCTATCATTCGGAATATAAAGCATTGGGCTATTCAAGGAATATACATCCTCCGTATGATCATGAAAACTTCTATTAAATATTTTTGCTATTTGACCATTCGTATAATTACGTAATAACAACCATTCCGCTGCTGTTGTTTTCTTAAGAATTGCATAATCGCTTTCTTTCCCAAATATCTTTTCCCCTTGAAAGATTTCCAAAGAGATCGCATCGTCAGCCGTTGTATTATGGCTATGTGCTTTCTCGTGAGATAAAATATTCCTTTCTCCAATTGTATGTGCATAGTTTGCATATATTTCTCCTGCAAAATCTCTTTCCAGAAAACGCAAGATTCGGTTTCTATACATCAGCACATCTCTTAAAATCAAACGTAATGTTAACTCTTTCTTATTTGTTTCAATATCATCTGCAATACTAATATACAGAAATACTCTTGCAAGACTCCGTTCTTGTTTGCCCTTTCCCGGATTGTCAAAAAATGCTATCACATAAGGTCTTTTTTCTCCATTTAAAACATTGCCTTCTGATATAGTATATCCATTATTTTCAAGATCAAACAATCCACCAGACTCTAATGCATCTACAACCCTTTCCTTAATATAATAACGTGTTTCTGAAATCCCGGTTTTCCCAGAATTTACTATGTCCTGAACAATATCGAAAAACTGAATGCGATTTATATGCTCTACATTTTCATTGTTTTCTGTAAGCATTGCAATATTAATATTTTTCTTATCAATATTATATTTTTCAACAATTACATCCACTATATATTTCAAAAACCTTTCATACCACTCATTTACAGACGGTTCTATTACCTCATTTGTTCCGCTTTTTAATAAAATAAACAATCTTTCTTCACCTTGGGTATTTACTTCCTTTTCTCTGCTATTCAATAATGGATTATCAAATGAATCCAATTTACGCATTTGTTTCCAGTAGTCCTTAAGAAAACTTTCATCCATTGACTCAGATGACGGCTGAACAATACATTTTTCTTCAAGTCCATCAAAATTAATGCCTATGTTTTGCATAAATAAATTGTGACAGAACTGATAGAAATACTTGTCCTGCTGATTTTCTAAAGATGTATCCGCAATCGTCTCATAAAAGAAATTTGGTTCATATGAATCATTATTGTAATTTTTTATGGAAAATTTACGATATTCCATTCCAGTAATATACATATATTCAAGCCAAAGTTCCCTCGATTCATCAGCATTACCAGTTACCAAACGATGAATATTTACTTCATAACTATTCCAAAATTCTTTCTTTTCATTTGTTGAAAGATTTTTTTCTTTACTTTTAAAATATTTATAAACTTTTTTTAACGTTTGCATTCTCATCGCATATGTGCTTCCCATATCCGTTAATCCTTCAAGCAAATAATCTTTCAAAAAATCTAATTCACTTTTTTTCTCCTCAGTAATCCTTTTTTCTATATATTTCGCCAATACATCCATTTTTGAAATTCTATCATTATCTAAAAGATAACCAATATTTTCTTTTATCTCAAGATTCTTTGGAAAAATACAACTACTTTTTTCTCCTAAAATTAATTCTGCCAGAAAAATGAAAAACGTGTACACTTGTCTTTTAATTTTGAAATCATAGGAAAAAAATGGGCGACATATTGTTTTTAACAGTGTACATACCCCATCCATATTCCGCATATCTTCTAAATATTTTTTATAACCATATGCGGCCTTATCTTCATAATCATCTACTTTCAAAAGCCATAGAGAAAGATTTAAGACTATATCATAAACATCTCCCAGAGTATAACAATTTCCTTGTTTTACTACAACATTCTGTAACACATGCGAAAACAACAACATCCGATATGATTTTGAAGATTCTATGGAAAGCATTTCATTTTTATTATCATACGGCTTTTTTCTATAATCTTTAAATTTCCCAAACCAATATGTTGCCATATTTCTTGTTGCACTACGCTTATACAGTTTTTCCGCATCCTGCTCTAGTTTACATCCGATACACGAATCACCATGTGTACGAATATTTGAAACGTCAATATGTAAAAATGCCATAAAATTTTTATCTGGACTATCCACATAACTTTGTTTTGTTTCATCTGAAAGTCTATCTACCAAAACAAATATTTTGCTAAAAAGATTAACCGGATATTCGCTTGAAGGTACGAGTGAATGAAGCAATCCATTTGCCTTTTCCAGTGTATCCCCTGTAATCACGGTGTCATCTACAAAATAAAACTTAACTGGTAAATTTTTCATATCATATCTGTCTCGATGTAATTCCTCAATCATTCTTTTTATTGCAGCATGCTCACATATAAAATTACTCCTAAACTGTTTATCTACATTTATAGATACTATTTCCGCCAAACCATTAAAACAGTATATATTTACATATTGTACAAAACCAACATTTGTATTATGCTCTGGCGAAAAAATAATATGTAGGACAGGCTCATTTGTTTCATACAAAAATTCTTTGCTTTGTTCTACCAACCAATTTTTAACCATGTTTTTGACATTATAAAAATACCGTTGTGTATCAATATAAAACTGATAATGGTTCTGCCTACGGCAAATATGATCATAAAACACACAACCCTGTAACTTAGTAAACCTATCATATTCTGTAGCAGTTGCTATTGTATTATCTCCATTATACTGATACTCTCTGTAGCGAATTTGCTGTGTAGGCACCGTAGATGTAGCATCTGTTTCAACTAACGGTATCTCATCAATAACATATTCCGGATAACATAACTCGCATGCCAGGGGATCATGCCAAACCACAGAAGAACGAATTATATATTGTATATCCATATTTTCTTTATTCTTCTTATCATCCGTGCTTATCTCTTTGCTTTTTTCGTTCAAAATAGATAATTTCGTTTTTATCTGATGATTTGGCAAAACATTTTTCCAATATTTTTCTTCAATTTTAGACGGCATACCATCTTCCAAATTTCCATTTTTGTCTACTACCCAAAAAACTGTATAGTTGCCTGCCAGATAAATTTTATCCCTCCCATCTTCTGTAATTGAACTAAAAAACTTCTTTTATCTGTTTCCGAACAGTTTAATATTACATCAAAAGGACATACACCTATCACATCCTGTTGATTATGTTTTTCCTGTATATCCAATTCAGACATCAGAACCTCTTTAATATCAGATGCTTTTTCACAATCCTCCTTATCAAAACCGTCAACTCCCTGTTCCATGGAAAGAACATAGGCATTATATATTGCCTGTGAAAAATCACTTCCAAGCATAACCGTCCTTTTGTTTTTCTTCTCTCCTCCTTGTTTTTCATGTAAACATATCTGTAATTTATCAGGGAACCTTCTTACACTTAACTGCACACTAATCTTTCGAAAAATTTCTATAAACCGCTGTGGGAGATTTGTCAAGGCAATTAAAAAATGTTGTTCCAAATTATTAACAGAATCCAACGCATTAATGATTCCCTTTAAACAAACCTCAATTCTATCATCATTACTAAAATAAGATGTAGCAGAAATATTATCAAAATCATAGTTAAAAATATATTTTTTTTCATGTGTAGTAGCACTATTTTCTCTTAACTCTTCTATATTCTTTCTAAACTGTTTCTCCCAATAACTTCTCCACGTTTGAACTAAACGATATTTTCTTTTTGCATCCAATATATCCATCTGCCCACTATTTGTCTCTTTTTCCTTTGGTATTAAAATTCTTTTTTCAGCATAGTCCAGAAAAGTAGCAAAACTAAAATAATTTTCTGCAATATGATTCTGTTGTTTCAACTGCCCTATTCCCATTGAAGGTATAACATTCCATGTTTGTACAGGAATCAAAAGTGAAAATTGTGTCCCTGGAATAACAGAAATGTAATCTCTATTTAATTCAGAAACAAAAAAATCTTCTTTATTCTCTTCACCATATGCATGATAGAAAATTCTCCTTGGATCAGTTAGTTTGCTATATTTACTACTAATAACTTTGACAGATGCTTTGCATTTATCTATTGTCTGTGCAAATTGACTTAATCCAATATGTGCAACTACATCTTCTTGTCGAAAACATTTCCATTCTTGCTTAGCATCCTCTTTATCATACTCTGAGAAAAAATTTCGTATCGCAAGTTTCTTGCGACAATTTATTAATTTTAAATGACCTGTCAGTCCATCCATTGTTCCATGTTTTTTTCCTTCATTACACTCATAGTTCAAATTTGATATAAAATTATCCACCATGTCTTCTTTATCATTTAAATCAGATACAAACACCTCCAATGCTTCTTTCGCTACTGATGTATCAAAATAAGTATTTAGATATCGTTTGGTAATTCTTCTAACAAAACTACTACTATCTTCTCTAACTCCTCTTTCATGTAAATAGAACGAGAAAAAGCATTCTTTACTTTCTGTATGCTGAATAGCATTCTGTATCACTTGCTTCAATCCCTGTGCTATTTCATGTGCAAGTTGCCACACACTCATATATCCATTACCAGAATCATTACTATTTGCATTTATACTCTTCTTCGAAAGCATAAATGCAAATAAAGAAAATTCCATTAAAGAGACATTACTACATGATTTAAGAAATCGCAAAATTTCTGAACAATATTCAGACGATGCAAAAGATCTGATACGATACAAGTCTGTTTCTGCAATAAAATCTTCTAATGCATTTTTAGGATTTTCGTCTCTTGAATTACGAAAACGCCCATTGCTTTTTAACGAAAATAACTCATCTAAAATATCATTTATCGAAACCACAAATAACGAATCATATACTTTTTTATCAATAATTGTCAAAGGAAAATGTGTGTTACATTTTCTATTTTTACGAAAATCCAGACTTGTAACTACAGGCTGATTTGACGACTCATCCACGCCATAAATCACACCAGTATATTGCTTGGATAGAAGGCGCAAATATCTTGACACACTAATATAGGTATTATAATCAATTTTTCCATTTTGATTTTCATATGGGTATATATCCCCCGTAGTCGGTACTATAAATACTGTCAAATGCTTTTTTAACTCTTGTTCAGCCAAATTACAGTTCGAAGTTTGAATTTGTCTTTGTAATGTTTCTGTAAGCTCTGGTTTTTCATCATAAATAAAAAAACCACTTACCCTCTTTAAGAACATTGCCAAATATTGCAAATACATTAATTCGCTTTCTTCTATTGTATCAAAATCCATACTTCTGTTAAAATGAATGCGAATTTGATATCTAATATTTTGATTTTTTCTTTCTAAAATCACAGTATCTTTTACTCCAAAGTTATGCATATTTTGAATGCTTTCAGCATGATTTTTACCTCTCCCAGTCACCTTCATAGGCTGTTCCAGATAACGCACAGAAATATCTTTCTGTACATTACCTAGAGATATAGAAATTTTTTTCACCATTTCTAATAATATTTTCTTTCTTTCATCTACCGTACCACTTTTTTCTTCCTCTACTGCTTTAATAAAATCCAAAGCAGCTGCATACTCCTCCTGACGGTTTTTCAAATTCAATATACATAGTTTATCCATTATTATAATCCACCTTTCTGCAAATAGTACTTATGAATCACAAAATTGCTGACAGTTTTTCGGTTTCTCATTTGTTTTCTTTTATTCTCTGTTTTACTTTTAAACACTAGTGTATTGGCTCGTTTATATTTAGCTAAATTGCCATTGAAATAAAACTGTATTTTCCAAAGTGTTATAGGTATTAAAATTTTGCTAAATATAAGTATGTCAGTACACTAGTGTACTGACATACTTATATTTATACTTACCACCATCTCTACTCAGAGATAGTGGTAAGTACAGGATATAAAGATGCGGGTTTAATTCGTGCATCTTCTGTTCGAAACTGCCAGTTCAGTTGCCTTGCACATAGGAGAACTTATTCAGGCTCTGGCTGTTGATGTTGCTTCCTTCTACAACGCCCTGGTTGATAAATCTCTTAACTACCATGTGTAGTACCGTGTCCGCATGTAGTACAATCCGTTGGCATCGGTAGCTATCCCGTACATGCCATTGTACAGGTATGGGGGTTTGCTTCTGTCTCTGCTTAGCAGTTCCCCATAAGGTCCATAGCTGTAGGTTTCCTCTTTTTCTCCCTGTTCATTAGTTAACAGGATGGTGTTTCCTATGTTGTTGTAATGGAAAGTCAGTCTACCACTTATGCTGCTTTGGGATAACAGTCCGTTTCCGTAGGTGTAAATAGTTACCTTGGTGGTTCCATTCCCTGTTTCTGTTGCCATGAGTACCTGGGAGAACCAGCTTATGGTGTCTACTACGTATTCTGTCCGTATTCCTGTCTTTGTGTTTATCTGGACACTCCAGTTTCCTTCTGCGTCATAGGTGACTTCTTCTCCATTGTAGGTGGTTTCCATTAGTGGAACAGATAAAGGTTTGCACCCTATTCAATGACTACTGTATCCCTGCTGGTAATCACGTTTAAATGTGGAATTTTATTTTTTGAAATAACTTATCAACAATTCAATCACAATAAATATATGTAAGCATATTGTTACTACAACACATAGTGTATTATTTATATGTGCCAGCAATATTATTACAACTGATATTATTATTGGAGGTACCAAAAATAGATACCACTCTTGAGGATGAAAAATCACATCAGCAATAACAATTATAAGCCAAAAAAGACATGTAATTATTAAAGATAAAATCATTTTATTTCCCTGCCTTTCTAACAATTACATTCTCTGGTATTTCAACATCTTGTTCAATAACTCGTTGAACCTTTCCAAAAATCTTTTTTATTCCACTTGGTTTTTTTATCAACTCAGACGGAACTTCAAATGTAATTGATGCTTCTCCTCGCTTTCCTACCATTCCAGAAAATATTCTATTAAACCATGTAGGTCTTCCTTCAGATATCCAAACAGCAGGATTTTTATGATCTATAAAAGCATCAATAGGTGTTCTTGGTCCGTATGCTCGTATATATCCTTGTTGTAATACTTTTTCAATATGTTCATTGGTTCCTCTATGAGTAACTAATGTTGTTCCACTACCACTCTTAGCAAACATCTGCAAATTCATCTTAAACTGACCAGTTCCACCAGCCATAGAATTGTTTGCTGCTGTCGAATTACTCACTGCTGCTGGTTTTACATTCACATTACCCTGGCTGACCGCTTTTAGGGCTTTTCCATCTT
>CAMWUK010000125.1 GCA_947177415.1 uncultured Clostridiaceae bacterium
AAAAATGCTCCGCTTAGGATGTGCACAGATGCGTAAGGAATATTGTTGCAAAAAAACATGCAACACGCATCTGGCACGCAAAGTGTGCAATCCCCTCATGAATGAGGGGTTAGGGGAGTTGATGTGGGCTTGCCCACTTTGTTCTGCCAAGGATAATCCGGGATTAGTCAGTCATGCCTTAATAGGTCGATGATATTTTTCCCGAATCATTCTTGGCATTTTTAGCTTTCAATGTAACAGTTCAGCCAGGGGGCTGACCTGTTACGGAATGTGGCAAGCTTCGCATGTAAATTGCCCCATTCCCCTTCCTGTTTTATTCTTTTATACGGTCTGCACAGCAGAGTGTGCAGACCTACCTAAACTGTTACCTTTCAATCATATTATTGCACCAAATTCTTTAAAGGTCTTCCCTCAAAATAGTCTGACAGATTTTCAAGGGTTGACTCAGCAATATTTGCCAAAGCCTCATTTGTAAGAAATGCCTGGTGTGATGTGACAAATACATTAGGCAGAGAAATCAACCTTGTCAATACACCATCTTCTATAATTTTTCCTGAATAATCCTCGTAAAAAATATCTGTTTCATCTTCATATACATCTAGCCCTGCTGCACCTATTTTTTGTGAAATCAGCCCTTTTAATAACGCTTCGCTGTCAATCAGACCACCTCTTGAGGTATTTAATATAAATACCCCTTTTTTCATTTTAGCAATGGTTTCTTCATTGACTAAATGATAATTTTCTTTCACTAAAGGACAGTGCAGAGAAATAATATCCGACTTTTCACATATTTCCTGAAAATCCACATAATGAATATCTGAATCTTTCACCGGATATGGATCGTATGCCAATACATTCATCTGAAATCCTTTACAAATATTTATGAATGCTCTTCCAATGTTTCCTGTTCCAACCACACCAACGGTCTTGCCACGCAAATCAAATCCAGTCAACCCGTTCAAACTAAAATTAAATTCTCTTGTCCGGTTATAGGCACGATAAAGTTTACGATTTAGGGAAAGCAATAATCCCATGGTATGTTCTGCTACAGAATATGGAGAGTAGGCAGGTACCCGCAATACTTTTATCTTGTCCTTTGCATAGGCTAAATCCACATTGTTAAAACCTGCACAACGCATAGCAATCACGCCAATTCCATATTCGCATAATTTATCAATAACTTTTTCATTTATGGTATCATTTACAAATGCAACAACTGCATCGCTGCCCTCTGCTAATTTTACCGTTTTTTCATTTAATTTATTTTTGTAATATTCAATCTCCATTTGATATTGGGATTTACGTTTATCAAAAGAAATTTTATCATAACTTTTTGTGTTATAAAAACTGATTTTATGCATCTACCAATACCTCCATTCCTCTATTCCACCTTAGTATATGCATTTTCTCAATTTTTATCCTTTTTACCTTTCTTCACCTTCTATTTGTTTTGTGTCTTTGTTATAAAAATATACTTGATTAGACAACACTTCGTCCTCAGCCACTTGGGTATGATTTACATCATATACCATATTTTTTAGCAATTCCTCACTGTACTCTTCCTGCTCAACCACAATAATCCATTCATGAATACTGGAAGGCAATAGATAGAGGTTTTTTCCATTTCTATTTGCAAAACAATCCAAAAGATCGGGATAAAGCAATGCGGAGGCTCCATATATACCCAGCTTATTACTCAAGACATACATAAAAGTTTCCCCTGTATCATCCAAATCTAACATCATATTTTCTAAAGTTTTTTCATATTGTTCCTGATAATCATTTTTTTCTATAGAAAACCATTTGTCAATAGCAGATAAACCTTCCTCTTTATTTTCCATTAATTGATACATCATCTTTTCCATAGATTGTATTTTAGGAGGAAACAGCAAAGGTGTATTCTTTAGTGCAAGCTGGTATAACTTTTCTATACAAATTCCCCATTCCTGACGTATGGTTTCATTAATGCAAAAGGATTGTATTCCATATTCTTGTCTTTCCAATAAACAATGAAAGGTAATCGCAAATTCTAAATAACGTATATGAGGCACTTTCTTAAGAAATCCTTTATTCATATTGTAATTGACCAGACGAAAGAAAATATTATCCTCATGTCTTTTAAGCTCTGCAAGCTGATCCATCTGTATAGGATTGCGATTCATGGTTTCATGATACATAATAAGAATTTCTTCTGTAATCTCCTCCAGACTTTCTCCTTCTTGATAACGATCATAAAAACTTTCCAAATAAATATTTGGAGAAATCTGGCTATCCTCTTTTATGATAATCATACCTTCTAAAACAACACCATTATTTTTTTCAATATCTGTAATTTTCACCTGATATTTGTCACCTAATTTTTCTTGAATACTTTGAACTAATTCTTTATAAAAATTCTGATACTCCATATAATCTCCTTTTCACAACACCCTCTATATTATGAAAAGACTCTATCCTCAATTATTTGCTTGTTACAGTTCACACCTACGGTGCAAACTGTAACAGAATCCAGCCTATTTGTAATTCGCCTTTGGCGAAAGGCTGGATTCTTGGCTGTTCTATGTTCTTGGCACAAGCTTGACAGCAAGTGTCAAGCTTGTGAGTGAACAGTAACATTTGCTTATCATATGTTTGGAAAAACAGGAACGAAACATTCCGAAATCATATCTAGAAATAACCTGAAACATCAATACAAACTGCTTTATATTCTAACATAATCACTCATATTTTGCAAGCAATAATTGAGAAGGAACATAAAAACACCATATTAAATTACTAATTAACTCTTTATTCCATATAAAATTCAAAAAAATAGAGGTATCACATAATGCAAGAAAGGTAAGGGACAGGGCAAGGTATAACACATTCGTCTTTCCCTCAAAATAAGATTTCCATACTATTTTTAAATTTTGAAATAATATCCATCCATATAATCCTCCTAAAATATAAATAGCATAATTCCCATAAAATATTCCAATTTCAGTTAAAACCATAAGTGTGGTAAGTTCTATAGCCAGAAGATTTTTCTTATACTCTCTTTCTTTGTGTTGTTGTGTCATTATGCCTTCTCTATAAATCATTTGTACTACAATATAACCACCAATTCCTGCAGCATTATATGGTGTAAACAAAAAATAAAAATCTGCTAGAATGACCGCAAAGCGAAGTTTCCAAAGCCAATTTTTCCATAAATATGGATATTCTTTTCCACACAAAGAAAATGTAGTTTCTAAAAAAAACATCCATATTATCCAGTATTTTAGCTGGTATGTCTCCATACTTTTTTTTGAAAAACAATCCAGATAAAGAAGAGAAATATAAAATACCCCAATAATTATACTAAAAAAAGTGTATTCTTTTTCCTTCACCATACACATCACATACCTTCCATCTCACGCAATTCCATAAGAACAAAGCGGGCAAACCCACATCAATTCCCCTAACCCCTCATTCATGAGGGGATTGCACACTTTGCGTGCCAGATGCGTGTTGCATGTTTTTTGCAACAATATTCCTTACGCATCTGTGCACATCCTAAGCGGAGCGTTTTTTAATTTATAGGACGAACTTTCCTATAAATTAAAAATAGGATACCCCAAAGTGTAAAAACTATGAAATATCCTATTATATATTCAACTAAGTACTAGCTAGTAATACTAAATTTCCTTTTTCTTCCAACAAAGCATCTGCATCTTTTTTAGATACTGGAACGCTGTATAAATATCCTTGTACTTTATTAATTTGTGCATCTTTTAGGAAAGCAACCTGTTCATTATTCTCTACACCTTCCGCAATCACATCTAAATCAAGGCTTTTAGCTAATGTAATAATTGCTGTTACAATTGCTTTGTCACTACTATTTTCGATAATAGATGCCATAAAATTCTTATCTAATTTTAAATTGCTAACTGGCAGATATTTTAAATAATTCATAGAAGAATAGCCTGTTCCAAAGTCATCCAAAGAAAACTTAATTCCAATCTCTTTCAAACGCTGGATAGTATCAATAGAATATGCAATATCATCCAATGCAATACTCTCTGTTATCTCTAATTCTAAATCTTCTGGATGTATTCCCGTTTTTCTAATCACATCTTCTACAGTCTCTACCAATTGGGCATCCTTAAATTGTCTGGCAGAAAGATTCACTGCAATGATAATATCACAATATCCCATATCCTGCCATTGTTTCAATTGTTTGCAAGCTTCCAACAAAACCCACTGGCCTATCTCTGCTATCACACCAGTTTCTTCTGCTAATTCAATAAATTCATCTGGCATTAAAAGTCCTTTTGTTGGATGATTCCAACGTACTAATGCCTCAAAACCTACAATGGAATCCGAATCCAAATCCACTTGTGCCTGATAATATAATTCAAACTCATCTTTTGCAATTGCTGTATGTAATTCAGACTGTGTCTCCATTTTAGTAATAATCTGTTCGTTCAAAGATTCTTCATAAAAACAAATATTATTTCTGCCAAAACCTTTTGCATTATACAAGGCTGCATCTGCATTTTTTAACAAAGTCTGGGCATTTTTACCATCCTTTGGTGCAATTGTAACACCTATACTCACTGTGATAAAATATTCCTTCAAAGAAAGCGTAAATGGTTTTTTAAAAATCTCCTGAATATGTTTTATCTTCTCTTCATATTCCCATATATTAATAATATTCTCGCTAAGAATCACAAACTGATTTCCACCAAACCTTGCAAGGTAGTCGTTCTTGTCTAATGCAAGCTTTAAGCGTTCTGCACAATCTAACAACAATTCATCTCCATAAGAATTGCCAAGTGTATCATTAATATCTTTAAAATTATCTATATCCAGATACATAACAGATAAAATATGTCCCTTCCTAAGTACAGACAACTCATAATCCAAATATTCTGTAAATGCTGTCCGGTTAGGCAAACCAGTCAAATAATCTAAGTATGCTAACTTCTTATTATGTTCCTCACTAACCTTTAATTCTTCATACTTTTCGTCTAACTGTTCATTTGCAGCCTGTAATTGATGATATGCTTCCTCTAATTCTTCATAACTTTGTTCAATCTGTTTTTTTTCCATTTGTGCCTTCTTTTCTTTTCTGACACAATTCCAAATACAACCGATTAAAATGCTTACTATAACGAAGAAAACAAATCCATACCCCCAAAGGACTTCTTTTGATATCATACCAGATAACTGCATGTTGTTATAAAAAAGCAAACTTTATCCCTCTTTTCTAATGTAATAATATCCCTGCTCATAAAAAACTATACCAGTTTATTCTATCATATAAATATAGTATATTCAATCCCTAAATCTAACCCTTCATGTTAGTTAATAGATTCCCCGTTACTGTTCACTCACAAGCTTGACACTTGCTGTCAAGCTATGTGCCAAAAACGTAGAACAGCCAAGAATCCAGCCTTTCGCCGAAGGCGAATTATAAATAGGCTGGATTCCGTTACTGTTAGCACCGTAGGTGTGAACAGTAACAATTCCCAATAACAAGAAAGAACCATCATACATAATATATGATAGTTCTTTTTAACAATTAAGCCACAGCAGTTTTCTTATCTTTAAAGTAACAGTTCAGCCAAGGCTGCCCTGTTATGGAATTGGGCAAGCTTCGCATGTAAATTGCCCAATTCCTTCCCTGTTTTAATCGTTTATACGTTCTGCACAGCGGAGTGTGCAGAACTACCTGAACTGTTACTCTTTAAATACCATCTTTAGTAAAATTGGTGAAATAATTGTTGTTGCAATAACCATAATAATAACTGGTCCCATAAAGCTCGCTGGCATCAATCCAACTTCTGCTCCCTTGTTCGCAACAATCAAAGCAACTTCTCCTCTGGAAACCATACCTGCACCAATTTGGATACACTCTTTTGTAGAATATCCAAAGAACTTTGCTCCAATACCACAACCAACCAATTTAGATACTACTGCAAGTAAAACTAAAACCACAGAGAATATAATAATCATTGTTGTCATTTTTGGTATAGCTGCATTGATACCAATACTTGCAAAAAAGATTGGTGATAACATAATATAAGACAAATGATCAAATCTGGACGCAATATATTGGGTTCTATGTGTCTGGGAAATTACCAAACCTGCCAGATATGCACCCGTAATATCCGCTACTCCAAAGTATTCTTCTGCAATATAAGATAATAGCAAACAAAATACAAAGGAAGTAATAACAAAACGTCTTAAATCCTTTTCTGCACGATCTGTCCATGATTTAAATACACGATAGAAAATATATCCCACAACACCTGCAAAAATAAAGAAACCTGCAATCTTTAACAATACGATTCCAATACCTTCTGATGAACCACTTGGATCTGCAACACTTGTTACAACGGTCAAAGCAATAATACCAAGAATATCATCAATAATGGCTGCACCTAGAATAGCATTTCCTGCTGGCACGTTTAATTTACCCATTTCCTTCAACGTCTCAACTGTAATACTTACAGATGTAGCAGTAAGTATTACACCAATAAAGATGTTTTGCATAAATAAATTTGCATCCTGTACATCATTGGGGATTAAACTGCCATTAAAAATATAGGATAGTCCAAAACCACCACCTAATGGAACAAGTACACCAAGAATAGCAATTACAAATGCGGCTAAACCACACTTTTTAAAACTTTCCATATCCGTTTCCAAACCAGCGGAAAACATAAGTACAATTACACCAATTCCAGATAACTGGGTAACAAATTCAGAAGGAACCAGAATATCAAATACTGCTGGCCCTAATAAAAGACCTGCTAAAAGTGCACCTACCACTTGTGGCATATGAATTTTTTTTGTTAATAATCCCATTGCCTTTGTACAAAGTAAAATAATTGCTAATGTTAATAAATAGTTATCTACCATTTTTTTACACCTCTTCTGTTGAGTCAGAGCGTTACCATACGTTGCTACTGGCTATTTTTTATTATATTTGTTTTTCTAATATTTCTATAACCTTATTCATTGCATCGTCGATACCTGCTGGATTCTTTCCTCCAGCCTGTGCCATATTCGGCCGGCCGCCACCGCCGCCACCAACAAGAGAGGCAATTTCTTTGATAAGATTTCCTGCGTGAGCTCCCTTCTTCATCGCTTCCTCTGTTGCCATTGCAAGCAGACTCACCTTTCCATCTACTGCAGATGCTAACACTACAACACCTTCACCTATTTTTGTTTTTAATTCATCTCCAAGATTTCGCAAACCATTCATATCTACACCAGCAACACTAGTTGCTAATACTTTTATACCCTTTACTTCTTTTACCTTATTCATAACATCACCAAGAGCATCCTTTGCCAGTTTATCTTTAAGTTTCTGGTTTTCTGCCTGTAAGCTCTTGATTTCATCCTGCATATTTTCAATTTTCTTTACAATATTAGAAGGTTCTGCTTTTGCAGCCTTTGCAATTTGAGCAATCTCCTTCTCCAGACTCTTATAATATGCAAGAAGCCCTTTGCCTGTCAGTGCCTCAATACGACGCACTCCCGCTGCAATACCACTTTCTGAAATAATTTTGAAGTTTGAAATTGTGCTTGTGTTTGGCACATGTGTACCACCACAAAGTTCTGTGCTAAAATCACCCATTTTCACTACACGGACTGTCTCACCATATTTTTCATCAAAAAGAGCCATAGCACCAGATTTTCTGGCTTCATCTATATCCATAACTTCTGTGACAACAGGAACCGCCTTTGCAATCTGCTCATTTACCAAATCCTCTACTTTTGTAATTTCCTCTTCTGTCATTGCAGTAAAATGATTAAAGTCAAAACGCAAATGCTCTGCATTCACCAAAGAACCTGCCTGTTTTACATGTGTGCCAAGAACGGTTCTAAGTGCTTTTTGCAACAAGTGTGTTGCACTGTGGTTCTTACAAGTGTCAATACGGTTCTCTTCTGTGACAGATAATGTCACTATATCTCCAATTTTAACAGAACCTTTTGTAACTTCTCCTACATGTCCAACTTTGCCGCCTTGCAGTTTAATGGTATCTTTTACTACAAATTCACTGTCATGCATTGTAATTACACCAATATCTGCCTGTTGACCACCCATAGTTGCATAGAAAGGTGTTTCCTCTACTACTATAGTTCCTTGCATTCCTGCATTTAGTTCCTGAACCAGTTCTGTTTCTGTGGTAAGTGCCGTAACTTTCGATTCATGCACAAGACGGTCATAACCTACAAATTCTGTTGTAATGGAAGAATCAATAGATTGATATATCGTTTCATCTGCACCCATATAATTTGATGTATGTCTTGCTTCCTGGGCTTTCTTTCTTTGAATCTCCATTTCTGCCTGAAATCCTTCTTCATCTACTGAAATTCCTTTTTCTTGTAAAATTTCTTTAGTCAAATCTAATGGGAATCCATAGGTATCATAAAGCAAAAATGCATTCTGGCCAGATAAAGTTTTTTCACCCTTTTGCTTCATTTCTTCTTCCATATTGGACAAAATAGCTAAACCTTGGTCAATTGTCTTATTGAAACGTTTCTCTTCCTCTGTAAGGACACTATGTATCATATCCTTATTTTCTTCCAGTTCCAGATAGCCATCTTTTGACATAGCAATGACTGTATTGCTTAACTGGGCAAGAAATGTTCCTTCTATACCAAGTAATCTTCCATGTCTTGCTGCTCTACGGATCAAACGGCGTAGAACATATCCCCTTCCCTCATTAGAAGGAATAATACCATCAGAAATCATAAAGGATGCAGAACGGATATGGTCAGTAATCACACGGATAGAAACATCTTTTGCATAGTCTTCTTTATAAGAAACCTTTGCCAATTCACAAACCTTATCCAAAAGTGCCTTAATGGTATCCACTTCAAAAATAGAATCTACATCTTGAACTACTACAGCAAGACGTTCCAATCCCATACCTGTATCAATATTCTTATTCTCTAATTCCTTATAATTACCCTTGCCATCATTTTCAAACTGGGTAAATACATTGTTCCAGACTTCCATGTACCGGTCACAGTCACAGCCAACCGTACAACCTGGTTCTTTGCAACCGTATTTTTCTCCACGATCATAATAAATCTCCGAACATGGACCGCACGGACCAGCACCATGCTCCCAGAAGTTGTCTTCTTTACCAAAACGGAAAATTCTCTCTGGAGCAATTCCTATCTTTTTATTCCAAATTTCAAATGCCTCATCATCTGTTTCATATACAGAAGGATATAAACGATCCGCATCCAGTCCAACTACTTTTGTTAGGAATTCCCAAGACCATTCAATTGCTTCCTCCTTGAAATAGTCACCAAAAGAGAAATTTCCCAGCATTTCAAAGAATGTTCCATGACGAGCTGTCTTTCCCACATTTTCAATATCGCCGGTACGAATACATTTCTGACAAGTTGCCACACGTTTTCTTGGTGGAATCTCCTGTCCTGTAAAATATGGTTTTAATGGTGCCATACCTGCATTAATTAACAATAAACTGTTATCATTTTGTGGTACTAACGAAAAACTTTTCATCACCAAGTGCTCTTTGCTTGCAAAGAAATCCAAATACATCTTTCTGAGTTCATTCACTCCGTACTTCTTCACTGTTTTTGCCTCCTAAAAATAAATTCTTAACCTCAATTATTCCCGCTTCTTACGAAACACGCAGTTACTGCGTGTTTCTAGCTGAATAATTACTCGCCATCTTTCAATGTCTGTTTTTTGGCTTTAGAATGGTCTCCCCAAACTTTACCAATAAAAACTGCACCTACTACAATGGCGATGTATGCAATATATTTTACAACATAAAAACCTGTCCAAGCAAAAAAATTTCCCATAATCTTGTCCTCCTATCTTCTATTCACCAATTCTCTCATGATATCCTCCCAATCCAGCCCACACTCTGCCATAAGTACCATCATGTGGTATAAGAAATCAGAAATCTCATATTTCAATTCTTCTGAATCTGGGTTCTTGGCAGCAATGACTATCTCCGTTGCTTCCTCTCCACATTTCTTTAGAATCTTATCCAGTCCTTTTTCAAAAAGATAATTTGTATAAGAACCTTCCTTTGGATGTGCTTTTCTATCAAGAATTACACGATATACCTCTTGAAATACAGTTAGAGGATTTGTATCATTATATGCTTTCTGGAAAAGCGTTGTAAAAAAGCAGCTTCTATTTCCAGTATGACAAGCTGCACCTACCTGATGCACTTTCGCAAGAAGAGTGTCATTATCACAATCAATCGTTAAAGATTTCACATATTGATAATGTCCGGAAGTATCTCCTTTACACCATAATTCATCTCTGCTACGGCTCCAATAGGTCATACGTCCTGTTTTTATTGTATTCTCAAATGCCTCTTCATTCATATAAGCAAGCATCAGAACCTCACTTGTTTTATAATCCTGTACAATAACTGGAATCATTCCGTCTTCATTTAATTTAAAATCAGAAAAATCCAAAAGACTCTTAAAGGTTTCTACATCAATTCCCCCTTCACTAAGGGAATATTTCGCTTTCATAATATGTTTGTTTTCAAAATAATTTGTTGCCACACCACGTACTGTTTCTATGGACATCAGTTCTGCTAAGTCGTTTCGTACCAGACTATCCCTGATTACAATAGTCATTTGGGAACGTTTCATATTATCTAGTAATTTAGGAGAAACTGTTACATGCTTTAACATCATTCCATAAATTCCAAGCTTTTTCAGATGTTTGGTATTGACTACACTTTTAAAATCACCCTCTGCATCCATCTCCACATAAAGCTTGTCTTCTCCAAAACGCTGTGTAGCTTCTTTAATAGCAGCTTCATTATCAATTAATGTTTCCCGCACTACCACATGACTGGCACCAGTATATAAAGCTTTCTTTACATCCTCAAAACGTTTTACATACAGACCAAGCATGAAAGGAATATCCACATTTCTGGATAATTCTTTCGCCATACTAAGAAATTCTTCTCTAGCGGCATCATCCTTGTCATAATTATAAATAAATAATTCATCTGCACCTTCGTTATTATACTTTTGTGCCAAACGCACAATATTCCCCTTAAATTCATTTTCTGCATTGATATATGCAATCAATTTTTTACAGGACATACTCATCCTCCTTTTCCCTTGCTTATCATCATTCCCTTATATCAAATGGAATATCCCCATCTAATATAGCCTTTGGCGTTCTGCATAAGTTTTCATACCTATAAAGAACCTTTTGTGGATAATACCCCAGTAATTCTCTCATCATATTTTGTTGCTTCGTCTAAGGCTTTAGCAAAAGCTTTAAATACAGCCTCCGCAATGTGATGATTATTCACTCCTTCTAACTGCTTTAAATGCAAATTCATCCCAGCACCATAAGAAACTGCATAAAAGAATTCCCGTACCATCTCTGTATCAAATGTACCGATTCTCTCTGTGGTAAAATTTACATCAAAAACCAAATATGGTCTGCCAGATAAATCCACCGCACACAAAGCCAGTGTTTCGTCCATAGGAAGTACAAAATAACCATACCTTTTTATTCCTGCCTTATCCTGCACAGCCTCTTTTATCGCCTTACCAAGGACAATTCCCACATCTTCTATAGTATGATGACAGTCTACCTCCAAATCGCCTTTCACCTTCAAATGTAAATCAAAAAAACCATGTCTTGCAAAACTGCATAACATGTGGTCAAAGAAACCAATTCCAGTGTCTACTTCAATAGAGCCAGTACCATCAATGCCAAATTCCAGTTCAATCTGGGTTTCCTTTGTTTGCCTCTCTATTCTGGCATATCTTTCTTCCATATTACACCTCCTTTGTATACTCCTTCTAATCCACCCTCTATTATATCTAATTTTTCTCCAAAAGAAAAGTATTTTTTAAGAAAAGAGATGTAACCGTGTAACAGTTGTTACTGTTCACTCACAAGCTTGACACTTGCTGTCAAGCTATGTGCCAAAAACGTAGAACAGCCAAGAATCCAGCCTTTCGCCGAAGGCGAATCTTAAATAGGCTGGATTCAGTTACTGTTAGCACTGTAGGTGTGAACAGTAACTAACAGTTCGTTACTGTTCACTCACAAGCTTGACACTTGCTGTCAAGCTATGTGCCAAAAACG
>CAMWUK010000126.1 GCA_947177415.1 uncultured Clostridiaceae bacterium
AATCAAGTTTTGCATTGCTATCTCTTGCATAACTATTCTTGATATTATATGTATTCTTCCTCATTTTGGGACTTTTTGCAAGCATTTTGCAACCATTTCCATCAAATCAATAATATTTCATCAAAATCTTTATTATTAAAGTCACTTAAATCATCTGATAAAAACTCATCCTCATCTGTATTCTCTTGTGTGAAAGTTAAATTGGTCGGTTCTTGTAATAAAAATTCATCCAGATCTGAACTTTCAACATTTTCTGTCACCATTGTCGGACCACAAAAAATAAATTCATCCTCATCAATTGCTTCTACCGATTTTGTAATACTAGTTGGTCCAAATGTAAACTCATCTGGATCTGAATTTTCTTGACTTCTAGTTTCGTAGGTTCCTCCTATCGCCAAAAATTCGTCTGCATCTGTTGTTTCAACAGTACTTGTCTCATATGTAGTTTTTCCTAAATCTGTCATTTTTTTGCTTTTACAAAAGTCCCCATACATACTCAATAAATGTTTTTTCATACTATTTCACCTCAATCAGTTTAAAATTACCTTTATCCAAATCCCTATCTGTTATTATCTCAATCTGTAAATCCTTATACCTTGCAAGCCCTTTAACCTCCTCAGGCACTTCATTACCATCTGTTAAAATAATTATTTGGCCACACTGTTTTTTTTCGATATCTAAAACAACTGTTTGCCAATTTACTGCACTATTACTATATGGTATACCGATTTCTTCCGTGTTCATTGTAAAAACAGTACTTTTCGTGTTTTTAATAGCAATTAAGGCTGTATTGTTATCTTGCACTGAAATTCCAAAGGAAATACCAACAGTCAATATTAATAAAACGACCACCCATTCTTGCAAATTTAAAACAAAACTAACAAATAACTGAGCCTTATATTTTAATTGTTGCCAATCATATTGATATTGCACAACTATTTCTTTTTTTCTATTAGAGCTCTCTCTCAAATCCGAAAAACTGCTCTTTTTTATCCCACGTACTTTTATTGTTCTAAAAATATATATGCATATATTAAGTAAGCCATATGCTGCTATGCATATCATTACTTGCCAAACAATAGGAAGCTCCTTTACTGAGCCGAAATCAATTAATGCCATAACAATTGGAATGACAGTCAATATTATTGTAGCGTAGATATTTATTTTATCAACACTTGTACTTATGCGTTGTTCCTCTCGCTCAATATGATAAAGCAATTTTTCTTTTTCAATCTCTAAATCATCATCTGATAATTCTGCAATATGTATTCTAAATCTGTTTTGTATTTGGTCGATTTTTTCATCTTCCAAGATATTTCCATCTATGTCTGTCAATCGCAAAATTTTTATAAATGAAATTTTTCTTTCTTTTATATCGTATGAAAAAACATAGATAATACTATCGCCCAGCATAATATTTAATATGCTGAACCTTAAATGTGCATTTCTTATATTATCAAACTTTAACGTTGCAAAATAATCATCATCACTCAAACATATTACCGGACAATGTGACCATATCCACAAAAATATATTTATCACTTTTTTTATTATTTCCATTGAACAACCTCCTATTATGGCACATTAATCTACTAAATATTGAATTATGCACTGGGAAATTGGTATGTCTAATGCTTTTTCCAACCATAACCACTGGCCATTTGGATTAATTTCAAGGAAAATCCATTCATCACTTTTATTAACTATAAAATCGAAAGCTCCAAATTTCAAACCAAAGTCTTCCATTAATTTAAAACAACGATTCATTATAATTTGAGGACATTCTATAACTGAATACTTTAAGCCAGCATATTTCTTCCGCCAATCTAACTTATCTTCAGAATCTATCCTCACGGCAAATACGCTATTATTTACGCATGTCAATCTAACTTCATAGTTCTTTTCCACATAATTCTGGACATATAATGGTGTAAGTGCAATATCCTCTTGTAATTCATCAATATAATTTGTTTGATATATTTCAATACCATCACACTTTTTTACTTTTCCTGTTGTTAATGGTTTGATAATCGATTTATGTTTATTAATACTCTCTAAAGCAATATCTTTACTGTTTCCAATATAAGATTTTGGAAGTTGAAATCCTTTACGAGCAGCATAAAGTAACTGAAATGTTTTATTTTCTGTTTTTCTTAATATATATGGCTTAGTAAGCACCTTCCCCTCAAAGTCATCTACAATCCCATTAATAAGCGAAATTATATCTTTAGCTATCATTCCATGGTAGTCCTCTTCATACTTAGACAAATCAGGCAAGATTGGCTTTCTATAATATATACTATATACCGATGACTTTTCTATTGCCCAATTACTACAAGCAATCGTCCATTGACTTACTTCGCCAACATCAATCCTATATTTTGAAAACTCATCAACATTTAGTCTATAAAACATTGCTTCGTTTTGATAACTTTTTATTATATAGTCCACTGTTACATCAATGGAACTTGTAATAATCAAAACCGCTTTCATTACCTCTCCTTCCTTACATTTCATAGTCTATGAACCCATAGTATTCTTTACTTCTTCAGAAATATTATATAATCTTCAGTAACTGAATCAACGTATGAGAATCATGAACTCCTGACTTTGCTTCACGAACATCAAACCTCTTAAACCCATTCTCATCTTCATAAAAATGCATTAATTTGTCATTATCCTCAGCTTCAAGAAAAATCACCATTCCTCCAGCCATATATTGAAGTTCCTTTATAGTTTCTACAGCCGCCTGAAGTAGCTGTTCCCCGGTAACCTTCTCATTAGCTCCATCCTTAAAGTTCTTTCCCAATTGTGCAATAAGGTATGGCGAAAGAGTATATGTCCCATTTTCTTCATCCAATTCACTTACCCTGGCTATTTTACGCTTCATAGTATTACTGAAATTTTCTGCATTTACAATAATTGGTTTGATTGTGATTGTAAAATATCCAACTAATGAAGCAGCCTCATTAGAAAATACCAAGTATGTAACGGACTGATTTTTCTTTGTAAATTCTATTGATTGTTCTTTCAAAAAACTCTCTACATCCGGATTCTTATCACAAAAAAACTCGGAAAGGAGTTGTCGTAACTCATCCTCTCCGAGATCTTTATCGCCTTTGGCAGACAAGTATTCACGAATGTTAAAGTCTGTTACGTCATTAAGCATTTGTTTTCTTCCTTTTTGCCATAAATTTTTTAATTTCTTCTGAACTGTGTAAATGTGTAATCCTTAAGTCAGGTGTTGGTGCTCTATGACGAGACTCCTGATAGGATTCCTCGATAGCATTAGCAAACTTTTCTACTTGCCTTTGACCGGAAACGCCAAAGTTTTTAGTAATACTTGAAGTTGCCATATCTAACACCTCCTTCTATAGTATGGCTTATACCTAATTGCAGTATTCGTCACTTATATTATATGGTCAACAAAAAACTTTTTCAACTATTATTTCTCAATTCAGCCTATCAAATTAGTCAATCGATTGATTTCTGGAAATTTTCCTTCTTCAATGTTTCTTGAAGCTTGAATTCTCCCTTTCAAACTGTTTAAATTCTTAATCTGATCAACTGATAATTCTTTTCCACCAAGATATTTCAATTCCTGAAAATCATCATACACTCTCTTTTGTAATCTATTTGGAACTTTCAATTCATGCTGTCCTGTAACAATCGTACCAGTTATCGGAACACTCTTGCCTTTCGAATAAGACTTTACTTTTTTATATTTTGGTTTATGTCCATATTTTCTCAAAATACAATCCACTTCATTTTTCATTCGATTTAAATCAAATGGCTCTTTTGATGAAAAAGTCATATCATCAACATATACTGTATATTCACATCCATACTTACATGCTACTATATATATATCGTTAAACATACTTTCATATGCATAATATGCTATAATCTGACTGGTTGGACATCCGGTAGGAATTCCACCATCATATGTAACTATGTCAGTACATAATCCTGCTAAATCACCTGCCATCATCAATCGTTTTTTAAAGAAAAGAAAAACATATTCTCTAAAACAATTATCGTAAAACTTCTTAATGTCCATCGTCAAAAAATAATTTGAATCTAAATGACTTTTCCCATTATCTATATAGCACTTTCCTTTTTCTCCCGAAATCAACCACCGTGGTCGTTCTACATGTTGTAGCAACCTCAATATTCTAGTTTGTATTTTCTTAATTCTTTTATCTGGTGCTGTAATATTTCTCTTCTCATCACTATCCTTTTTATCAATTTGAAAACTATGATAATGTACTATAGACAATATGTCTTTATATTCATCCTCAGATATGCAAAGTACTTTTTTCAGTTGCTTTGAACTTTTTTTCTTATACAATGCACACTGTGTAATATCATACTTATTGCTTTCTTTCCTCATCATTCCTCCATATCAGGTGTCATTTTTTCAATAAGCTTAATCATCATGTTTCTAATAAATTTATCACCTTTATTGTTTTTACTTGCATCTTCATAATTTTCCGATAACAATATTAAAGATGATACTTTCAAATCATATATCTTCGAATACTTCTCAAGCAATTCCAACGAAGGTTGCTTTTTATTGTTCTCTATTTCGGAAAGGTAACTTTTTGAAATACCAAGTAATTCGCTTAATTCAGAAGCTTTATAACCGTATATCGTCCTTGTACGCCTTAAAACATCTCCTATCAAGCCAACACCTCCTTCCGAAAAAAATCTATAATATAAAGTCTTACGACGAATAATCAAAATTAGATAGACTTTCCATAGCCACCTCTTTACTTAAAAATCTGGAGAACATACTGTATTATTTGTACCAGCATCCATAATGCTTCAATTCCTCGAAACAAAAATTTAAAAATTTTGCCTCTTAGTTTCTTACGCTTTTTCTCAGATTTTTTGTTAGGTTTTTGAGGTGTCATTCGGACATTCTGTACGAACAGCATTGTTTTCATATTATCACTCCTTTAGAAGTTGTTAATATAGTGTACAACTTCCACCCCGAAAGAAGTGTGGTGCATACAGAACAACCTATCTAATCCTTTGAGCTCTGCCGAGCTCCCCGAGCGAGGCAGAGCATGCGGTGCTTGCAGCGTGCTACGGGTCTTTGCGTAACATGCTGGCTCCTAACAGTAGAACATCCACATTTAAGAATGTTCCTCAAGCACTTATGTGCTCCAATTTATGGGGTTTGACCAAGATACCAGAGATATCATTATGCTGTACTCATATAATATCAAATTTTGTTCCGCTTGTCAATATCTTTTTTCGCTATTAGCGAATTTTTTTCATCACACATACACCAACTCCCGCACCACAATCTCCTCCGCACACATTCTAATATTATTCACTCTGCCCACCCACAGCATCTGATTCTCCGCTTTCAACTGCTCTGTCACACCCTGCTTTTCCTTCATCTGCTCCACAATCCGCTCCAGCATCTCATGACATTCCTCATCAACCTCATGCAAATATCCATTCAGCTTTCCGTTAAGTAACAAATCCATATAATACCCATGCTTGAACTCCTTCAGATACTCACATCTCATATATCCAAACTTCCCAATCTGATAATTTGTACCCTCCGGCAATCTTAAATCCGGATAATAAATATTATCCTCTCCCAGTACATAAGTGAATCCATTCTCGACAATAACTTTCTCCAGCTTTTCCATAACTTTCATCCACCTTTCCGTAATATTTTCTCCGCACATAAACATCAATAGTAACCTCTGGCTCTTTTACAGCCACGCACATATACCCTGATTCTGACATATACTGCCTGGACCAATAAAAGAATAACCATAAGATTTAGTCTTATAACATCCTTTATCCAATCACCAAAATAAACGACCATTGCCACGCTTGTTACTACCACTGCAATACTAACAACATCCCAGCAATTCTCCTGATACATCTTTATTACTTTTTTCCCGATTATCACTAAAAATGTACCTGTGCCACCTGCGAATCCGGCTACTCCGATTATTAGCAATAACCAATGCACTGTCACAGCAGCCATCTCATTTGGTATTCTGTCGCCTATATGAGCTACATATTGTCCTGCCATAACAATCCATTTACCAAACCAACAAATCATCTTCCATATCGTACCCATAAAAATGATAAAGTCGCTTTTCGCTGCTTTTGAACGAATTGCCGCAAATACTGTTGCCACAATTGCATACCACCATAACACTACAAGCATTACATCAAATCCCACATCTTTTGCCTTATACTTTTTTTCCAGTCCATTCCTTTGATGGTCATACCTTTTTTTTGCCCGCTGATGTGCTCTGCGGTCGCAGTTCCGACACCTTTCGTAGAGTACCGGCTTTTCAACCGGTATCTCCACTTTCTTCTGGTGCGTGAGTGCATATTCCTTTTCCCGCTCAGCCTGCCGCAGTTTATCTTGACATTCCTTTATCGTGCTGTCGGCTCTTTTCCTTTTCTCTTTCTCGCTCTGCAACAATTCTTTTGTTTGCTTCAATTCGATCTTTAAGGCTTGTACGTTCTCTGCTTTGTTCTCGCTGTTCAGCTTCTCGCATAAGTTCAGCGATTCGTTCAGTTGCCCCTGCAGTGTTCGTATCTCGTTGTCCTTCTGCCGGATAATGGTATCTCTCTGTGCTGCTTCCTTCTCCATGCTCTCCAATAACTCCAGCAGTTCCTCCATCCGCTCGTCTTGCTTTGAGCCGCTTAATTCGTTCATCCACATCCCTCACTTTCTCTAATCGTTTTTGAATTTCAGCAATTCCCCGTTCTGTCTCTGCAATAACTGGTTCTCGTCGTTCAACTTCTCCGCTAATTCTTTCCATTGCTGATTTTCGCTTTTCAGTTTCTGTATTTCTCCATCCTTCTTCTCCAATAGTTCCAACAGTTCCTCTATACTTGGCAAGATTTGAAGCTGCACTTGCAACTCGTCGTTTAATTCCTGCAATCTTTGATTCTGCTCCTGAAGCAAAATAAGCTGTCCGTCCCTCTGCTCCATCTCTTGGTACATCTCCGCCATAATCCCCTGCTGCTCCTCGATCTGGTTTATCATAGTCTCCATCATGGGAATGACCTCTCTGCTTTCTTCTAATGTCATACAATCGCCCCTTCCATTGCTTTAACAAAATACTTATCTGTCTAAACGCTTCCTGCAGCTTTTTCAATATTACATTCTGCTTCTTAATCATACGATTTTCCTCCACTTTCCATGAAGCGGATACAACCTGTCCCGACTGATATTTTTCCTCAATCTTTCTTGCATCTGCACCCTCATGGATTGTAGGAATCTCTATCTTGCCCTGCCGTTCATAAGAACGATGGTCGATCTGATTTTCTTTTTTCAAATGTTGATTGCATTCTTTCGCCCACTCACTCCTCCACAACTCACAGTTTTTTGGATTGTTCCAACCTGTTGCATCAGTAACCTCACGTTTCCATTGTTTTCGGTTACGAGAATCCATTTTCTGTTTTCCATCTGCATCCAGTACCGGAATACGAATACCATGTCTCTCTGGATTCTTTTTATCCTGCCACCAATCCGGATGAGTTTCATCCATCACAATATTTCCATCTTTATCCCGGACAAATGCCCAGTCTTTCACTTCTTTATTTCCCCAAGTATGATTTTTCTTAAATGGACGCATGGTAACCAATAAATGAACGTGGGGATTGCCATCTCCTTTATCGTGAATACTCCAATCGGCACACATTCCCTTTGCCACAAAGTTTCTTTGTATAAAATCTGACGCATATTCAATCTGTTCCTTTCTGTTCCATTCCTTCGGCAGTGAAAATTCAAACGACCTACCAAGCTGTGCATTCGCACCTTTCTCTGCTTTCAAAACTTCATTCCATAAACGCTGTTTTCGGAACGTAATTTTGAACTTTTCCAAAGCTGCTTCTTTATCCTCGGCACTTTGATAGCGAATGGATTTTTGAAACCGCTTGATATTTTCATCTGGCACATTCATCCATTCCGGTGGTACATTTTCACACATCATAAGCGAGGTATAAACAACTTCCTTTTTTGAAGTGTAATAACTAATCTTGCCAGTTTCCTCATTCTTCATCACATCGCCATTCAGATATGCAGATGCAGCTATGATAGATTTTCCTTTGCTCCGTCCGACAATCTTTACTGTAAAATGAAATATCGCCAAATTACCTTCCCCTTTCTTCTGCATCCAGCATTGATTTCCTACAAATGTAAATTTCTATATGACAAAACCAGCATTGCTATGATTGCTTGCATGAACTGCTATAATGAGATAAACACACGAAGCTACAATTGATGTACTAAAGCAATATTTGCCGAAATGCCCTCTGCGTAAGAGTGCCTCCTGCGGCAAGCAGTTCTGCACGAAGTGCCCCTCGGAGAGTGCCCCCAGCCGCACAGGCTGGTCTCCATGAAATGGTCTGCATGAAATGCCCGCCGACGGAACGAGCCCGGCAAGCGAAGCACAGACCGGTTGCCGCTTGCGGCAAACTTATAAAGACAACCTCTGGTTGTCTATAAGTGCGCCCTTCATAAAAAACAATGAAGGGATTAGGAAATCTAACCCCTCTGCCATTATACTTCCTCTGCTTCTGGTATCTGCTCCTTCTGCATTGCCTTAGAGAAATATCTTCCATTTGCTTCCTGTCGTTTTAAAAATCCTATCAGCTTTGGAATATCTTCTTGCTCAATCGGATAGCCAAGCACTGATTCCACCGCACCGCCAATCACACAAAGTCTGTGTGTACGCTTTTTACTTTCTTCGGCTTTCTGCCGCTTCTGCAATTCTCGTTTCTGTGCCGCATACTTCTTTGCTTTCTCAAGACTTTCCTGCTCACGTCTCTCCATTTCAAGTAGCCGTTCTTCATAACTTTTTGTTGATCTACTCATTCACCTCATCCTCTCTTTTTAGTCCTGCAAACATTTCCAGTATCATCCGAAGGGACTCTAATACTTCTAAATCCAGTTCGTCCGATTTTGGCACTGCCTGCAAATGTTCATCAATCACTACCAGTTTCTTTCTTATCACATTAAAGGTTTTCACATTTCCAAATGTGATTACTTTCTGATGCATACAACTCTGAATAAAAAACTCCGCCCTCGGAAGTCCCGACAACGCAATCCTTTCATCAATAAGATGCTTTTCTTCTGGTGTCACCCGGAAGTTCATAATCACACTACGTTTCCGGTTCTTCTCGTTCTTTTTCTTAGGATGTCCCCCCGATACAAGATTGTCCCGTCTGTAAATCTTCGCCATAATAATTACCTCCTATATCCTTGCCCTGACGTATTCGAGGTTGCCATAATATGGTGTTCCCACCAGATACCACTGGCAGTCAATCCCCATCTCCATTCTGGTTTCCTGCCATTTATCATCTACCATAACCTCCAAAACTTCTCCACAGTGGAAACCGTCATGTTCCCATAAATCAGAGACTAAAAGTCCGTATCTGTCATTTGCACTGTTATAACCCAACCGACCTGCAATCATATTCAATACGCCTCCTTTTTCTTCTTTGTATCAACATCATTTGCTCCACAATCATCTGTAGCATTTATACCATCTGATCTATCTTCATTCTCTAATATAAATTCTTCCGCTACATCTCCTCTGTCCTCATTCAACTTATCTGCAAGTGCTTTTTGCTTGGACGGATAAAGGTGGGCATAATTAAATGTGATATTGATTCCTTCATGTCCCATTCGTTCCGCAATAGCTACCGGAGAAAAACCAAGCTCAATGCAGTGTGCCACATGCGAATGTCTGAGATCATGTATTCTGATTTTCTTCACCCCTGCCGTCTTTGCTCCCCTATTCATTTCATGGTGCAGGTAGCTTTTGGAAAATGTGAACAGTCTTGTATGCTCATCACATTTGTATAGCATTCCGAAATAATCTTCCATCTCCCGACAAAGGAATTCCGGTAACTCAATTACACGATTGCTCTTTTCCGTTTTTGGACTGGTAATATAATCCTCACCCTGTAAATGCTGGTATGATTTATTGATGAGCAGTTTCCTGTTTGGAATATTGAAATCCCCCATTTCTAGTGCAAGCAGTTCGCCTTCCCGGATTCCCGTCCAATAAAGAACTTCAAACGCATAAAAAGAAACCGGCTTATCCTTCATCACCTCTGAAAACTTCAAATATTCCTCTTTCGTCCAAAACAGCATTTCCTTTCCTTTTGCCTTTCCCATCTTTCCCGCCTGCTTTGATGGATTGGCGGTCAATCCGTAAAAGCGACAGGCATGATTGAAAATGGCACTGAGCTGATTCTGAATGGTACGAAGATAAGTCTGAGCATATGGCATTCCGTTTTCATCCCGCATACTAAGCAACTGATTCTGCCACTGAATAATATCCGTTGCTGTAATCTCCGCCAGACTTTTCTTTTTAAAGTATGGGATGATTTTTGTATCCATTATGTGCCTCTTTGTCAAAAACGTATTTAATTTCAACCTCGGCTTCATGTCTTCCATATATACTTCTACAAACTGTGAAAATCCCATATTCACATCTTTTGCTTTCTTTAGCAGAAACTCTCTCTCATACTCAAGAGCTTCTCTCTTAGTGGCAAAACCTCTCTTCGTATGAATCTGACCAATCCCCTGCCAATCCTTATACCTGATATAAACCTTCCAAGTACCTCTTTTGGTATCTTTACTTGCTGACATAAACAGCACCTCCTTCATCGTATATTCTGGTATGGATTCCCACGCAGGTATCTCAGATAATCGTCATGCAGATCCGCTTGCTCCTTTAATGTGCCTGACAGGCTCTCCGCATATAACGTCGATATCAGATAGGATTCCATATTTTTGATTTCCAAACTGTTATCCAGCAATCGCTCCAACAGATTCGCAATATGAACCGCTTTCAGTTTCAGAAACTGACTCTTTACAATCTGCCATGGATAGCTTGTACCCTTAATCTTTATCTGTTCTCTTGGAAAACACACCACATCGCAAATGGTATCGTATATCTCTCGGATCATTTCCTGTTCACTGGCATTTCCTTTTGCAAACTCATAGAACTGCTCCAGCTTAATATTCTCCGCTATGAACTTCTTAAGCTGCTCTATGTCCGTCTCTCCCTCGCTCCTATCTGAATGATTGATAGATGGATGATTATTCACTTGGTTATTACTTAATTGATTATTAATATATTGTGTGCAATTTTCGGTTGACGGTTTTCCCGCTGACGGGTTATCGGTTGTCGGGTTCTCCGTTTGCCGAAAATCAGACAGCGGTGCAACCGGAGTTTCATGAATCTCTATCGCTATATTTCCAAACTTGCCACGCTCGGCTCTCTCCTGGGTTCTTGAAATATATCCAAGTTCTTCCAAGTGTTTCAGGCTGGCTCGTATGGAACTTTTTCCATCGGGAATAATCTTGCTCAGCCCCGATATGGTAAACACCCAATTATCTGGCAGGGAAAGCAGTGTAACCACCATCCCTCTATCACGCAGACTTAATGAATGATTTTTTAAAATATCTTTATAAACATTCACATACTGCCCCTGTGTCTTGTTCTTAAATACTGGCATAATCAATTGCCTCCTTTCTTATGATTGTGTAAGTCAGGAAGCTGTGATATAGTAAATGTGCAAGTGATACATCACAGCTTCTGATGTGTTGCTGACCTTTCTCTTGCCGGGGAAAGGTCTTTTTTTGCCTTAGCATACAATCGAAATCTCCAATAAATGTTTCGATTGCTAAGCTTCTTTTGCCATACCATAACAGTTCTCCTCGTAGAACTTTCGATTTGCTTTGCCGGACAGAACAATAAGATTCGGATTGATGGCAAGCATCCGTTCATTGAGCTGCTTAATAATCTTGTACCCTTGTGCTCTGCTAACACCCCAGTCCTCACAGACTTCTGTAACATCAACATACATCTTTTTATTCATAGGCTGATTTCCCCTTTCTCTATTTAATGTTTTATGAAAACATTTGCAATTATTGTATAAGTACATTTTTGTACTTTTTTATTATATTACAA
>CAMWUK010000127.1 GCA_947177415.1 uncultured Clostridiaceae bacterium
CATATATAATATAGTTAGAGAAAAATACCAAAACAAAAGTGTTGCATACATTACACAAAAGCTTAGATTTCCAGATTTTACACAACTTTTAAATTTGAGGAGGAGAAAACAAAATGTCACAAATATACAATATTCCCATTAAATACAAAGAAGGCATATATGGTATTAAAAATTTTGAAAAAAATATTGAAAATGTAATTGAACTTAATTATGAGGAGTTTGATGAAATTGTCACGTATGAAGTCCCTAATTATGAATATCATAGGCAGGTTACTTTGTATGCAATTCCTCAAGATAAACTTGAAAAGACATTAAGAGCAACTTATAGTGACAGTGGACATTTAAAAAAGATTACTGCCAATATTGAAAATAAGGATATACTTTTGTATATTCATTATGAAAATATGGAAGTTGCCAGACGAGAAATTCAAAGTTTTGCAATTGAAAATGCAGATTCTATAATCGAGAAAATATTTATGTGCAAAGAAGAGGTTTCAAGATTATTTATTGAATATTTTAATGATGGAGAGTATATGGATTTTCATGCAAAGATTGGAACTGAGGCACAGAAAAAGGAACTTGAAAAGAAATATCCTGAATATAAAGATATAGCTGACAGTTGTGGCGATTATCCAATTGAGAATATTATTTATGGTGATAATGATGTGTTTAAAATAATGATTTCATGTGCTGATAATGACAAAATGAATTTTTTCCAGTTTGCTGTTGATACAATGACAGAACGAATCGCAGAAAAAGCATTGGAAAAACTTAATAAAGCTGATGATTTTAAGTTTTTATGTATGGAATATGACTAAGACAGTTTTGGTATAGATTGATATAATATTATATGATTCTAAAGGCAACATATACATTGAATAAAGTAAATATGTTGTGATGTTATATTTTGCTAAATGAACATTATAAATATATAACATAACTGTTCATGGTTCTGAACAGTTACAGTAAAATAAAAATCTGGGGGGTTGTATGTCAGATTATATCGTAAAAATTGTACCAAAAGATCCCCAATATCGTGTTTCCAAACATAGAATAAACGATATATTATTATATCTAAAAAATACAGTAGTAGCAGAACACATAGATGGGAATCTTTATGAAACTCCTCAATTTATTGACTGTGGCAGTAACCTTGAAAAAATATATTGTCCTGTTTGCAGTAAGGTTATTGGAGTTGATTGGTGGGCAGAGAAAATGGACATTGCCAGTGAAAACAATTTTGAAGACTTGGAAGTTAAGTTGCCATGTTGTGGAAATAAAAGTTCATTGAACGACTTACAGTATCATTATTCATGTGGTTTTGCCTGTATCGTGTTTGAGCTTTTTAATCCTACAACAGAGTTGACTTCGGATTACATAGTCTCTCTTGAAAAATTGTTGGGGACTTATGTTCGGGTTATTCGAAGTCATTTGTAACAATATGTGTAAAGAAAAGCTGTAAGCGTTATGTGTGAAATTAGCAGAAGACTTGAGAAAAATCAAAGTCAAGCGGCTTATGAAATACATAATAGCATGAAATGTAGCAAAATCAAAGTTACTGTTCACGGTTGCCTGTGAACAATAGAATCAAACAGAAGCTCATAAAATACAGTGATATAGGGTTGTAATATTAAGCGATTTTGGCTATAATGTATTCAAAGAAAAAACAAATATTCTTAAATGAAGGAGGGAGAAGAATGGAAAAGATTATCAATGTAGCACAGTATATTTTTGATGAATACAAGAAACAAACAGGAGAAATAATTGATGAAATGAAATTGCACAAACTATTGTATTTTGCCCAAAGAGAATCTTTTGCAATCAGTAACAAACCTTTATTTGAAGGGGTATTTGAGGGCTGGAGATATGGTCCCGTTTCTATAGAAGTCAGAGGAAATTTTTCAGAGTCTGGTATCAGTGGGGCATCTGATATTGTTTCAGATAAATGTAAATATATCATAAATAATGTGATTTTCAAGTATGGTTCTCTTGCCTCTTGGAAATTAAGTGAACTTTCCCATGAAGAGAAATCATGGTTAAATTCCAGAAAAGGTCTTAAAGAGGAAGAAAATGGGAATTGTGAGATTAAACTGGAAGATATTCAATTAGATGCACAAAAGGTACGTCCTTATGATTGTGGTGGGAATATATCTTATGATGAAGTTGAAGAAGAAATCTGGGATTCAACATGTGGAGTGTCAGATGATGAATTGACTTTACGTTTTGAAAGAGCGGTATACATGGAAAATGAAAAAAAGAGAAGCAAGGGAGTTCCAATTGCTAAGTATGACATAGAGAGAAGGGAAGCATACCTTGAATATCCAGATGGTAGAAGAAAATATGCAAGCGAATAGCAAAGAACGAAAACCGGAAATTATAGTGTTTGCTGGACCTAATGGAAGTGGTAAGTCTACAGTTACTGAATATGCAAAGATTATCCAACCCTATATTAATGCAGATGAGATTAAAAGAACTAATTATTGTGATAATTTAGAAGCAGCAAAAATAGCAGAAACTATGCGTGAGAAAGCAATAGAGAATATGCAAAGTTTTACTTTTGAGACTGTTTTGTCTACAAGAAGAAACTTAAATCTTTTAAGAAAAGCAAGAGAAAAAGGTTATTTTATTCGATGCATTTATATATTAACAGTAGATGTTAATATCAACGTATTGCGAGTTGAATCGCGAGTGAAATCAGGAGGGCATGGTGTGCCAAAAGAAAAAATATGTTCAAGATATAAAAAGGCTTTGGCTTTAATTCCAGAGTTACTCACAGTGTGTGATGTTATGCACATCTATGATAATTCGATAAAACCATTTCGTATATTTAAGAAACGAAAAAGCGAATCGTTTTATTGGGAAAACGAATTTTGGAAAAAAGAACAAATTTTGAAATTGACAAATGGTAGTGAAGTGATATAATGGTACCTTTTGTAAAGGAGCTTGATTATTCAGGCTCTTTTCCTATACAGTGATATTAGAATAATCAAAACTGAACTTAAAACTTATGTGTGATTGGGAACAATGATAAATAATAGTAACTATTCAGGTAGAAACACGCATTTACTGCGTGTTTCGTAGCAAAATGAAAGTTGATTGCTATGTGTTACGCACTCTCGCAATCACTAACTGTATTCGTATTCCGGGCTGTCGCCCTACATACTCATACAGTTTAGCCAGCCAAATGTCTATATTTCTTTGCAAGCAAGCTTGCACGAAATATAGCCGTTTGTCAGGACTTTCATAGTAAATTTTGATTGTTCTAAGCCCCTCGCCGAAGGCGAATTATCATGGGCTTAGAATGAACTGTTCATGGTTCTGAACAGTTACAAATAATATAAATAAGAAAATGCTTCTATGAAAATAGAAAGTATAAGGAGTACACAATATGAAATTGATACATTGTGCAGATTTGCATCTAGATTCCAGTTTCTTCACCCATTTTACTGTGGGACAGGCAAGAGAGCGGAACATGGAATTATTGAATAATTTCCAAAGATTGGCTGGATATGGACAAAATATTGGGGTATCTGGTATATTAATTGCAGGTGATATGTTTGACAGTAATCAAGTATCTGCATTTACTAAAAGTACTGTGTTAGAGATTATCCGCAGTTATCCTGATATTTCTTTTTTCTATCTGGAAGGAAATCATGATGCAAAGTCCTATATAAAGCAATCTGGACGGCTGCCTGACAATTTATATCTCTTTGGAGAGAATTGGAAAACCTATCAGCTAAAAGAAGTGGCAATCAGTGGAGCAGAGCTTACAGGTGAAAATGGAGGATTTCTGGGTGAGACTTTGCGATTACGGGAGGAGCAAACCAATATTGTAATGCTGCATGGCATGGTAACAGAGTATCAAATGGCAAATGGTGAATATATTTTGCCTCTTTCCAGTTTTCGAAGAAAAGGAATTGATTATATGGCTTTGGGACATATACATACATACGGAAAGGAAAGGTTGGATTCCAGAGGAATATATTGTTACAGTGGATGCCTGGAAGGCAGAGGATTTGATGAATGTGGGGAAAAGGGATTTGTATTGCTTGATATTTCAGAGGATACTGGAGAAGTTGAGACGGCATTTATTCCTTTTGCTAAAAGAAAAATGTATCAGATTCCAGTTGAAGTCAGTGGTTGTATGACCAGTTTGGAGATGAGCAGAAGAATCGGAGAAGCAATTAGACTTACTGATGCGAAAGAAGAAGATTGTGTGTTAGTTAAGCTTATTGGCAGGCTTGATGTAATGTGTGAGAAAAATCTGCTATATTTACAAAAAGAATATGAGGAAAGCTTTTATTTTATAGAAATCGTGGATGAAACGCAATTTGCAGTAGATTATGCAGAGTTTATGGTAGAGGAATCTCTTCGGGGAGAATTTGTGCGGCTGGTACAGGAAGAGGAACTGACGCAGCAAGAAAAGGCAGAGATTATTCGATGTGGAATCCTGGCACTATCTGGAGAGGAGTTTACAGGATGAAATTAGTTAGTTGTCATATTGAAAATTTTGGTAAGTTATGTAATCGGGATTTTCAATTTTCAGATGAGCTAAATATATGGAAGGAAGAGAATGGCTGGGGGAAAAGCACGCTTGCAGCCTTTCTTAAGGTAATGTTCTTTGAATTTGAGAACGAAAGAAAAAGAACCACATTAGAAAAAGAAAGAGAAAAATACCGTCCATGGCAAGGGGGAATTTATGGGGGAAATGTGGTATTTCAAGTAGGAAAGAAGACATATCGTATAGAACGGACTTTTGGAGAAAAAGAAAAGGAAGATAAATTCTGGCTTTATGATGAAGCTACTGGATTGGAAAGTAGAGATTACACAGAGGAGATTGGAAGAGAATTATTTGGAATTGACAGTTTTTCCTTTCAAAGAAGTATTTATATTGTGCAAAACCAGTGTAAAATGGAGACAACAGATGCCATACATGCAAAACTTGGGAATCCTATGGAAACTACATGGGACTTGGAACATTATACTATGGCACAAAAGGCTCTTGCAAAAGAGATTCACAGACTGGATTCAAATCGGAAAAACGGAGAACTTGGGGTAATAGAATCAGAGATAGAACAATTATCTTATAGCATACTTCAATTAAATAAAAGATTAGAGCAGAAAACCCCATTAGAGCAAAGGTTACAGGAAAAAGAAAAGCAATGGGAACTTTTACAGGAAAGGCAGGAGAATCTAAAAAAAGAAATATATCAAAAGAATGATAGGGAAAATAACCAGATACTGCGGGAACATTATCAGGATATCTGTAAAAAGTATCAGGAAAAAGAGGAAAAATTAGAAGAACTGGAAGGGGATTTTATGAATGGGATTCCTAAAGAGGAGGAAGTTCATGAGGTATTAGAACTTGCAGAAGAGGAATTTCGAAATCAGGTTATATTGGATCAAGTGTCACTAAGCCAGGAGGAAGAGGAAACTCTTCAGTGGATACGGGAACATTGGAATAGTACATATCCTAATGAAAGTGATTTGGAAAAATGCAGACAATGGATAAAGGAAACAAATAGACAAGAAATCATAGAACCCAAGAAAACGCTTCTTGCAAAGATAAAGAAAAAAGCTGAAATTTTGTCTGATGAGGAATGTAAACAAATTTTCCGCATTGGAATTATATGTGTGATAATTGGAGTGTTATTGTTTATAATTACCCATCTGGGTGGAGTAGTACTCATGGGAATTGGTATACTTTGTTTGATATGGGGGTTAAGAGGAAGGGACAAAGAAAAAGAGCAGAAGGACAAGAAAGAAAGGTCTATGAATATAGGAGGAGAAAAGGAGAAAGATTATACTAAAAATATTACAGTATTTTTAAAACGGTATCCAATACCAATAAAAAAGGAATGGAGTGTGCATGTAGAAAAAATAGAGTCTATGATACGAATTGCCAAAGAGGGACAAGTAAAGAAGCGAAAACTGGAAGCTGCTTTAAAATCATTATACGCAGCAACCGAAAAAATAGAAGAGTTTTTCTTAAAATATGGTATGCACAAACAAGAAAATACCAATATGCAGATACAGAAAATGTTAGTAAATCTGGAAAGTTACCGTTTGGCAGAGAGTGCTTTTACAGAAATAGAAAAAGAAAAGGAAAGATTTTTCATAGAGTATCAAGATGTCTTATTATTTGAGGAAGAAGAGGAAGGAACTTCTGCAGAATGGGAGATGGATTGGCAGCAGAATACAGAAGAGATGAAACTGTTATCTGATTCTATACAAGAGGATACAGCTCAGTTAGAGGCTATGGAGGAACAGAAAAGGCAGTTAGAGGAATATAAGAACCGTTTGGAGCATCTAAAAATAGAAAAGGCAGCTAAAGAAAAGCAGCTTAAAATATGGAAACAAACAAGTGAATATTTACAAAAAGCCAAAGAAAGTTTTACAGCAAAATATCGTACACCAATGGAAAAAGGTGTAGAAAAGTATGCAACGTATCTTACAAGTGAGGATATATCCTTTCATATTGATGCAAATCTGGAATTGAAAAAGAGAGAAAAAGGAGCATTGAGAAGCCTTACATATTACAGCCAAGGCTGGCAGGATCTGTTTGGAATCTGCATGCGGTTTGCTTTGGTAGATGCCATGTATCCTTTAGAGAAACCATTTTTGATTCTGGATGATCCTTTTGTAAATATGGATGAAGAGAAAACAAAGGGAGGGATGCACTTATTGGAAAGAGCCTCCAAGGAATATCAGATTCTTTATTTTACCTGTCATGAAAGTCGGGGAAGAGAATAGAAAAAGTGGAAATGAGTTATTTATTAAACTCATTTCCACTTTTTCTATTTGGTTACAAATGAATGGCATAGCTGAACGGTCATTCTACTTGTTAAAATGCCTTTTAAGTGCATTAAAAGTTTCGGTGCTAATGTAATGTTCTACACGACAAGCATCTTTTTCCGCAATATCCTCAGGCACACCAAGAGACCTAAAAATCTCTGTAATAATCTGGTGACGGTTGTACATGTTTTGGGCAATCTCAAGACCTTTGTCCGTTAATGTTATACGGTTATTGCCGTCCACACTGACATAACCTTCTTCACGAAAATGTTTTAAAACAACAGAAACGCTGGCTCTTGCATAACCAAAATAATTACAGATATCTGTAGCTCTGACACTTTCTTGTTTTTTGGATAGAATGAGAATTGCTTCTAAATAATCTTCTCCGGATTCTTTTATTTGCATGGTTTCCTGCCTTTCCACATTTATCTTTCCAAGGAATTATGAAACATAAACGATTCTTTGTATATTTAGTATAAAAATATGTAACAGTTCAGCTGGGGGCTGCCCTGTTACGGAATGGGGCAAGTTTCGCATGTAAATTGCCCCATTCCCCTCCTGTTTTATTCTTTTATACAGTCTGCACAGCGGAGTGTGCAGACCTACCTGAACTGTTACCCAAAATATCTACTTATCTTTCATATATTGTAACAAAATTGAGCAAAAATTTCAATTGAAAATTAATGAAAAAACTCTTGACAAAAATGTTAGTTTGTTCTAACATATAGAAAAGGACGTTAGATGAGACTAACGCCTTAATTTAAAAACTATTGTTAGTCTACACTAATAACCAACTAGGATTATTTACTGTATTAAGATAAGCGGCAACAAAAAAGAAGATGGAGGTGCATGTATGATGCCATTAACAATGTCAAAGGTTGGAGAAAGCAACATCATAAAAAAAATTGGTGGAAAAGAAGAAACAAAAAAATTTTTGGAAAGCCTGGGTTTTGTAATTGGTTCAACAGTGACTATCATATCAGATATTGGAGGAAACCTGATTGTAAACATAAAGGAATCCAGAGTAGCAGTAAGCAAAGAAATGGCACTGAAGATATTAGTATAAATAGTAGGAGGTATGTATGAATACATTGCGTGATGCCAAAATTGGTGATGTAGTTAAAGTTAAGAAATTACATGGGGAAGGTGCGGTAAAGAGAAGAATAATGGACATGGGAATTACAAAGAATGTAGAAATTCATGTTCGTAAAGTTGCCCCCCTTGGAGATCCAGTAGAAGTAACTGTAAGAGGATATGAATTATCCTTGCGTAAGGCAGATGCAGAAATGATTGAAGTGGAATAATGATGTAACTTTACTGTTCACTCACAAGCTTGACACTTGCTGTCAAGCTATGTGCCAAAACGTAGGACAGCCAAGAATCCAGCCTTTCGCCAAAGGCGAATTATAAATAGGCTGGATTCCGTTACTGTTTGCACTGTAGGTGCGAACAGTAATGATGTAATTTTAGAAGGAGGAACAAAATGGGTATTAAGATTGCTTTAGCGGGAAATCCAAACTGTGGTAAGACCACATTGTTTAATGCATTAACAGGATCCAACCAGTTTGTTGGTAACTGGCCAGGTGTAACAGTGGAGAAGAAGGAAGGAAAATTAAAAATTGATAAAGAGGTTATCCTTACAGATCTTCCTGGTATTTATTCCTTGTCACCATATACTTTAGAAGAGGTAGTAG
The DNA here is from genome assembly GCA_947177415.1 of uncultured Clostridiaceae bacterium. GTDB lineage: Bacteria > Bacillota > Clostridia > Lachnospirales > Lachnospiraceae > CAG-411. Next base: position 8,490 of record CAMWUK010000127.1, read on the forward strand.
CAAGAAATTATTTAATTGATGAAAGACCGGATGCAATTTTAAATATTGTGGATGGAAGTAACTTAGAGAGAAATCTATATTTAACCACCCAGCTTATGGAGCTTGGAATATCAGTTGTTATGGCAGTGAATATGATGGATGTAGTGAAGAAGAATGGCGATCAGATTCATACTAACAAGCTTTCCAAGGAACTTGGAATACCGGTTGTAGAAATATCTGCCCTAAAAGGAGAAGGCATTGAGGAGGCTGCAAAGAAAGCGGTCAATGTGGCAAAGCTGGGAGATAAAACAGAACCCAAACATCTATTTAGTGGAAGTGTAGAACATGCAATTGGACATATTGAAGAATTACTATTACATGATAAAGCAGCAGAAGAACAGCGTTGGTATGCAATTAAACTATTTGAAAGAGACGAAAAGGTTATTGAAAAGTTAAATCTTAGCAAAGAGCAGATTGACCACATAGAACAGGATATTGTATCTTGTGAGAAAGAGCTGGACGATGATGCAGAAAGTATTATTACGGCAGAAAGATATACATATATTGGAAATATTATTGGAAAGTGTCTAAAGAAAAGTAAACGGGGAGCAGATACGGTTTCTGATAAGATTGATAAAATAGTAACAAACCGTATTTTTGCATTACCGATTTTTGCAGTTGTTATGTTTCTTGTATATTATATAGCTGTAACTACAATTGGTACTTATGCGACTGACTGGACAAATGATGGATTGTTTGGGGATGGTTTCCATTGGTTTGGAATGGGAACTTCCCAATACGAAGAAGCTATGACAGAATATGCAGTGGATAATGTCTGGACTGATGAAGTAAAGAGTATTGTAGATGCAGCGGCAGATGCTGGTGTAATTGGAGCAGAAGATATTCAAGGAACTATAGAAGAGAAAGATTTTGCAGGTTTTGAGGAGGCTTATGGCAGTTATGGTGAAAAACTTGCAGAAGACGGTTTTGATATTTCTGAAGTTGTGGACGAAGCTTTGGAATCAGAAAATGTACCAGCAACAGAAGAATACGGAAGCTGGTGTCCTGGCATACCAGTGATTATTGGAAACGGTTTGGATGCTGCCGGATTTACAGAAGACAGTGATTCTACCACAAAAGTAATCATCCGTGCATTGATTTTAGATGGTATTGTAGCTGGCGTAGGTGCAGTTCTTGGATTTGTACCTCAGATGTTAGTATTGTTTATTTTACTTGCAATTCTGGAATCTTGTGGATATATGGCAAGAGTTGCCTTTATTATGGATAGAATTTTCCGTAAGTTTGGATTGTCTGGAAAATCCTTTATTCCAATGTTAATTGGTACTGGTTGTGGTGTTCCTGGTGTTATGGCATCCAGAACTATTGAAAATGACAGAGACCGTAAGATGACAATTATGACAACAACATTTATTCCATGTGGAGCAAAGATTCCAATTATTGCATTGATTGCAGCCTCTTTGTTTGATAATTCTGTGTGGGTTGCCTATAGTGCTTACTTAATTGGTATTGCAGCGATTGTATGTTCTGGTATTATTTTAAAGAAAACAAAAATGTTTGCTGGAGATCCAGCACCATTCGTTATGGAATTGCCACCATACCATGTGCCGACTTTTGACAATGTTATGAGAAGTATGTGGGAACGTGGCTGGTCTTTCATTAAGAAAGCTGGAACAATAATTCTTCTTTCTTCTATTCTTATCTGGGCCGGTTCTGTATTCGGATTTGGTGAAGGCGGATTTGGATTTGACCCGGAAATGGATTTGGAAAACAGCATTCTTGGAAAAATTGGAAACGCAGTATGCTGGATTTTTGCACCGTTAGGTTTTGGTACAATTAAAGCAACCATTGCAACCGTAATGGGATTAGTAGCAAAAGAAGAAGTGGTTGGTGTATTTGGTGTCTTGGATTTTGAGGGATTGAGCCAGATAGCCGGATATTCTTTTATGGCATTTAACCTTCTTTGTGCACCATGTTTTGCCGCAATGGGAGCCATTAAACGGGAAATGAATAATGCAAAATGGTTCTGGTTTGCCATTGGATATCAGTGTGTATTGGCTTATATTGTTGCCCTTTGTATTTTCCAGATTGGAAGCCTGTTTATTGCAGGAAGCTTTGGTATTGGTACAGTAATTGCATTATTGTTAATTGTTTTGTTTATATATTTGTTATTTAGACCATATAAGGAAAGTACAACATTTAATATGAAATTAAAAAGAGCAACCAGTAAATAAATGGTAACAGTTCAGTCGGGTAAAAGTGTATGTGCAAATTGCACGATTGAGCTTGCTCATAAAGGGCAATTTGTGCATATACTTTTATGTGCTTAACGCCATTCATGAATAAAGTGTCCAGCCAAAAAGAATATTTTTAGCCAATTTGTATATTCTGGCACTTTATGAATGAATCCGGCTGAACTTTTACCATAAATGAAAAGGGAGCAGCCTGCATCTGGTTGATGTGGGCTTTCCCTACAGGAGGTGGAAAGTATGGGTTCTGTTTTAGGAACAATATTAGTAGTTGGGATATTAATCTGTGTGATTGGGCTTGCAATTTTTAGCATGATACAGGATAAGAAGAATGGAAAATCCCTTCAATGTGGATGTGACTGTAAGAAATGTGGAGGGCATTGCCATAATGGACAGGGGAGGTGATTGCAATCGGCTACATCTCTCAGAAATAACATAAAACATAATGAGTCATCATAAAGATGGCTCATTATGTTTTAAATGTATTTAACAGTCAGTTTTTACCCAGCTAGTCACTGTTGCTTTTGCATTATCTGCCATACTTCCCTGAACGGAAAGACCCTTCCTTATATTTGCTCCCTTACATATCTTTTTTAAGTCTCTTTCACTTCTTCCAAAACTGCTTCCCTCGTGTGTTACGAAAGGATATATGTTCTTACCTGTCCAGTCAAATTGTTCTAAAAATGTAAATACTGCCATCGGCATAGTTGACCAATAATTAGGAAAACCAATATATATGTCATCGTATTTATCAATACTTTCCAAATTGTTTAAAAGCTCAGGTCTCACATTTCCTTGTAAGTCTTTTTTCGCTTGTTCAATGCAGGTATCATAATCAGCTGCATAAGGAATTTTCTGCTCAATCTTAAAAAAGTCTGCTCCTGTTACATCTGCAATCATTTCGGCTATTTTTTCCGTATTGCCAACTTTGATATAACGCTTAGTTCCTCCGAAATAGTTTTCATCTGCCCTTGAATAAAATGCTACTAATTTTGCCATGATAATCCTCCTCACTTGTTTGTAATCATTGTCAATTGACCTATTAAGCATGAATAATGTTGGTTAAATTGTAACTGTTCAGAACCCCTCATTCGGATTTTTCCAGAATATACATAATATCTAATAATTTCCCATAATGGCT
>CAMWUK010000128.1 GCA_947177415.1 uncultured Clostridiaceae bacterium
ATGAACATCATTCTGCTGCTGTTTGTCATTTTATGCTCAATGTTTGCAGCGGCGGCGGTAAACAATATTATAGCCGTGACTGGCGGTATCGAGCATTATTTTGATGCGGCGGATGTCCCCGATGTTATCGTGGTGATGATGAACAGTAGGGAAAACGATCTCGGGGAAAAGATTGGGAAACTTGCCCACGTCAAGGAGATAAGGACCGAGCATTGGCTGTGTGTATACAGCTCAAAGTTTTTCAGGCATAACGGAAAGGAACTTGATAATTTCACTAATGCCGCCTGTTTGATTTCCGATCGTGAAATGGCTGTCAACTATTTCGACGAGAACAATAACATTATCGAAAGCGTGGACAAGGGCTGCTTTTATGCCAATGCTCCTTTTTTACAGGGCATTGATATAAAAGAGGGCGACGAGGTGGAACTTGATGTCGGCGACAGTCATCTCACGCTGAAGTTTATGGGGCGGTTCAAAGGTGCACTGTTCGGTTCGGGAAACAATAATTCCCCGTATCTTATCATGAACTCTGCTGACTATGACTATCTTGACAAGGACGAAGCCACTCATATCATGAATTACAAGCAATTTTATGTAAATACATCAGATGTTGATGAAATAAGGGAACTTGCAAAGAACTATGATGGTATATATGTCCGCACACGGGAAGAAAACAAAAGTATTTATCTCTATGATATGCTTTCAGCTTATGTTTTGATGATAATCAGTATCGTGCTGATGCTCACAGCGTTTGTGGTACTGCGTTTTACCATAGGCTTTACGGTCAGCGAGGAATTTCGTGAAATCGGTGTAATGAAGGCGGTGGGTATCGACAACGGCAGTATAAGAAACCTGTATATCGTCAAGTATTTTGCCATTGCTGTGGTCGGTACACTGATAGGATATTTCTGTTCTGTCCCTCTCGGGGATATGATGATGAAAACGGTATCGGAAAATATGGTTCTCGGCAGCGAGAGCGGCACTCTTATGGGGATTTTAAGTTCTGGGGCGGTAGTTATCATTATCCTGCTGTTCTGCTATGGCTGCACACGCAGAGTAAATAAACTCTCGCCAATCGATGCAGTAAGAAACGGTCAGACGGGCGAGCGCTTCCGAAGAAAGAGTCTTTTGCACTTAGGTCGTTCAAAGCTGCCACAGGCTGCATTTCTCTCGGTCAATGATGTGATCAGTTCGCCCAAGCAGTTTTCTGTTATGATAGTTGTGTTCGTGCTCTGTATGCTGTTGATGACGATTATGTCAAATTTTGCATTAACACTCAAAAGTGAAAAGATACTGCACTTCTTCGATGTGCCCTCAAGTGAAGTGCATATCATGGATAGCGAAATAATGGGAGAGGTCATAGTAAATCAGAGTACGTATAAGCAGGTCATCGCAGATACCGAAAAGCTCCTTGCCGATAACGGAATACCCGGCAAATGCACAATAACGACGGGCACGCAGTTTGAAACGTCGCATGAAGACAAAACGGCAAAGATCACTTTCTCCGTCATGAAAGGCGAGACAAATGACACGCTCTATGTAGACAAGGGCAGTGCTCCACAGAAGACGGACGAGATTGCCGTAACGGTAGGCACCCTCAATGACTTAGACGCAGAGATCGGCGACAGGGTAACGGCAGTAATAAATGAGAAAGAGTACGAGTTTATCATCACGGGAACATACTCCTCGTTCAGCGGTCATTCCGCTTTTCTATATAAAAATTTTGACCTTGGAAATCTGCCGGCAAACAATATATGGGGAGTGCAGATACACTTTGACGGCACTCCCGACAAAGAGCAGATAAACCAAAACATTGAAAATCTCAAAGACCTGCTGGACACCGACAAGGTGTATTCGACCTCAGACTTCATCAAAAATTTTACTGGAATGTCCGATACGTTGAATGCAATCAAACAGATGATGATGGTCATTACCGTGATTGTAACGGCATTGATCGTCATACTCATGGAGCGTTCATTCATCTCGAAGGAAAAGAGTGAGATTGCACTGATGAAAGCGGTGGGCATCGGGGATGGCAATATCATCTTGCAACATTCGCTCAGATTTGTGATCGTATCGGTCATTGCCTGCATTGTTTCTTCGGCGGTGCTTATGCCGATCAGTGACATAATGATGAATTGGGTAGGTAATATGGTCGGCGATATATCAGGCATGAAATGCGATTTTGACCCGCTGGAAATATTTGTGATCTGCCCAGCAATTCTCATCAGCGTGACCGTCATCGGCTCATTCCTGACAGCACTTTACACAAAAACAATCAAGGCTTCCGATACGGCAAGCATAGAATAAGGAGGATAACATAATGAATAATACGGTTTTACAGACAAAGGGACTTTGCAAGACATATATCGTGAACAAACATCAGAACAATGTGTTGAAAAACGTTGATCTGACAATCAGTGAGGGCGAAATGGTAGCAGTCATGGGACCTTCCGGTTCGGGCAAAAGCACACTGCTCTACTGCGTTTCGGGAATGGACAAGGTGACCGCAGGCGAGGTGTTCTTTAACGGTCAGGAAACGGCAAAGCTCGGTGATAAGGAGCTTGCAAGGCTCAGGCTTGATGAAATGGGCTTTATTTTTCAGCAGATGTACATGATGAAAAATCTTTCGGTGCTTGATAATATCATTTTTCCTGCGGTAAAATCGAAAAAGAATAGGTCGAGCCGCAGGCAGACCGAGGAGCGAGGCAGAGCACTCATGCACAGACTTGGCATTGACGATGTGTGCGGCAATGACATTAACGAGGTGTCGGGGGGACAGCTTCAGAGGGCATGTATTTGCCGCAGTATGATAAACAATCCCAAGATGATCTTTGCCGATGAGCCGACAGGTGCTCTCAACCGTGCAAGTTCTGATGAGGTCATGAACGAGCTGCTCTCCTTAAACCGTGACGGTACGACCATCATGTGCGTGACCCACGACCCGAAGGTTGCCGCCAAGTGCAGTAGGGTGCTTTACATTGTGGACGGCGGGATTGTCGGTGAAAAAGAAATGGGACATTTTGATGGTGGTGACAAGGAGCTTCGTGACCGTGAAAGAAAACTGAATAACTGGCTTATGGAACAAGGTTGGTGATAATATATACTGTTTGCACCGCAGGTGTGAACAGTAACGGTGATACTTGTAATATCTCCGCTGATATGATACAACACTTGTAGGAGGTGATCTTATGACCGATATTCTGATAGTAGAAGACGATAAGGAATTAGCCGACTTGCTGACTGACTTCTTGCGTGATGAGGGCTATACTGTGTCAAGCGTGGCTGGCGGAGAGCGTGCCGTGCAGCTCTTTGAACGATATGGTGCAAGGCTTGTGGTGCTTGACATCAATCTCCCCGATGTGAACGGCTTTGCGGTCTGCTCCAAGTTACGAGAAAATGCGGATACTCCTATACTGATCGTCAGCTCAAGGACGGGCAAGGAGGATAAGCTGAACGGCTTTGACCTCGGTGCTGACGATTATATTGAAAAGCCCTATGACATTGATATTCTTATCGCTAAGATCAAGGGGATATTCAAACGGCGGTATCAGCGTGATACATTGTCGGCGGATGGTGTGACACTCAATCTTGTAGATAAAACAGCGGTTATTGACGGAAAGCCTATGGAACTGCCTGCAAAGGAATTTGACCTGTTGGCACTTCTGATTGAGAATCAGGGCAAAGCTCTGAAAAAAGAGTATCTGTTCAATACTGTTTGGGGCAGCGACAGCGATTCGGAGCTGCAAACGCTTCATGTGCATATCAACCGCCTTCGTCAAAAGCTCGGTGATGATCCTAAAAATGCAAAGCATTTGCTTACTGTCTGGGGTGTGGGGTATAAGTTTGTATGAAAGCTTTTAGAAGACTGTGTATTGTAGTGATAACTGTATTTCTTTTGCTGACAGCGGTATTGAATCTATTTCTTGTGGGAGTGAAAGACAGAAATGAAGGCATTTATCGTGTTGAAGCCAAGTGGCTTGCAGATGAGATAGCGGAAACAGGCAATTATAACCTTGAAAAATATCCCCACATTACGGGCGTGTCGGGGGCTGATGACGGCGAACTGTACACCTCCGATGAGCATTATCTGATCATAGAAGCAGTTGGTACGCTGTATCGTGTGGAGTATATTGTCGGAAACGGACAGCACAGCATTGCAGTGGTAAACTGCGTATTGGGTTTGTTGTTCCTGCTGATAATTTGTCTTTTGTATTATATCTGGAGGCATATCATCGTGCCGTTCGGCAGGCTGGGCGATGTTCCGCAGGAGCTTGCAAGGGGCAATCTTGCTGTCCCGATACCAGAGGAAAAAAGCCGTTTCTTCGGAAGATTCACATGGGGTGTGAATCTCTTGCGTGAGAGTATCGAGGACAGCCGCAAAAAAGAAATCACGATGCAGAGGGACAAAAAACTCTTGCTGCTCTCCCTTTCCCACGACATCAAAACGCCTTTGTCGGCGATCAAGCTGAATGCAAAGGCACTTGCTAAGGGATTATATAAGGACGAGGAAAAACGACGTGCTGCTGCCGAGAGCATCAATACCCGTGCGGATGAGATAGAGCGTTTTGTCAGTGAGATCACAAAGGCGGCAAGCGAGGACTTTATGAGCTTTGAGGTCACACAGGGAGAGGCTTTCTTAAGCGTTATCATCACAAGAATAGATGCGAGATATGCTCCCCAGCTTGCTATGTCGGGAACGGAGCTTGCGATTCAGAAATATGATGACTGCATTCTTTCCTGCGACCCCGACCGCCTTGCAGAGTGCCTGCAAAATCTGATTGAAAATGCAATCAAATATGGTGACGGCAGGCGAATTGAGATTAGTTTTGATAAAATGGATGGCTGTGAGCTTATCACGGTATCAAATACAGGCTGTACACTTGAAGCGAAAGAACTGCCACAGATATTCGAGAGCTTTCATCGTGGAATTAATGCGGATAAGGTACAGGGCAACGGGCTTGGACTTTTCATATGTAAACGGTTGATGTCGCTTATGGGCGGAGAAGTGTATGCGGATATTCGTGATGAACGTTTCTATATAACGCTTGTTGTTAAAATGGCGTAAAACGACAGCTACTTGTTTAGGGAGCGAAAATTGTACCCCCATTGTTAGATATAATAAAATCGTCTGTTTGTTGTGATTTTAATTAGTAAGATATATACTGAATAAGAGAAACTTTCCCTTGTAACTTTGACCATAAGGGCAAAAACAAGGGAAAAGGATATATATTTTGAGGTTGGGCATGCCTCGAATTCTTGAAAATTAAGGAAAGTTAAGGCAATTAGTAAATAAACTGCAATTTATGGTACTTTCTTGTAAAAAGCACGAAGCACTTCTGCCAATCTTTCTGGTGCTTCAATATTTACCTCATGTCCAGAGCCACTAATTATTTGAAGCTCTGCATCTTTCAAAAAAACTGCCAGTTCCGTAGATGCCTTTTTGTTTGCGGAATCCCGCTCTCCACAGACTATCAATGTAGGACAAGAGACTTTCTGGATAGAGTTGCTAAAATCTAATTCCATCATAGTTTTACAAAGCTGGATAAACTCTTTCTTTCCAAATCCTGTCTGTTGAAACATAAATTTGGGCATAAATTGGAAAATGATATTCTGAACCTTCAATAGCTTTTTAGGCATTTTATATTGTGTAGCAATCAGTACCAAAGATCTTACTTTTTTTGGATGATCAATAGTATAATTTAGAGCCAACACACCGCCGAGAGATAAGCCACATAAATCTATCGGTTCATCAAATTCTGCACAAGTTTTTGAAAAACCCTCGTAAAGGTTTTTATAAGTTGCTTGTTTTCCTTGGCATATTTTAATCAAATTAGGACACACACTGTACTCAGCAGCCCCCAATTGTGCAATTGATTTTTCCCAACTGGCAGGTGTTTGACCTAGACCATGTAAATATACTGGATGCATTCTGTCCCTCCTTAAAATTCCAATTTAGTATCTGTTCAGTACCTGAACAGATACCCAATTTATTAATATCTATTCACATATAAACGTCTTGCTTTTTTTGTATATTTTTTAACAAATTCAGTTTTAGCATTTGTATATTCATTTCGGTTATGTTCATATTCTTTCCATAACTTGAACTTCATTTTCTCATATTTCTTTGCGATATCTGGATACTCAATAAGATAATCTCTAAAATACAATTCATCATTATTTCCATAATATCTTAAATGCAAATGAAAAACCCTGTCTGCAAATCCGTTTTCTGTATATCCTTTGTTGAAAGAAATTCTATCAATATATTGTGTCATACAGATATAACCATTATTCACTAATATATCCTTGACACCAAGCAAATTACATTCTTCTGGCACTTCAACAAGAATATCTATAATAGGTTTTGCCCATATAGCAGGAACAGCTGTACTTCCTATATGGTTTATTCGTGCTTTCGGAGGTAATAGCAGCTTTAACAAACTTTCTTCCTCCACATACCAATCTTTCCAACAAACCTTGTGTTCTGTCAAAAAAATAGGAAACAGTTGCCATAATTCCTCCAAACTCATTTCTGATAATTTCTTACCCATTTAACACCTCGTGAAATTTCCGATTTTTTGCTCTTTTCATCTACCCAATAAACTTCAGGTTGTCTTACTGCCACCCATCCTTATTACTCCCAGTTTCAAAGCAAAACGGGGTGCAATGAGGGTAGTTGTCAACGGAACTCTTATGTTTTAATGCCCATGCCTCTTGGGGAACGTATATCAATGCTTCAAACTCCATACTCCACAAACTTTTTTCTTTCCCCCGTTTGACTTTTTCACACTGATCCGCCAATTCCTTAGTGTCTAAACTATACAACAACTCAGACATTAAATCATCAAACTCAAAAATAGCATGGTCACTTTGCCTGGAAAGATATTCGATAACCGGTTTTAGAACCTTATCATCTTCACCCTCGTTGTTCCAATCGCATAGTTCCATTATATTCCAAAAAGGTTGAAATTTGTTTGGCATAATCTTTCTTGAACCTCCTTGTATTTTACAAGAAATATTTATATCTTTTACACTATCATAAGCCTGTTCCATTTTGTCTACTGAGTCCAAATTACCAATTGTCATGTGAGGAATAAATGGTTCGCAACATCTTTCTTGAAAAATATTCAGGTATAAGTCTTTATGATCCTATTTAACTAAACATTTCTATATATTTACTCTTTTTAGGTAGAATCTTGCACTTTGCTGCAAGGTTCGTAAAGCACCAAGTGCTGCTTTTGCACTTGTGTGCATCCTCTATTTTACAGTTATCTTACAAATAAGTTTTTTGGTTTTTTTCTTATTATTAAAAGTCACCTTTGCAGTTATGGTTACTGTTCCTTTATTCACGCCCTTTACCACACTCTTTAATTTTCCATTTGATTTGACTATTGCAACTTTTTTGTTAGAACTTTTCCATGATATCTTTTTTATAATTGTTCCATTTGCCTTGACAGTTAGATTTTTTGTTTTACCTTTTATTATGCTTGCTGTTTTTGTAAGACTTGGTACTTCCACATTTATGCTTAATTTCTTCTTTCTATTTCTCTCTGTATTTTTTACTAACTTAATTTCTTCTTTTTTAGCTGAACCCAAAACCTTATTTAATTTTTCATAGAATTTTATCTTACTAATGGTCTTACCTTTCCAAATATAATCTTCTTTAGAGGTTACATTTCCGCTATTCATATCATCAATAATTGTTCTTTCATGCCAGCTTCCAATTATAGTAGTGCTTTTTTTATTAACCTTGTAATAATCTGTATAAAAATTATCCTGACGTCCACCACCCACAACCAATATTCCTTTAGATTTGTAATAATGACTGACATAAATACAATTTCCTGCAGTCCAAATTTTCTTTATCTTTCCATTTACATATGTATACATACGTTGAAATCCTTCATATCCATAAGCATTAGGATAGTGTACAATGAGTTCCGGAATTTTATCATTATTCACATCTACGCAACAAAAAGACATTTCCTTTGTTTTGTATATATTATCTCCCCAATCAATTGTTGAGGCACTTAGAAAAGTTTTGTATGCTTTCAAAGCTTTCTTTTGTTTCTCTTTTAAGACTTTTTCCTTTTTCTGTTTTGAACTTGTCGCCTGCACTACTGAAATTGGTACAATATATTGTACTGTAGCAATTCCAAATATAACAATCATCATTATGCACCAAAATTTTTGCCATTTCTTTATCATCATTTTTCCTTCTTTCACCATGTATAATTTATTTTTTTATAATCAATAATTTGTTGTCTCCCTTTTGAAATTCGTATTCCGTTTTGACAATTTCCACTTTATAGTCTTTTCGAAAATAATCTATTACACTCTTAATCAAATCCGTCTTATTTGCATCTAAATCTACTATCGGGAAAATTCTAATTTCTTTACATACTCTAAGCATTTCCTTTATTGAAGCAATATGAAAATCATATCCTAATGCTGTATACATCAGTAAGAAATGAGAACTCAGTCCAATATCAAAATAATCTGCCTCATAGGCTAATTTATGGGGCAACTCATGAAATACATAACGTCCATCTGCCTTGCCTTTTTCATAATCAGATAGAAATTTTTTCATGGCAGACATACGGGTTTTTTCAAGTTCATCCAAATTTTTTATATTTTTCCATACATAGTTATCCATATTTTCCTGCATTTGTTGCATAACAGTAATTCTGACATCTTCAATCCGCTTTTCTATTTCCTCTTTTGAAAACTGATATATCAAGTCAAATGAAACTATTTTTCTGTTTTTTTCAATCATTTCATAATTAAAACTTGCAGGACCATCTCCAAAACCTGCAAATTTCTTTGCCATATCATTATCATCTAATTGAAACATCAATTTGTATTCTTCCATATTTCTGCCCCAAGGCACAACACTATCTAACTTAAATGCCATTTTTTATCTCCTATTCCATAACTTTAACATTGCACTCATAATTACTGAATTGTGAAAAATCATAATTGTTCGTTTTGGCATTTTAATCCCCTTTCTTCTCATAAAACACCAATGTAAGTCTTTCATTTATGACGTTTTTCTTTCCTGTCTGTCTATATCCCATCTTTTCATATAAATAACAATTTTTTGATTCCTGCAAGATAGTATCCAATTCCCAATCTTCTTTCCCATGCATTTCTTCACACAACCGGATTGCTTTTTGTGCAATGCCCTGACCTTGAAACTCTGGCAATATAAATATCGGGGAAATCCTCTTGTTTTTTCCGGTTTCTTTTTTATCAACAATACGAATGGCACCTGCTTTATGTGTTTCAACACAGATAAAGTAATAATATGTGAACTCCTGTTTTAATCGTGCTTCTACTTTTTCCATGCCTTCATTTGCCGGACTTGTATCAAAGTCTTGATATTTCTCTAATAACTCTCTGAATGATTTTACCTGCATTGCATGCAATTCTTTTGCATCTTCTACATCTGCTCTTACCAATTTTACTTCCAATTCTCTTTCCTCTTATGTTCTTCTATAATTTTATTTTGTTATTCTCCTAATAACCTGGTTCTCTTGGTATTACTATCGCACATATAATATATGCTAATATTCCACTTCCTCCTGCTACACAAAATGCGATCCAAAGCAGTCGTACTATTGTTGGGTCTATATTAAAATATTGGGCAATACCGCCACAAACACCATCAATCATGTTTCCATATCTGGTCTTATATAATCTTTTCTCCATAACTATTTACCTCTCTTTCTACTATTTATTAGCAATAATAGCTATTAAAAAACTGAATTTGTGTTCTATTCTCCTATAAACTTGAATTTAATTTTTTATTTCTTCACACAATATATCATCATAATTTTCTTTGTAGTTATCAAAAGCATCAAAAGGATTTTCTATATTTTCTAAAAGATAAAATAGTGTTTCCGACAAGACTTCTGCAAAAACACCTACTACTCTATAATTGATTTCTTGGCTGTTAACATACAAAATACTTCCCCATAATATTTCATTTAATTCTGAAAGTAACTCCTTATCTATATTCACAAAACAAGAAGTTTCATATAACACTTTTAAACACATGAAAATTTCATCATATTTCTGTTGTATATCCTCTAAATTTTGAATACCATATCTTAAAGCATATCTATAGCCATCAAAGAAATTTTCTGTTTTTCCTGCATGCATTGAAATTTTTAATCTGGCTTCTACTGTTGTCATTTTATTACCTCATAAATCCAAATTTTATGCTCCTATTTAACCAAACATTTTACTATTTGCATGTATAGGAGCAAAATAATAAGCCACTTTCTCTGCACCAAATTCTTGTTCTAACTGGATCCATTGTGATGCTGGAAGAATACAAAAAGCAAGCATATCACATCCATCAGAAGCCATATACCAACGAATTTGATACTCTGGAGATACATATTCTTGAATACTTTTCAGTGTTGTATCTCTATCTGTACGATCCTCTGCATAGGGGATTGGTGTCTTAACTCCGTCTTTGTTTAGAATAATATCTATGCCTCTCTCTTTTTCTATTTCTACGTATTCAAAGTCAATTTTTGCTTCATCTGGCAGCCTTTCGTTAAAATAGCAAATGATATCCTCATCATATTCTCTCCAATCAATCCAGATAAGAGCATCACTTTCCCAAAATTCATTTTCGTTTTTATCTGGTGATAATAAAAAATCTCTTATTTTTTCCATTGTAAATTTCTCCATATCCCGATTTATAAATATAATCCTTAATCATTCACATCTTATATCGCAATTCGAAACCGCTTGACAGCGTCACCTGTCTGCAATTCATTCAGACAAAAATTTGTAACAGTTCAGCCGGAGAGATCACCTGTTACGAAAATTCACTTATTACATGTATTTCTCCAACAATATGCTGATTAAATATATCTAATTCATCAGCAGGCACCCATAATTCTTGATGATAGTTATCTCCAACAATATGAACCTCAAACTTTTTGCTGTACACATCCTCAATTTCAAACATTGTTACATATCCTTTATGATCTTCATTATATTTTACATTCCACCGTGAAGCTATCTCTGTTGCATATTTTTCATTAAGAACTGGATAAAATATAGGTTGTTCAGGCAATCTTGGTGGAAACTTTAAATATCCACTATTTTTTATTAACTCTAATTCCTTTGTTCCAACTGGTCTATACAATATCATATTATCCCTTCTTTTCAAATTCTTCATCACTCATCAGCCGCCATCCATCGTCCTCATTCCAAATAAGTGGTACATCCTCAAAACAGACATTCCATTCTGCTTCCGGCAACACATAAGTCACATCTGTCAGCCATTTAAGCCAATAGTCCAAAAATTCTTCCATATCTTCAGGATAAAATTCAAGTGGTATACGAAGCATACCACAATAAATCCCTAGTTCTTTGTCATCAAAGGTATCTGGTCCCTCATATTCCTCTTTTCTTGGGTATTCCTCTATATATTTTCTTGTTATTTTATCTATTTTTTCTTCTTCTTGACCACTTAATGGTATGCTCCTTTTTGCATCATAATAAATTCCCATTGACATAATATATTGCACCTCCTCTGTTTACTGTTAAATTTATCAATTATTATTTTGTATAAAATATACTATAAATGAGCAAATTTGAAATTTTACTAAATTGGGCTTAAATAGATTAAAAAATAAAAACATCACGCTTTTTTGGGTGTATATTATTTTTACCACAAAAACCAACACACCGGAAAGAAGGATGTCTTATGAATAACAGTATATACCATTCAGAGTTGCTTTACAACTGCTTTAAAAAAATAACTGTCACCATAGTTTATAACAGTTCAGGTAGGTCTGCACACTCCGCTGTGCAGACCGTAAAAAAGACT
>CAMWUK010000129.1 GCA_947177415.1 uncultured Clostridiaceae bacterium
AATTTATTTATGCAATTTGTATATCACTTTTGCAGGTTCTGAATAGTTACAAAAAATAAAAAAAATGTCGATATATTATAAGAATTATATTTATTAAAGCTTATCAGCATAGTACAACAAAGGAGTGGCAGTTTTTATGAAAGAGAGAGAGGATTTTAATTCGGATTTGCCAGAGGGAGTAAAAGAAGCACTAGAAATTGCCAATTATATACAGGAAGTGAAAAAAAATGGGGAATTAGACCAGTTAACATTTTCCATAAGAAAGACATTAGAAGAAAATTCGGAAATTGTGGAGGCACCTTCTGAAATTGCAATAGAAAATGAAGAGGTAAAAGAACGTATATTTGGTTCTTCTATGGAAGAGATACATAGTGAACCGGAAGAAATAAATATCCAGAAGCAGGGAGTAGAAGAATCTCAGATAAAAGATGTAGAAGAGAAAAAAGAAGCAGAAGAGAAAATACTTTCAGCAGAAGAAAAAGAAAATTCTGTAGAGGAAGAAAGTTCTATAGAAGAAGAAAATTCTGTAGAAGAAACTGAACAAAAAATAAAGGCTGATAAGTCTCAAAAAGTTGAAGAAAACATACCTGCATCAATAGAAGAGGATACACATTTCCAACCTGCACGGACAAAAGAGAATAAGACTCCTTTGGATTCTTTTCAAAAAGGATTATATTTATCTATTTCAGGTATTTGGAATATAATCCGGTGTGGACTAACCGGATTATACCGGACTTTTAAATTTGTGGTGAATATGCTTACGATTCTTTTGATAGTAGGAATTATTGGGGGTAGTATTTTATTTGTTAGATATCATGCTCTATATACTAGTATCCGGCAAACGGAATATGACCGTATTGCAAATTTATCTACAGAGACTTTTTCAAATTTAAATAGTACCCGTGTGTATGATAATAAAGGAAAACTATTAGCCGAACTTACCAGTGCAGATTATGAATATGTGGAAATTAACAATGTATCCAGATATATACAGGAAGGATATATTGCTGTAGAAGATAAGAATTTCAAAGAACATATAGGTTTTGATCCTAAAGGAATTGCAAGAGCTGGAGTAGCATTAGTAAAAAATAGTGGTGCAATTACCCAGGGAGGAAGTACCATTACCCAGCAGGTGGTAAAAAATACACTATTAACTTCCGAACAGACCTATGTACGGAAATGTGCAGAAATATTGTTAGCAATGGACATGGAGAAGAAGTTTACCAAAGCACAGATTATGGAATTTTATGTAAATTCTAATTTTTATGGTAATCAGTGTTATGGGGTAGAAGCTGCTTGTCAGTATTATTTTGGAAAATCTGCGTTGGATGTAAATATCTCAGAAGCAGCAATGATTGTTGGTATGTCTAATAGCCCAAGTAAGTATAATCCAGTAGCAAATTATGACTTGGCAATCGAAAAGAGAAATAATGTTCTGGAAAAAA
This sequence comes from uncultured Clostridiaceae bacterium, assembly GCA_947177415.1. Taxonomy (GTDB): domain Bacteria; phylum Bacillota; class Clostridia; order Lachnospirales; family Lachnospiraceae; genus CAG-411. Next base: position 1,446 of record CAMWUK010000129.1, read on the forward strand.
TGTGTGCTAATGGTGTCATTACCAATGAAGAAAAAGAAGAGGCCATAGCAGACCCTTTGTTGGTAGTAGAAAAACGTACAGAGGCGTTAAATGAAAATTATCAGGTAAGTTATGCGATTTATAGTGCTGTTATTACCCTTATGGAGAAGGACGGATTTGAGTTTGAATATACTTTTGAAGATAAGGAAAGTTATGATAAATACCGTGAAAAATATTCAGAAGCCTATAGTGCAAAATCAGAGCTGGTAAGAAGTGGGGGATATGATATTTATACTTCACTGGATCGTAAACAACAGAAGAAATTACAAAAGTCTGTGGACAGTATTTTGAGCGGATTTTCTGAAAAACAGGATGATGGTCGATATGCTGTACAAGGTGCTGCAGTATGTGTAAACAATCAAACAGGCTATGTAACAGCTATTGTTGGTGGAAGAGGAAAAAAAGACCAGTTCAACCGGGCATATCTTGCTAAGCGGCAGCCGGGAAGTACAATTAAACCTTTAATTGATTATGCACCAGCTTTTGAAACTGGAGAATATTATCCATCCAAAATTATGGTGGATAAGCCTATTGAAAATGGACCAAAGAATTCAAATGGCTCATACAGAGGAAATATTAGCATGAGAGAGGCCATAGCACGTTCCATTAACACAATAGCTTATCAGACTTTACAAGGAATTGGTGTGAAAACCGGATTGGCTTATCTTGATAATATGCGGTTTAATTCTCTAACTTATGTAGATAATAACAATCTTACGGTTTCTATTGGTGGATTTACCAATGGTGTCCGGGTAGTGGATATGGCAAAGGGATATAGCACCCTGGCATCAGGTGGAACATATATAGAGAGAACTTGTATCAAGAAGATTGAGCAACAAGGAGAAGGTGTCATATATGCAGATACCAAGACTTCTCATGCTGTTTATTTAGAGGATACAGCATGGCTTATGACAAATTGTTTGAAAGGAACCATGGAACTTCCTTATGGAACTGGACATGGATGTGCTTTGGAAGGTCAAATTTCAGCCGGAAAAACAGGAACTACAAACGAAAGTAAAGATGGATGGTTCTGTGGATATACCACCAGATATACTACGGCTGTTTGGGTTGGAAGAGATGATAACAAAAGCATTACTGGTATGTATGGAGCAACTTATGCAGGAAGAATCTGGCAAAGCTATATGAATGATATCCATACAGGGCTGGAAAAAGAGGATTTTGTAAAGCCAGATACTGTGAAAAAGAAAAACATTGATTCTAATGGTGTTCCTACTGATAAAGAGACAGGGAAAAAGGACTATTTCTCTATCTATGCAGAAAATAAGCGGTCTTTGTTAGAGCAACAAAAAGAGGAAAAGAAGGCAATTAAAAATGCAAAAAAAATTGTTTCTGCTTTTGAAAATTTTTACATTGAAAAAGTAGAAGATTGTTATGAAGTGGAACCCAAATATCAAGAAGCCATAAATTCTGTGGTTAATATTAGTGATATAGATACTAGAATTGCACTTAGTACTAGAATTGCAGATAAATATTCAGAACTAAAAGCAGAATTAAAAAATTGGGAAAGCATTATGGCAGCCTATGAAATTGAACAGGCAAGAAAGAAACAGGAACAACAGAATGCCGCAGCAAAAGCTGCTCAAAAAGCAAAAGAGGAAAGAGAAAAGAATTTAGCAATTACCCGTTTCCGCAATGCTTTAAATGTTGTGAAACAAACTACTGATTGGGTTACAGATTATACTTACGAAATGTTAGATTTGGCTTCCACATATTTATCACAATGTGCAGCTTATAGTGAGTATGATACACTTCTTGCAGAATATAATGCAGAAAAACAAAGGATTGCATCTTTGGCAGCAAAAAATGCAGCAGATATACAAATGGAGCAGCAAAACCAAACTGCAGAAGCTTCTGCAAAGGCAAATCGTATGGAAAGAGACCGGCAGAGAGTAGAAAAGGAAAAAGAAGAGGCAGCAAACAGGGTTGTTGTAACCAGAAAACCTTCTATTACCAGTACACCAGCCGCTACAGAAAGTCCTTACAATACTTATATTCCGTAGCTTAACACTTTCTAAAAAAGTTATAGGTTATGAATAATTTAAAATTAGAATACAGGAGAATATAAAATGACAATTTTTTCATTATTAGCTGGTGGTGTGTTCTTTCTTCTATTAACGGGAATTATAATTGCTTTTGATAACCGCAGAAGAAAATATAAAAAGAAAATACTTGCTCTTCACTGGCGGATTATAGGAATCATTTGTACAGTTTTATCTTTGGTATGTTTTACACAATTTATAGGCAGAATGTTAAATTTTAAAGGAGAAGAATGTGGAGATAGGAAAATTCTTCTTCGCAGCACAACAAAATTGACAGAGGTAAAGATACCAAGTAAAAATGCTACATTAGATGTGACTTTAGAAGAAGAGTATGAAAAGGTATTAGAGGGCATTGGGAACGGTTCAAGGGAAATAGAGTTGGAGTATGTAGATGCCCTTTTGAATAAAAAACATTTGTTACTCGAAGAGATCCGAGAGGTGAAATATAGTACTGATTTAACTGCTAAGCAGGTACAAATTGTAGAATATCTGGTAATGGAAAAGGATGGATATTTTACAAAACCGGGGATTCACTATTATATTATATTTGGTCAGGATTTGTTGAAAGAAAAGGAAGAAGCAAAGAAAAAAGAAGAAGCAAAGAAGAAAAAGACAAGCAAAAAAAAGACAACAAAATCAAAGAAAGAGAAGTAAATTGTTAAATCATGTTATAATGGTTTAATAAAGCTAAATTTTCCTTTGATAAATAATGCAGTAAAGGAGGAGTGAAAGAGAATAAGTGCATAAGTATGAAACGGGAGTCTAAATACTCATTGTTATACAGTTATATATTTTTTGTACAAAAGATAAAAAGAAAGGGAGAGTACTATGGAAAAAAAATCTTTAACCGCATTGGATGTTTATATTAACAAAATATATGTTATCGTATTGCTTTTGATACCAGGAACTTGTATGTTAGCAGGAGCGGGATATACGGCAAATAAACTTCAGGGATTTTATGCGTCAATAAGTTGGGTTGCATTGATTATCTTTGATCTCTCTTGTACTCTGTATATGGCAATTGGCTTTTTCTTTATTAAGACAGGAAAGCAGGACGGAATTGTAACAAAAGCAAAATTGAAACAAAGTAAAATTTTTCTAGTTATCCTCATGTTCATACAATTTAATTTTATTTCTTATATGGTACCTTCTACGGAATTTTGGGCATTTGCTTTCTTATTTACAATTCTTACTGGACTTTTTCTTGATACCAAAATGGTAGGTGTTACAATTGTTGAAATTGTATTTTCACTAGGTATGTCATGGATGGTAAAAGGTGAAGATCTGCTTCCGGTAAAAAATGAATTTTTTGTTCCAAACTTGATAGGAAGATGTGTATGTATTGCCTTGTCTATGTCCTATATTTTCCTCTTTACTTATATGGTGGAGCATTTTCTGGTGGATGCAAAGACAGATGAAATGGAAAAAAATAATGAGCGGGTACAAACTGTTTTGGATAAGGTAATATATATATCAAATAATTTAGGAAAAGCAAGTACCGCATTGGTGGAATCATCACAAACAGAAAGTGCATCGACACAAGAGCTCTCTGCTATTAGTGAAAATTTGTTAGAGACAAGTTCAAGTATGATGGAGAAGTCCAAGCAGAGCAAGGAAAACCTTGCAAATCTGGAAGAGAGCAGTTACAATATGAAAGTGAAAATGGAAGATGTAGATTGCCTTTCTAAAGAATTGGTTGAAATTTCTAGAACGAATGGACAGGCACTTAATAATTTGCTAGGCATAAGTGCAGAGGTAGAAAACTCAACCAATAAAACAAAAGAAGTTATGGATAAACTTTTGATGGAATCTGGAGAGATTGGAAAGACATTAGACATTATTAATGAAATTGTGGAATCAATTAATCTTTTGTCATTGAATGCTTCTATTGAGGCGGCACGTGCAGGTGAAGCAGGGCGTGGATTTGCTGTTGTTGCACAAGAGGTTGGACATCTAGCAGACAATACACGAGAATCTTTACAAAGTATAAATGATATAGTGATGCATGTTCAAATGGGAACAAATGATGTGTCTAAATTTATGAATCAGAACGCAGAACAGCTTATGAATCAAAATAAGGTTATGGTGGAGACTGTTGAAGGCATTCGGACAATGATGAATATACTAAAGAAATCAGTTGATGCAATTGGACAAGCAAATCAAATTAGAGTGGAACAAGGTAAAGTTATTCAGGAAACTGTAGAAATTAATGAGAACATAGCTGAAAGAATTCAGTCTGAAAATGAAGAATTTTTAAATATTACAAGTATGGTTCAAAGTAACAATGAGGAAGTTCTTGCAATTTCAGAGCAGATAGAAAATATCAATTCTATGATAAAAGAATTAGAAGAGTTATTGGAACTTTAAGACTTGGGATTGAAATAAAAAACAACCGTTTATTTTTCCTCGGTTGTTTTTTTATTTTATATAAAATACAATCTCTCCACAGCTTTCGTTTGTCAAGCGAATTTTTGAATATGTTCTGAACAATTGCTTTAATGCATACTATAGCAAGAGAAGAAAAAAAGGTAGGATGTTATGAGTAATAGGGCGTGGATGAGAAAGCTTGGTTTACTTTTCTTATTATGTGGATGCACCTATTTTTTATTAGGACGTATGGAGAATAGGGTTTTACAATATGAGAAACATTTTCAAAAAGGAATGGGAAAAGGAAAAAGCATAACGACCATTTTATACGAAAAAAAAGGAGCATCTGTTGAAAAAAAAGAACCAGATGCGTTATATGCCCGTTCGGCAGCTTTGTATGATGCCCATGGAGGCCGTGTTTTATTTGGAAAAAAACATGATACGAAAATGGCAATGGCAAGCACAACAAAAATTATGACCTGTATTGTAATTTTGGAGTATGGCGGTATGGATGATATAGTTACAGTATCAAAAAATGCAGCCAGACAGCCAGATGTGCAGTTGAATATCAATACAGGAGAACAATATTACCTTAAGGATTTGCTTTATTCCTTGATGTTGGAAAGTCATAATGATACAGCCGTAGCTCTTGCAGAACATGTAGGTGGCAGCGTAGAGGGCTTTGCAAGTCTTATGAATAAAAAAGCAAATGAGATAGGGTGTAAACAAACTAATTTTGTTACTCCAAATGGTCTGGATGCAACAGAACATTATACGACAGCAGAAGAATTATGTAAAATTGCTGCATACGCCATAAAGAATGAGAAGTTTTTAGAGATTATCAGGACATCCAGCCACTCCTTTAGAGAAATTACAAAGGGAAGAAGCTTTGTGGTTTCAAATAAAAACCGCTTTTTACAAATGTATAATGGAGCAATCGGTGTAAAAACAGGATTTACAGGGAATGCAGGATATTGTTTTGTGGGTGCTGTGAGAAGAGGAGATAATGTCCTAGTTTCTGCGGTGCTTGGTTCTGGATGGCCGCCAAACAAAAATTATAAATGGAGTGATACGAAAGCTCTTATGGATTACGGTTTCACCTATTATACAAAACAAGATTTTTTCCAAGAAGAGATTAATCTGCCAACTTTGCAAGTATTAACAGGAAAGGAAACAGAAGTTTCTTTAAAAACAAAAGAAATCACGGTATCCATGTTATCAGATGGGCAGGAAACAGAAAAAGTTGTCATGGAACTACAAGAAAATTTGGTGGCACCAATACAAGCAGATGAGAAAGTAGGAAGCATGTATTATTATTTGAATGATAAAATATGGAAAGAGGAGCCAATCTATACAGCAAAGCCAGTAGATGAAGTGGATTTCTTTTTTGCATTAGAAAAGATATGGCGATGTTGGACGGCAAATGCAGTTGGTGATTAAGAACTGTTACTGGCTATTCTGCATTCTTGGCACATAGCTTGACAGCAAGTGTCAAGCTTGTGAGTGAACAGTAACATTAGTTACAATGTGTGAGGCAGACTTATAAGTTTAGGTTGCAAGGAAAAAGAAAAAAGGTTATAATGATAATTACGAAAATAAACGTGAGCGAAGAGACCACACAGTCAAATTGTGAGCGGCGGTAAAGGAGTATACATAAATGAGCGAAATAATGGATGAAGTTGTTCGTAAAATTAAGATTTTACAAACTAGGTTAGAGTTTGCCCAATTTGGCGAGAGAAAGGAATTAAATCCTTTTGATTTTTGCATTTGTATGACAGCAATACATTCTGTTTTATCAAGAACAAAGCCGGTAGGATTAGTACCAACAGACCATCCGGATATGGAAAAGCTAAAAGCACATCTTGCACACAAAACCAAGGCAACGGACAAAGAGGGAATCATTCAGTATTTATCCAGAGTCCGCAGTTATGGGTGTGGCAGAAAATATTTTGATTTCTGGAGTTTTTGGCATAATAGACCTACTTTCAAGATAGAAGATTTAAAAGAACAGAATCGGGAACGTTTTGAAGAACTTATGGAATTCTCAAAACCTTTTGAGGAATTACTAGGTTCAAAGGGATATATTGCATGGGATGTGGCAGAAAGTATTCAGATTGCAAGAGAAGCATATCTTTGTAGATATATTGATGAAGAACTTGCTTGTCAGATTATTTCTGATTTTGGAGAAATGGCAGTCCGTACTTATCAGGACTGGTCAGATTTTGCAATTAGCTATATTTGTGGCGGATGTTATTTTATGTATGAGAATAATGGTAATCTTGAAGAAGTAGATAAAATGTGCGATACCATCTGCGGTGCTGTAGAGCAGTTGTTCTTTTCTGATGACAATGCAATTTGGGCACATTACAATTGGCAGAAGCCAAAGCCATATTTTAATGGATTTCATCCAACAGAGGACTTGGTGGATAGTAAGATTGGATGTTATGTTACAAACCGTGTCAGCTTGGATGGCTGTCAGATTAACTATATGGAGAGACAGTTGCCAAATCCACAATATCCGGATTCTGGTTGGAAATTTATGGCAGGTGATGAGACAGTGGAATATTTGTCAGAGGGAACAAATATTGCAATTTTTGCATTAAACCTGATTGCCAACTACGATAAAGAAATTTTACCACTAATTGATGCACCTATTGGTAGTGTATATGTGAGAAATGAAGAAGGAAAGTTTGTTCTTCGTGAAAAAAAAGAAGATAAATAAAAGTGATAAAAAGCTGTTTCATAAAAGTTTTCTTATGGAACAGCCTTTTTTACTTTATAGGAAAGTTCATCCTATAAAGTAAAAACGCTCCGCTTAGGATGTGCACAGATGCGTAAGGAATATTGTTGCAAAAAACATGCAACACGCATCTGGCACATAAAGTGTGCAATCCCCTCATGAACGAGAGGTTAAGAGAGTTGATGTGGGCTTGCCCACTTTGTTCTAGAATAGTCCGTTTGTTAAGACAGATTTAGTGATGTTGATAAAAAGCCAGACACAATGCGGATAAAGCTTCTAAATCTTTTTCACATGCAGTTTCTCTTGCAGAATGCATAGCAAGAACTGGAATTCCTAAGTCTACAGTATGTATAGGCAGGTGAGAGGAAAGAATAGATCCAAGTGTACTGCCACCTGCCATGTCAGAACGGTTGACAAATTTCTGATATGGTATATGGAAAAGATTGCATAACTGCATAATAGCACCAATAGCTTCCGAATCCGTTGCATAACGCTGGCTGCTATTCATTTTTAGAACAACACCATTTCCTAAAGAAACAAGATTTGTTGGATCACTTTTATTTCCATAATTTGGATGATAGCCATGAGCCACATCTGCGGAGAGAAGAAAACTTCGTGCAATACTATTATTTAATGCATCCCTTGAAAAGGAAAGTCCTTGATAAATTTTTTCCATAATGATTTGTGTAAGATAAGAATCTGCCCCCTGCTTTGTACTGCTGCCTACCTCTTCATTGTCATAAAAAGCAGCTACAGTAATGATAGAAGAACTTAGAGGGGCTGTTTGGGAGATAGCTTTCAGACTTGCATAAACGGAAGATAAATTATCAATTCTTGGAGCTGACAAAAATTCCTCATGTAATCCCAATTTACATCCTTGTTCCAGATTATATATTGACAAATCATAATCTAATATATCTTCATACGACACCTCTAGTTCTTTGGATAGAAATGATAGGAAATAATCTTTTGTTATATCTTTTGTCTCTTCTAAAGAAAAAATAGGAAGCATATCCTGCTGTTTGTTTAATTCTACACCAGAATTTATTTTATGGTTCATGTGGATTGCAAGGTTTGGAATGGTTAAAAGTGGAAGCTGGTAATCAAAATACTGAATTTTTGGCTGAAAAACTTTGTCACTTTTTAATACTACTTTACCTGCAATAGAAAGTGGACGGTCAAACCAACTATTTAAAATAGCACCTCCATAAGTTTCTGTATTCAGCTTCAAATATCCTTTTTCATAAATACAAGGATTTGGTTTTATCCGGAATCCGGGATGATCGGTGTGAGAAGCAATTATATGGAATTTTGAATATTCTTCTGTTATCTGTTTTCCAACTTGAAAAGCAAATAAGGTAGTACCATAAAGAATCGTATAATAGGACATACCTGGTTCTAACTTCCAAGAATTGGTAAAATCAAGACGCTCAAATCCTGACTCTTCTAAATAAGCAGAACAGGATAAAATGGCATGATAAGGAGAGGTGGCATACTTTAGAAAGGATAAAAAATCCAAATTTGTGTTTTTTTGCTTTTTTGACATAAAATAACCTCATTTCTCAATATAATAGACTTATGTGTAATTTTTCTGTAAATATTCAGGTAGAAACATGCACCTACTTATTGTAAAGTAATAAAGGAAAAAGTCAAGCAGATTAACCCTGGGTCTAGTGAGACACAAGAGAAAATTTTTGAAAAACTTGTAAAATTCTAACAGAAATGTTATTATATAACATAGTGGGCATAGAGCTATACAGAAAGCCTTAATTTTTATTTATTGAGTAGCTGATGTAAGGCGTTATTTTTATGGACAATTTTTTTTAAGGAGAATAAAATATGGGACTATCAAAAGTAAGGGTACATATAAAAGTGTCAAATGATAAAATGCAAAAAGAAATAGAACAGTTTATAAAAAAACTCCCATTAACTGTAATGGGAGGGGAATTAGAAGATATTCCAGAAGAATTTAGAGAAATGATGTCAATGCCGGGTTCTGATATATGTAGGGAAAATCCAGAAGAATTTGTTTATAAAAATGGACTTTTAAGTACGGACAGAATCGGATTTGAAAATTTTGAAGAGACAGGAAAAGAAATCTCCCGTGTTTATCAGACACCAGTCATGGCAGCATTTGTGTTTGATAGTGATATTGCTTCCATACAGGTATATCAAAACGGACAAACTGTGCTAGAGGAGTTTTATCCGTTGTCTGATGAATATGGAATGAAAAAATCTATGGATAAAGAAAAGTTTATTCAAATGTTTGGATTCACATGTAGTGCAGAAGAGTTAGAAGAAGTATTTGCAATGGAAAATGTAATTTTTGCAGAAGAAATTTTGCAAAAAGCAGGTGAACGGATAGGAATTGCTTTAATTTAACATAGTTACCAAGATTATATATTATAAAAGTTTCATTAAGATTTTTGCAGTTTTCAAGATTATAAAGGAGTTTGATAACGTATGAGAAAGAATATGAAGAGAAAATTTGCATTTTTAATAATGTTAATTATGCTTTTTTCTGTTGTGGTGAACCAGACAAATAATGGAGCAGTAACTGTGTATGCTGTTCAGGAGGACGAGCATTATTATAGCCAGAAGGGATGGAGTTATAATGGGAAGACATTGACATCCTTGTGTTATATTACTTCTTATGCAATGATACTGAAAAATATGGGAAAAGATGTGAATCCTGTAGATGTGTATATTGCAAATGGTTATTCTAATTATGTTGTACATAGTAAGATTGCATCAGCATACAATGTTAATATATCAGAAACAGGCAGTATAAGCGGCAAGTCTGTAAAGGAAAAACAAGCATTTATAAAAGGACTTCTTGAAAAATATCCTCAAGGAGTTATTGTAGGTGGAAGTTATGGAAGTGGTACGCATTACATTGTTGCCAAGCAAGTAGTTGAAGATGAGATTTTGTTTGATGATCCTGCAATTGGTTGTTGTGTGCCTATTTCTAAAGTTTATAAGCATACATGGGAAACTTTAAGTATGTATCGTGTAATCAAAGAGGTTTCTACAACCACGACAGTAAAACCGACAGATTCTGTAGCAGCAGTAACACCAACCACAACGGTAAAATCAACACCAACAGTAAAACCAACTACGACAATAAAGCCAACTGCGACGGTAAAGCCAACAGCAACAGTGAAGCCAACTA
>CAMWUK010000130.1 GCA_947177415.1 uncultured Clostridiaceae bacterium
GCTATTATTCATTTAGGAATTAAACAAGATATTCAATTAGGTTATTATATTCCTAAGACATTTTTCATAGAAAAAGTTTCTTCTAAACAAGACGATATTTATTTAGCAAAGCAAGAAGAAAATGAAATAACTGTTTTGGACAGAACAATAATGTTATAATTAAATATTTTTTAAATAGACAAAATGTCTCTACGTTTATATTTTGTAGAGTCATTTTTTGTATATAAACACATATTATCTTAAATTTTGAAAGGATGTGGTTTGAATAATTTAAAATGTTCCTTCACAGTTTTCGCACTTGAATGACTTATTAATTTTTTTACTTAATAAGCCAAGCCCCAAAACTGAAACTACTCTCTTACTTTATAATAATACACTCTTTACAAACTAATGTTCTCTTGTTAGATGTCAAATTTTGTCGTATAATGATAGAATAAATTGTCGATAAGAGGATGTAGTGATGTCAGAACAAACAATTCAAAATGATTTATATGCTATACCAGTAACTATATTAGATAAATACACTTGTTTAAGTTTAGGTGCTACAACAATCAATGACCTAATTAAATCAAAAGAATTAAAAACTATAAAAATGTCAAAGAACTTAGGTAAGAAGCCCGATGTTCTTATTGTGAACAAAAATAAAGAGGTTGTAGTCTTCATAGAATTTAAGAAACCTACAGAATTTGACACAGAGGCCAAAAAACAAAAGGCTATTAAACAAGAAATTGATGTTGCAAAAGAGATAGGAGCAAAAATATATGTTGTCTCTGATGGAGATACCTTTATTTGGCTAAATCCAAAAACTGGAAGCTATATTGTTGAGAAACTGGAAATACGATAAAAAGAGAAATAAAACCAAAATCTGAAGTAAAGAAGTTGGCGGATTTTATTGACCTCGTAGCCCTTTCGGTTTCAGATGTAAATAATACTATTCTTAAAACAGAAGATATTGACCCTACAGATCTTGCAAAGAAAATAGCAGGTATTTTAAAAAGAATGACTTTTGCTTCTTCTAAAATGTCTTTATATACATTTGTAGAAGTATTTCTCTTTAAATATCTTTCAGATATAGATGTTTTAAAAGACGATAATTCTTTTGCTCATATCTACAGTTTATATGATGAAGACAAGAAAACAAGAAAAACTGACGCTGATATTTTAGGTGCATATATTGAAGGGCCAAGAGAACAAATGATAAAGCTCTTTCCTGAAGGTAAAGATGGAACAAGTATTATCAATGGTCAAATTTTCCATGTAAAAAAGGGAATTGACGGTCACTATATCGAAGAAGACGCTCATGCATTATGTTTTAAAAATATAATGGAAGAATTTGCGAAATATGAAAAGAAGAATGGAAAGTTTATTAATATAAGCAAAGATTTTAAGTCGAAGCTATTTGAAACTTTTATGAAAAATAGTGAAGATAAATCAGATATGGGACAATTTTTTACTCCATTAAAGATTGTTAAAGAAATGGTCGAAATGGTTTCTATTACTAATGGGATGAAGATATGCGACCCTGCTTCTGGTGTTGGTAAATTTTTACTTGAAGCAGCTTCTAATATTTCTTTTGAAATGAGATCAGGAAAATTAATTTCAGGAGTTGAATTAACTGGTTTAGAAAAACAAATGTCGGGAAAAGATGATATTACTACTATACTTGCGAAAGCAAATATGCTTATCTACTTTTCAAAACTTTTTAAGGATAACAACAACTTAAAAGATATTCAATATCTAGCAAATGATCTTTTAAATAAAACCTTTTATTCAAGCAAAACCGCACTCGGAACATTGGAACATCTTGAGGAAAATAAGTATGATTTAATACTTGCTAATCCGCCTTATTATCAGGATAAAACTATATCTGACTTGGCTTTAGAAACAGGGTTCTATAAAGCTAAAGGGAATGGTGTAGAGACTTTATTTTTAGAATGGATAATCCGTTCTTTAAAATATGGGGGAACAGCAAATGTTGTTCTTCCTGATGGTATATTTACAAATTTAGGAAATACTAATTTAAAGCAACTTATACTTGATACTTGTTTTATTGAAAGCATAATTTCGCTTCCTGTAGGAAGTTTCTTTAATACACCTAAGAAAACATATATTTTGACTCTAAGGAAAAAGATTGAAGAAGAAATAAATGACAGAATAAAACAACCTTATAGAATTTTTACATATATCTGTAAGAGCATAGGGGAAGAACTTAATGTAAATAGATTCGATACACCTGATGATAACGACCTACATAATGCAGTAAGTAAATATAATTCATATAAGAATCTATCTGATAAAAACAACATACAAGAACCTTTTAAAAAGTGGTTTGAAGATGATGGAAAAATGAAACTATTATCTATTGATGATTTTCCTTCAGATTCAAACTGGAATATAGATAATTTTTGGACTGATGAAGAAAAGATAGAACTCGGTTTTAAAGAAGCAGATAATGTAATGACACTTAATGAATTTCAGTTATTCCTAGATGAACTTGTAAATGACATTGCAAATTACAAGGAGGCTGTGGAATGTCTGAAATAAACTACAAAACCGTTACAATTAACGAAATATTTGATTTTACAGTAAGTACAAATAGCGGATTGACAAAATCTTTTGTCAATTCACATAAAGGGAATATTCCTGTTTACGGTGCTTCTATGGAAACGGAAGTTCCATCTTACGGGTATATAGAAGACAATATTGATGGTATTAAATACTTTGAAGATATTCTCACCTATAATAAAGATGGTGCAAGTGGAAGATTGTTTTACAGAAAGGGTAGATTTACTATTTCTGAAAAGGTTGTGCCTTTGGTTATATTTGACAAATACAAAAACTCATTAAGTTGTGACTATTTAAAATATACAGTAGAATATGCAGCCTTAAAAAATAACACATATACATTTGCTAATAAGGCAACAAAAGTAAAATTCAAAAACATCACTATTGAAATACCTATAGATGATAACGGCTCTTTTGATTTAGAAAAGCAAAAAGAATTGGCTCTTAAATATCAGGAATTGGAAGAGAAAAAGATTGTATTATTGAATAAGATTGAATATCTGAAAAAGGCTAAGATAAAAGTTAATTCAGATTATTCTGGGTATAGATACATTGATTTTAATGATTTATTTAGATTGTCAAGAGGACAAATAATATCCAAGGCTGATATAAATAAAAATAAAGGAAGCTACCCTGTATATTCGACCCAAAAAGAGATTTTCGGATTTATTAAAACATATATGCAGGATGGACAATTTCTATTGTGGAACACAGATGGTCTAGCTGGTTATATAAGAAAAACAAATGGTAAATTTTCATATACAAATATTGTTGGAATAATGAAACCAACTGATAAATATAATATGACAACAATTTCACTTGACTATCTGAAATACTATCTTGAACCTATTTTTAGAGAAAATAGAAAAGGTAGAATGGGAATCAACGGAAAAAATGAATATACTAAACTGAATAGCACTATGATAAAAAAATTAAACTTAAAAATTCCTGTTCCATTCAAAAAAGATGGTTCTTTTGATTTGGAAAAGCAAAAAGAAATTGCTCAAAAGTATGCAACAATAGAATCTATAAAAAGAGAGCTATATAATCAGGTATTAGAATTAACAAATATTGTTGTTATATAAGATATACCCTCTGGTTTTAACTGCCAGAGGGTTATTTTGGGCTAATAATACATTTATATTTTCTCCTCTGAAAGGAAGTGACCAAAATAGGCTAAAAAATTTACCATTCGTATCCACAGTTATTACAATGCCACGTTTTTGAAGTTCTACCAGCGGCAAATACTCCCCACATAGCAACAGAACCAGCTTTTGATAAGCCTGATATTTTTTTGAGATTTGTAGAGCCACATGTTGGACACTTAGGGATATTACCCTTCTGCTGTTTTTGCTGATTTGCTTGGGTCTTGAATTGACTCATTTTTAAGTTGTATTCAATAATATCAGTTTTCTTTAACTCAATCATTGCATCTAAAAAATCATTATCAGAAGAAATTTTTCTAATAATCATCAACTCATCATGAGATATTCCAGTATCAATAAGTTCGCCACCACAACCGTTATGTATTTTAGCATCAGGCGAACATGCTCCTCCATATCTTCCACATTTTTTACAAATTTTTAATACTGTTTCCAAATTACTCCTCCAATACAACTATAATATTAATAATTATACCAAATTATACTTATAATTGGAAGTTATAATTATAATTTTAATTCTGTTGTTGCTCGCACAGTACACAGAGAACGGTAAAGGATTTTTAAATAGTGGTATTGAATTAGGTGGTTTATTTGACAATTTAAAAGTAAATGTGAACTCCTATAAAGAAATCATTGATGATTTTAAAAACATTGAATCTTTTGATGAGTTTTTAGATTTTGACACAAATACAATAAATTGGGACGAACTATCAAAAGCAATAGGAATTACGGATACTAGACTCCGCTCCTATCTTGAAACTTTAGATGATGGAAAAGGGAATATCGACAACGCTTCTGCTTCCGTAGAAGGACTAAGCAAACATCTCAAGAAAACAGGACAGATGTTTGACTTTACAGCAATAAAAGCAACACTCCTAAATACAGCATTAAACGCAGGTATCATGTTAGCTGTATCAGTCGCACTCCAATCAATAGTTAAAGGCTTAGACCATTTCATCAATCGTGTCAAATACGCACAGGAAGCTATGAAAGAGGCACAGAAGGCAATTGATGAATCACAAAATAAGTTAAAATCAGCAAATGAAGTCATTTCTGAAAATAAGAAAAGATTTCTTGAGTTAAAACAAGGTGTAGATAAGTTCTCAAAGAATAAATTCTTATCCGATGAAGATTATTCAGAGTTTTTATCTATTTCACAACAGTTAGCCGAAATTTCTCCTGATTTGGTATATAATTATGATGATCAGGGAAACGCTCTATTAAGATTAGGTAAAAATGTAAAAGAAACCAGCAAAATGTTAGATGAAATGCTGGATATACAAGAGGCAACAGCAGATAAAACTTTAGTAGATAACTTGGATGCTGTTGCTAATGGTGTGTATGAAAGCGTAAGACAGGCTGAAAAGGAAATAGAAAATCTGCAATTCCAGTTAAACAGCGATGGAAAAATTGGTAAGAATACTGCATACACTGACATAGATATTCTTAAAACATTGAAGGATACAGGTGTCTTCACCTTTGATGACGAAGGATATAGAGATTATGGTAAAAAATTTGAAAAAGCCCTTACAAATGCTGGAATTGGCTACTCGGTTGACACAAATGTAAACAGAAAATTCTTAATGCTTGAAGACAATGACAGATTAACATTAAAGAATATACAAAGGGCACAAAAGTATTATAATGACATGGTAGAAATCCAAAAGAAGGGATTTACTGCCGAAGAAGCAGGATTAAGAAAGAATATTACAGAAAAAGAGAGACTAATTGATGATTATTATTCAAAGATGTCAGCAAATCTTGGGGCATGGGTAAAAGAAAATTATTCATACCAATCCTTACACGAAACAAATAAAGCTTTTGCAGACTTTGTAGACAATATAATTCCTACACTAGACTGGGACACCATTAATAAAGATAAGTTTGATTCAAAAGGGTTGTCCTCTTATGATTATCAGAATTATATAGAAAAAAATATTTTAGAACCTCTTACAACTTTACCAGATGAATATGAAGGTAAGGTTGCCCAAGGACTATCAAAACTGCTAAAATTTAAAGATGGTGACTTAGGTATTGTTTCTTTTGGTGAAGAATTACAAAAATTTTTGGATGAGAAAAAAATAAAGATTGATATTACTCCTATTTTTTCAGATGAGAAAGAAGCTTATAATAAACTGCAAAATTCTATAAAGGATATTGCTGGTAAAAGTCAAAATGAACTTAGTACTTTAAAATCTTTTACAAAAAATTTCACAGAAGAAGAAGCTAATAGATGGGAACAGATTACTTTAGGTGCAGACTCTGCAACAGAAGCAATCGTTATATACAAATCTACTCTTCAAGATGATTACTCCTCTTCTATCAAAGAATTGGAAAGTTCTATTTCATCCTTGACAGATACAGAAGAACTGCTTAATACTGCCCTGTCAGAACAGGCAGAAAAAGGAACTATTTCACAAGATACTTTAGTTTCTTTAAGAGATAAATATTCCAATCTATCCAAAGTCTTAGAGATTACTGCCAATGGAGTAATTATTAATAAAGATAAACTTTCCGAGTTAAATGCAGAAGAAAAGAAAAGTGTTGACAACGATTTAGCTTCTACAAGAGAAAAATTGGTAAATCAGTATAATGCGAATTCTTTAGCTATTGCAGGATATAAAATGCAGTTAGAGGATACCAATTCTATGACAGACAAACAAAAGTCTGCTCTTGAAGCACTAGTCGCTGTAAAAGAAAGTGATCAAAAACAAACATCTGAACAAATTGCCCAATTAGATTTACTTGGTGTCCAGTATGACACTCTTACATCTAAAACCAATAAATTCTTACAATCTTTGTCTACAGCAGATGACGGCAACATTTATGATTCTGTACAGTCTGCTCTTGAACAGGTTAAAGAAGTCTATGACGAAGGCGATTATGGTAAAGATGAATTCAGGAACTTTGTAGATTATATGAGTTCTGAAGATATGTCCACCTCTTCCATTGATGAGATAAAATCCCATTATAAGGAGGCAATGAAGACTGCCGAAAGATACTTTACTGAAAATAACAAAGGTGTAACAAATTTTGTTAATGATTTAAAGAAACTTAAAATGGCTTCCCAAGACGCAAATGGCAGTTGGACACTTAATATTGGCGATATTGATGAAGCATCAAAGAAACTTGGAATAAGTTCAGATGCTATGACAGACATCCTTAACAAGTTAAAGGATAAAGGCTGGAAAATAGATTTTACTACTGCTGATGATGATATAGTAGATGTAAATGCTGAACTTAACAAACTGGAAAAGAAATTAGAGAAACTGACAAAGAAAAAGGTCAAGTTAAAAGCAGATGGGAAATCTACAGAAGAAATCGATCAAAAAATTTCTACTGTGGAAAAATCAATTGAAGGAATAAAATCAGAGATCCAGCTTTCCATAGATACACAAGAAGCTAAGACAAAAATTCTTGAGTATCAAGCCATGATTGATAAATTGAATAAGCAACCCCCTACATCTGAGGATATGTCTAGCATTGCCAATTATAAGAAGAAACAAAAAGAATTAGCAGATAAATTTAATTTAAATCTTGAAACTATATTATCTGTAGATACTTCCAAAGCGGATGAAAAAATCGAAGATACAAAAGAGAAGTCTGAGAAAGAGACTACTTTTGAAGTGGATGCTGACACAAAAAAAGCAGTACAGAAAATTAATGATATTTTCAGAAAAACATATAACCTAGATGTTAATATTAAAATTAGAAATTCCCGAAACAAAGTAAGTAACTTTCTCAATGGTTTAGAAAGCAGTGAAGATAAAGGCAACAGTAAAGCAAATGGTACTGCCCTTACTGGTAAAGCATATGTAAACGGGAAAAGAGGAAGGATTTCTGCTGGATATTCTGCAAAATCATTAGTTGGTGAACTTGCTCCCGAAATGCGTGTCAGGGATGGTCAATATGAAATCCTTGGGCAAAATGGAGCTGAATTTACTGATGTACGACCAGATGACATTATCTTTAATGGAGAACAAACCAAAGAAATTTTAAAAAATGGTAAAATAAATTCCAGAGGTAATGCTTATAACACAGGTGCAAATGGTAGTGGAGGTGCTTTTGAAAGTCACACTACTTCAAAAAAGAAAAAAGATGAAGCTGAGAAAAAGAAGAAAGCTAAGTCTTCTAGCGATAAAAAGGAAAAAACTGCTTTAGAAAAATTTCAGGAGTGGATAAGCAAACTCTTTGACTGGATTGAAATAAAAATCCAAAGACAATCGGAGAAAATTGACAAATATATCACAAAAGCAGGAAATGCAAAAGATTCTGGTAATTATGGTACTTCTGCAACGAATTACAGAAAAGCCATTAATGCTACTTCCACACAGGTTCTATATGAGCAGAAAGCAGCAACGAAATATAATAACCAGGCAGATAAAGTTGTCAACAAAGCAGTTTCCATGGGTATTGTTTCCAAAAAGCAGGCTGCAAGCATTAAAAAGCAAGTGCAAAACGGAAGCATGAATATCAAGAATTACAGTGACAAAATACAGGAAGTTATCAAAGATTACCAGACATGGTATGAGAAGTCAAAAGATTGCTCTAAAGCGGTTGAAGAACTCCATAATAATATCCGTACTTATATCCAAGACCTGAAAGATATGAGGGATGCTCAAAGAGATGCCAAACTGGAAAAATTTGATACTTATACTTCTATTGGCACAAGTGGCTATGCTTATACTTACCAGACACAAAACAGCCAGTTGAATTTCAGCAATTCACAATTAAACAAACAAAATAAAGCATATGATTCCGAAGTTTCAGCGGTAAATAATGATGTTAAAAATATTGGTAAATCTGGCAAAAATGCAATAAGCAAGGCATTAAAGTCAAAAGATGCAAAGGGAAAAAGCAAAAATGCAAAAGCATATAAAAAGGCTTTAAATAATGCCAATAAAGCCATTAAGTCTAAAAAGGCTGTTTCCAGTGCAGATTTAAAGACAATTAAATCGCATTCTATTTCTGTATACAATAAATTATATGCTTATAACCAGTCTCTTGGCAATCTGGAAAACGCAAAGCTGGAACAGGTTGCAAATTTAGCCACTACTACAGCGGAAAAATTTCAAAATATTGCACAGAAATATGAAAATAAAGACAGCAAGACGAATAATGACATAAGTTTATTACGTTCAAAATCTGAAAATGCTGCTTCTGCAAAAGATAAAAACAGCCAGCTGGATAAAATTTCTTCAAAGTATGACACCATTGTTTCTGATGACAAGGCTGAAATCGCAGAATATCAAAAACTGCAAAACAGTAATTCAAAAACAATTAAAAACAAAGCTGGTACTGGTACAAATTACAAAAATTTATCAAAAAACAGCAAAGACAAATCAAGCGTTGATAATTACATCAAAAAAGCGAAAGCTGCTGTCAAAAAAGGTGTAACTATTGGTGCGGACATTATTTCTAAATTAGCTGAATACTGTTCAAAGGGCTATGTATCAAAGGCTTTCTACGAGGCGTGTATGAATTACAACAATGCCATCCAGCACCGCAGGGAAACCGAAGCACAGCTTGAAATTGATGAACAGACTGCTATACAGGAAAAAGCCAGTATTGGTACAGAAAAGTTTAATAATATTGAACAGGAATATACCAATAAGCAGAGCAAGCTAAGCAACGATAAAAACAGGGAGTCCATAAACCAGTCCATTAAAACCACAAAAGGATTTGAACTGGATAAATCTGATTACCAGACAATGCTGAATTACAGCAAAGAAGAGGAAAAGATTTATTCTGATGAAATTGATTCTTTAAATAAAACGATTCAAAAAAACTTAGATAGTGGAGATTGGACGGAAAATTCCCAAGACTTTATTGATGCTACCAATAAAGTTAATGGTTATAAAGAGAAAGTTCTTGAGTGTCAGAAAGAACAAGAAGAATGGAATAATGAGATTGCACAGTTTCCATATACTGTTTTTGAGAAAGCAAACAATCTTCTTCAAAGCATGAAGTCGAAGTTCCAATCCTTACTGGATATTAAGACTACGAGAGGTCTTGATAAAACGGAAGAGGATATCTTGGAAGAGAAGGATATCCTCGACGAACAGAAAAGAAAAAAAGAAGACGAAATAGAACAGCTTAAGAAAGACCATCAAAGTGCTTTGGATGCAGGTGGTGCTTATGGCGGGTATACTGCTGATGAATGGCTGGTAAAGATAAACGAAGCAGAAACGGAACGGAATGGTCTTATAAAGACGGATGAAGAACTCAATAATGAAATGGCACAGTTACCGTATACAAAGCTTGAAAAGGAATTAAATTCATTAGATGCCATTGCCAATAATAATAAATCCATTACAGACCTAATAAAAGCAAAAGGCATAGATTTATCGGAAAACGATTATCTTTCACAAATCAGTGATAACGATGATAGGATTAAGGTATACGAAAGTAAAAAACTTCAAGCTTATAAGGATTATGAAAAGGCGTTAGCTAGTAAAGATGGTGTTTATGGCGGAAAAACGGCTGAAGAATGGCTGGCAATATATCGGGAGGCAGATACAACCATAAACGGTATAAAAACAGACAATGAGGAAATCCGCAAGGCTCTCCGTGATGATGTATATTGGAGAACTTTTGAGCGTGCACATAAAGCGGCTAAGGCATTAAAGGATATCCTTTCGGGATTATCTGATTTGATAAGTGATGATATGCTTTACAGTAAGGATGGAAAGCTCACTGATTTTGGAATGGCTCAAATGGCAAACTCAATTAAACAGTACGAGACCGCCAGAGAAGAAGCACAGAGCTATACAAATGATATTCAGAATCTTAATAAACTGTATGCACAGGGATATTATAACCAGGATGAGTTCAATGAAAAACTGAATGAAACCCAGAATGGATTATTTGAATCTGCTTCTTCTATGAAATCTTACATATCACAAATTATTGATATGAATAAGAATCTGGCACAGTCAGAACTGGACAATTTATTCAAAGTAATAGATGCACGTAATGAGGCACTACAAAAAAAGAAAAATTATTATGACTTTGACAAAACTATTAAAGGCAAAACAAAAGATATCCAGTCACTTGAGTCCCAGATTGCAGCCTTGGAAGGAATTGAAAATGCTAAAGCAAAGGCTGATAAGGCAAAGCTTGAAGCAGATTTGGCAGATGCGAAAGACGATTTAAATGATACCATAATAAACCATTCTTTTGAATTGTCACAGGATGCCCTAAATGAACTAAAGGATATCTTACAGGATGAGTTTGATGACAGATGGGACAACATTGGTCAGGATTTGGACGAGGTTCAAAAACTTATGGCTTCTGCTAACGAATTAACCGCTGCACAAACCTCCACCATTGGAAATGCCTTAAATAAACTGTTAACCTTTTATGGCATTGATGCAGATATGACAGACCTTAACCTGTTTGGAAATATCACTGGTTATGCTTCTGGAACAAAAAACGTAGACAAAGATAAAGTGGCATGGACACAGGAAAATGGGGAGGAAATAATTATCCGCAGGTCAGATGGTGCTATTCTTACCCCTCTTAAGCAGGGAGACCGTGTTATACCAAATGACTTGTCAAATAACTTGTTTAATTGGGGAAGATATAATCCACAGGATTTTGCAAATAGCTTAGCAGGTAAACTTCCTGAAATACCAAAAGTACAACCCTCTTCTACTACAATTGAGCAACACTATGACAGTTTATTAAATGTAGAAGGTAATGTTGACAGTACGGTTGTTACAGATTTAGAGAAATTTGCAAAGAAATTTTATCAGGGATCTTATCAGTATACAATAAAAGAAATAGCAAGGGATGCACGAAAGAAAGGAATTAAAGTGTAAAGCATCTTTTGTATGGGACTACACTTTATTGGTGTAGTCCTGTATTAAATAAAAATTACGGAGTTTGTGCTGTTATGGTGCAGACCTTGTAATGGAAAAGAAATTAAATAATTGGTATAATTTGGATTTTATTGTAGATTTTTGTCGATTATTAGTGTATAATAATATATTATAT
>CAMWUK010000131.1 GCA_947177415.1 uncultured Clostridiaceae bacterium
AAGGAATGCCGTTTTCAAGTGCAATGTACTGTTTCAGGAATTCTTCATTGGACTTTGCAAAAATTTCAATTTCCTCCCAGTCATCCGCATTTGCCAGTTTTGCAAACAGCACAATTACTACAATATCAAGCAGTTTATGCCTTACCTTTTTTTCTGTCTTTTGTCCTCAATTAATTCAATTGTTTTTAATATTTCCATCATTGTAAAACACCACCTTCACTGTAATAATACCACAAATCTCCAGTAAAAGTGTGTTTTGTTCACAATTTGTTCACTCATGCGTTTGTCCTGTGATTTCTACTGCACGAATGGATACTGGAATTTCTGACTGAAATATCATAATATTATCCGCATAGGCTTCATGCACACTGGATGAAATATCCTTTGTGAAATTCGTTCTGTAATCTACCATAGTCAGCAAAATGCCCTCAATCTGTAAATTTGTATTCAATTGTCTTTTTATCCGTACAATGGTTTTAATCAACTGCTGCAAACCTTTCACCGGCAAATAGGCTGCCTGCACCGGAATTAAAACAATATCTGCACACGCTAACGCATTCACAGTTTTGTTCTAACAGAAGTTAATATTTCTTTCCAAAGTGAAAAAGAGACACTTTTCAAGATTGAAAAGTGCCTCCTCAGAGTACATCTATAATAATTTTTAATTGGATTCAATTCGATAGATTTACAAATTTGCTCTACCAGTAAAATTGCATATTGGTGCAATTCATCCCATCAAATACTGCTAAAGCTTACATAAGTCGTGACTTAGAAATTGCATACCAGTGTAAATAATAGCATTTACTTAAATAAATTGTGTGTCCTTTTCTTGTCTTTTTCGCACATCAAAGCACCGCAAACCCTTGATTTTACTGGCTTTACTTATCCAATGACTTCATTGTCGGGAACAATAATACATCACGTATACTTGGCTGGTTAGTTAGCAACATAACCAAACGGTCAATTCCATATCCAATTCCACCTGTTGGAGGCATACCAATGCTAAGTGCATTCAAGAAATCCTCATCAGTATGATTTGCCTCATCATCACCAGCTGCAAAAGCTTCTTCCTGAGCTGCGAAACGTTCTCTCTGATCAATTGGATCGTTTAACTCTGAGTAAGCATTTGCCATCTCGCGACCATAAATAAACAGCTCAAAACGTTCTACATAGTCTGGATTCTCTGGTTTTCTCTTGGTAAGTGGAGAAATCTCAACTGGATGATCCATAACAAATGTAGGTTGAATTAATTTTTCTTCTACGAATTCTTCAAAGAATAGATTAAGTATATCTCCCTTGGTATGTCTTTCCTCGAATTCTATATGATGTTCCTTAGCAACTTTCTTTGCTTCCTCTGTGTCAGCAATTTCATTAAAGTCTATTCCTGCATACTTTTTAACTGCATCTAACATAGTGATTCTTTCAAATGGTTTACCAAGATCAATCATTTCCTCCCCATAAGGAATCGTAGTAGTGCCACAAACTTCTTGTGCTACTGTACGGAACATATTCTCTGTCAAATCCATCATGCCATAATAATCTGTATATGCCTGATACAATTCCATCAAAGTAAACTCTGGATTATGTCTGGTATCAATTCCTTCATTACGGAATACACGACCAATTTCGTATACACGCTCTAATCCACCCACAATCAATCTCTTTAAATATAATTCCAAAGAAATACGAAGCTTTACATCCTCATCTAACGCATTATAATGTGTCTCAAATGGTCTTGCTGCTGCACCACCTGCATTTGGAACAAGCATAGGGGTTTCTACTTCCATAAATCCTTGTCCATCCAAGAAGCGGCGGATACTGCTGAGAATCTGTGACCGTTTAATAAAAGCATCCTTTGTCTCACTGTTCATAATTAAGTCCACATATCTCTGACGATATCTTATATCTGTATCTGTAAGCCCATGGAACTTCTCTGGCAAAATTTGTAAACTCTTAGATAAAAGTGTTACTTCTATAGCATGCACTGACTTTTCTCCTGTTTTTGTAGTAAAAACAGTTCCTTTGATACCAACAATATCTCCCACATCATATTTCTTAAAATCTTTGTAGGAATCTTCACCAATATCATCTCTTGCTACATAAGCCTGAATATTCCCCTTTAAATCCTGTATGTTACAAAAAGATGCTTTGCCCATAACCCGCTTAAACATCATTCTACCAGCAATGGTTACTTCTTTTCCTTCTAAAGCATCATAATTATCTTTTACTTCCTGGCTATGATGTGTCACATCATACTTTGTAATCTCAAAAGGATTCTTATTATTCTCTTGTAAATCTGCAAGTTTCTCATACCTTACCTTCAATAACTGATTCAAATCCTGTGTCTTTTGTTGGTTCTTCTGTTCTGCCAAAACCGTTCCATCCTTTCTTATCAGAAATGCCTTGCATTTCTTGTAGTATTTCTATCTATTAGTTTGATCTTTCAATCTCTAAAATCTTATATTTCAAAACTCCAACTTGTGTCTCAACTTCAATAGTCTGCCCTTTTTTTGCACCAATCAATGCTCTTCCTACTGGAGATTCATTAGAAATCTTCCCTTTTAAACTGTTTGCTTCTGTAGAACCTACAATTCGATAAATAAGTTCGTCATTGAACTCCATATCCAGAATCTTTACTCTACATCCGATACTGATTTTATTCAAATCCACATCTTCGTCAGCAACAACTTCTGCATTCTTCAAAATCTTCTCAATTTCTTCAATTCTTGCCTCAATATCTCTTTGTTCATCTTTGGCTGCATCATATTCCGCATTTTCTGATAAGTCCCCCTGTTCTCTTGCTTCCTTAATCTTTTCAGCGACCTCACGTCTTCGGTTCACTTTTAAATCCTGTAACTCGTCCTCTAAAGTTTTTAATCCTTCCAGAGTTAAAATATTTTTCTTATCTGCCATTTCCTTTATCCTCCATATCTCCAACTATTCCTACAATAATATAATAAACAAAGCGTACTAACTTCATTGTATTATAGCCTATTCAAGGCTCATTGTCAATCTCTTGATAGTCTCCAATTTCCACTGGTAGTATAGAGTAATTCCCCACATCTCCTTATCATCGAAGTAAATTGATTCCGATCTGCCAAGCTGGCAAATACGCCAGTTTATACTTTGCATAAACAAAGAAGAAAACTTATGGGAAATCTTTTGTCCTTGCAGGGTTTCTTCGTACTCATATACTACCTTTCCCATAGACAAACGATACCGTAAATATTCTATATTCTCTTCTTTTATTCCTAAAGCAATAATAATATTGTTTTTCTCCCATATAGGATACTTTTTATAAAATTTTCCCTCAAGATCCCATATTATTTTTTCTTTTTCCATTTTAGCCAACTTTGGCATTTCCTCTGAAAATTCTAATACTAAACCAAAATCCTCATAACACTGTTTTGAAAACTGCTCCCATTTTTCTGGATTTCTAGTGCAGATTTCTATCCTTCCTGCCCTGTCAATAAGTTTAGAAGTTAGAAACTTTGCTTTATCATCTTTTGTATCACAAACAATCATATCCTTTTTTTCTCCCTCCAGTTGAAATATTCTCTCTATTTCCTCCCAGATTTGTGGAAACAAAAAATACCAGGATATCCAATGTTTCCGATATTCCGCCAATTCAAATATCCGGCAGACTTCCGGAGTATAATAATAAATAGCCTCAAAATTTAACTCTTGTATCCTTTTTATTTCCTTCCAAAACCATTTCGTTCCCAATCTTTTTCCTTCACTCTCATTTGCAGGCAGTATAATTTCACACCATTCGCTGCCATATCCACTTTTTTTATTATTTATCCATTTATTTCTATGCCGCAAATATTTTCTTCTCCATTCACCCCATATACCCTTTTGCTTGGTATCAGGATATAACCCTATTTGAATCAATTTCATAATTATACCAATCCTATCAAGCACAACTGCTCTATCAACTATTGTAATATATATGCAAAAAGAGAACCAAAGTTTCCTCTGGTTCTCTAAAAATCAGATTATGTTAATATCTTTATATTCTTTACCGGATGGTAAACTGATTAACCGCTTTTGACAACTCATCTGCGGAATTTGACAAATGTTCTGAATTTTCACTCAGTTCTCCTACTACACCTAACTGTTTTTCAACTACATTAGACACTGCTTCTGCAGATGCTGCTGTTTCTTCGGATACAGCTGATATCTCTTCAATTGCAGACAAAGTTGCAGATCTGGTTTCTTCCATTTTCTGCACACCCACCAGAATAGATTCTAATTCTTTCATCAAAACACGAACCTGTTGTTGCATAACTTCAAATGCTTCTGTAGTATCATTTACTGCTTTTTGCTGTTCCTGTACAATATCATCTGCTTGTTTTGCAGTTTCTACTACATATTTAGTATTATTCGTAATTTCATCTACAATATCTTGAATTTCTTTAGCAGAATCCATAGACTGGTCTGCCAGTTTGCGAATCTCTGCTGCCACCACGGAGAAACCTCTTCCTGCTGCTCCAGCCCTTGCCGCCTCAATCGATGCATTCAAGGACAACAGATTCGTCTCAGATGCAATATCATTAATTGCTCCTATAATCTGCCCAATAGATTGGGACTTTTTCTCTAAGTTTTCAATCCCTTCGATTACTACATTGGTAATCTCTGCAGTGGACTGACTCTTTTCATTTAAAATCTTCATAGTATCCATTCCACTATGAATAGATTCCCTGGTTCCAGTGGCAATCTCACTAATCTTTTGTGTATTATCACTTACATTCTGAATGCGTTTTGACAAATGATCCATCTCATTCAAACAATTTACAGAATGATTTGCCTGACTAGTTGTACCAACTTCAATTTCATTAACCGAATTTTCAATTCCCTTGGAAGATTTTAAGAACATCTCTGAACTTTCTATCACCTGCTTTGAAATGTCTGTCAGCTCTGTACTAACCACCTCTACCTTCTGTATCAAATGCTTTGTATGGACAATCATATCACTAATTCCTGTAGCTAATACTGCAAATTCATCTTTCCTCTTAGTATAGACTTTCACTGTCAAGTCTCCCTTTGACACTTTTTTAATCTGTTTTAAGAAACTTGAAATCGTTTTACTAATTCCTTGTGCCACAATAATTCCCAAAAATCCAGCTATAATAATAGAAATTATTACCAAAAACACTGTAATATCTTTAATATCAGAGGCTTGTTCATTAATTACAGATTGTGGAACCATATAGCAGATAGAACATTTAGTATCTCCAATTTTAGACATTACAAAAAAATACTCTTTTCCTTCTACCTGTATATTTTTCTGTAGTATGCTTTCTTCATCTTCTAATCCTTCTAATTCTTCTAATGCCTGTGTATAGAAATCTTGTCCCACAAAATTAAATTTGCCCTCTTCTACCTTAGCATCTGTTCCATAAATCTCCTGACCATCCCTTGTAATTAATGCTGAAATACTTCCATCTCCGACATCTAATTTCCCAATTATCTTCTCAATCTGTTGCCTGGTCAAGTCAAGAACAATAATACCACCTTTTAATCCATCCTCTTCGCTGCCACTGCCTGTCACCTTACGCATCATACGTATTGCATATTCATCTGTACTCGTATTCAATCCTGCATCTAATTCTGGTACTGTACCATAATAATAAAAAGCATTTTCATCATCTTCCATAGCTTCGGCTCCTTGTTTTGTATTACAAAGATCCGTAAGAATTTTTTCTTTCTCTGCTCCACTGGTTGTAATGGATTTATCATCATCCGTAAGTACATAGACATTATTTAAAAATTTATTCTCTGCCACATCACTACTAAATTGCTTGTACATATCATTGTAGAATTTATCGCTATCCTCATCCCCCAGTTTCTGCATGACACCATTTACATAGCCCCTTAATCCATTCTCTTTTAACAAAGCATTATAATTGCTACGTACAGTAGAAAAAATAAAGTCATAATAATCTGCTGTCAATCCAATTGCCTTAGAAAGAGAACTAGTATAACTTTCCATAATACCTGTTGATGCTTTGGATGTAGACACTACACCTAATACAATAAGAAAAATAATAGGAATAAATACAATACTCCATAATTTCACCTGAATTCCTCTATACCAAGGAACTTTCTCTATTCTCTTAAATTCTCCCTGTTGAACACCTTCTTCTCTCTTCTTTCTTAAAAATCTGTCTTTCAATGGAATTTTCTCTTTCTTTGTCTTTTTTAATTCCTTCTCCCCTTTTTCCTTCGTACTTCTTACTATTCCTGGTAGTTTCAAATTACTTGTATGTACTTGCTTTTCTTTTCTCTTCTTTTTTTGAATACCGCCTTGTTTTTTTCGTAAGCTCATAATTCTGCCCCCTGTCAATTATTGAATCATTACTTTACCTCTTTTCCCTATAAAATGTATATTTTCGCCCCATTATCCCCGCAGAATGCACAATAAATCTATCTTTATCGCTAATGATACTTAACTATATATTAACATTTCCCCTTGTTTTTTTCAACCTTTTTGTATGTTTTTCACACATCACTTCTATGATTAAATAAAATCCTTTTTGCACTTTTCCTATATTTTCCACATTTTCCTGCTTCTTCTTGTGTAACTCCTTTTTTACTATACCTTGCCCTTTGATAATATGGCAATAAAGATTGGGTAACCTCTTTTCGTTCGTCATATACTTGATTGGCAAGTTCCGTAGCTGTCATACATTCTTTATTACATTTTTCCTTCTGATAGTCCTTTATTTCTAAATAAAACATCTGCCGGATCTTTTGATTCGGATTTCGGAAAATAAAAAATTCTCTCCCCTTTTTCTTTCTTTTTGGCTCCTTTTTCACTCTCTGAATAATAATATCTTCTTGTTGCAAAGTCCTACTTTCTGTTCTCTTCCCTTTATGATAAAAAACATACCAAATGCCATAGGCAGTAGAACATAATACGAAAATAATGAAAGCTACCCACAACACTTCCACAACACCCCATAGAATATGTTCTAATGCCTGAAAAAATTGCCGCATCCATTCCGATCCATGTATCACCTCACCATATCCTTCTCCCTCTATCTGCGGTATTAGTGTTTGCACAATTTCTTGTGGTACATACTCTTCTTCTTTTACATTTGTCAATATTTCTAATAACCACTTAAAAAACCCAAAAACTGCATTTGCAATTTCCCTTTCTAATTGTCTAAAATATATTCCCGATTCCCAAAATAGTGTAATTAAACTGCAACCCAAAAAGAATAACATACCTTTATTGCTATTACTCTTTATTTCCTTGTCCTGCATAATTCCCACGGTTTTTTTATTGTTTACCAAGTACTTTTCCCGATTTGCCTGATATTTATTGAGATAATACAGCCAAATAAACAACACACTTACTCCCAACAAAACATTTGTGGTATCCTCTTGCCCATAAATCCCCATAAATAAATATCCCGGAAGCAGCAATACCAGCCATAACAATCCTATATTCTCTATATGAATTGTATGATTTATATGTATTCTACGGTACCAAGAAACTAATGATATCACAACACCAGCAAAGGCAAATAGTATTTTTTCTTTGTCATTTCGTCCTATTATAACACCATAAAGAATCACACCAAACCGGGTTAAGAAATACCAACCAAGCTTGTCTATATTTTCTCTCGCCCAATAAGAACAACATACTCCTATTATCATAAGAATTGGATAATGAGAATCATTTTGGCAAATTACCATATCTAATACATAAAGATTATAATATCCCAATAAAAATAGCTGTATTATATTCACAAATTCTGTTTTCCGATAGGAATTTTTTTCTTGTTTCTCCATTCCTGTATCCCCCCTTCAGAAAATAATCCAAATAACAACTTAGAACCTAAACTGTTGCTAATCAAAGTTCGTCTATACATATCGTTATAAGATATTTTCTCAAATTCTCTTTTATGGCAATGGAAGCAGAACGATAATGAGGAAATATCCAGAAAAATGACCTATCTTGTGGTACCACATTTGTTAATTTTTCTAAAAAACTTTCAGATTGGCAATCTGTCAACAGTATAACTGACTCTTTTTCTTCTTTAAATATAGAAGCAAAATCTATAATTTTACTTCCACCTTGTTTCAAATCTATCCGTGCCAATCCTCTGTCTATACTATCTATGTGATGTTCTCCTGCACCAGCTTTGACACAAACCTGCATTCCAGTTTCCACATCACATCCATTGCTAGACAGAGTAACCTGTATTCCATCTTTCAAAAGACCTTCCGCAATAGTAGCTGTTAATCGAATCAAATATTCTTCTATTTGCGAATCCCAATTTCCATTATGTTCCTGAAAATATAAAATAATATGTATGGATACATCTGTGGCAGATTCCAAACGATTTACCTTAAGTCCCCCTGTTCTTGCAGAAGCCTTCCAGTTCACCCTATTCATACCATCATAACTTTGATAATCACGAATACCTGCAAAAGAAAAAGGATCTTCTAATAAGTTGCGTCTGGCATACATTTCCCCCAGTATCTTTTTATGTACAAATTCCAATTCCGCTGAATGGCATCTTCTTGGAAATACATACACCCATTGTTCCTTATTAATCCGAAACACATATTCCTTACTATAAAAGAAATTGCTAACAAATACATCCACAGCCCCTAACACATAATATCCTCTTTTCGTACAAATAAAGACCAGTTTTCTTTGTATTTGCTCATAACTTCCCACCGAAAGTAAATCATTACGATAATACTGATCCGTAACATGATTTCTTCCAGCCTTTTCCCGTTCCACCCATGAACGGTCTATAGTAAATTTTATTTTTACCGCTGGAATAGGAAGAAATTTTTGATTTCTCACTTCCTCTATCAATTCTATCTGCTCTCCTTCATACAAGCAATCCTTCTTACAATAAAGTGAGACTGATAAATGTTTCTTCCAAACTTTACCAAATATGTATTCAAATGCCAAATATAAAATATATCCCCCAAACAACAAAAGAAAAATTCGCATTTGCCCCTCTCCTTTCGTCATTCATACCTAATCAGTAACTGTTTAGAACCATGAACAGTTACGTTTAAGCCCATAATTATCTGTCCATTTCATTTTTCTCTAAAAACTCTTCTGTTGGCACTGGAATCTCTGCTAATATTTCAGAAATAATTCCTGTTTTATCCCCTTGGCTTCCATAGTTTCCTACCATTATCAAACGATGTTCTAATACACTTGGTGCCAGATACTTTACATCTTCTGGTATAACAAAATTCCTTCCCTGTATTAAAGCATACGCCTGCAATGCTCTCAAAAATGCTAAAGTTCCTCTTGGGCTTACCCCAATACGGATTCTTCTGTGATTTCTGGTTGCAAATATTATCCTTAAAATGTAATCTCTCACTTCCTCACTGATAAAAATATCTTTTACCTTTTCCTGTATTTCCAGCAGTTCTTGGATTGTAATCACTGATATAAGATTTTCATAAAGATTTCCAGTAAGAAAACGTTCCACAAGGGCTTTTTCCTCTTCTAAATCAGGTAACCCTACAGAAATTTTCATCATAAAACGGTCAAGCTGGGCTTCTGGCAAAGGAAAAGTTCCTGTCGTTTCCACTGGGTTCTCTGTAGCAATCACAAAGAAAGGCTTATCCAACTTTAAAGTCTCTCCATCTATTGTTACTTGCTTTTCCTCCATACATTCCAGTAAACTGGATTGGGTTCGTGGTGTTGCCCGATTAATTTCATCTGCTAATAAAATATTGGAAAAGACTGGTCCCTTTTGCAGTACAAATTCCCCAATTTTTTGATTATAGAAATGAAGTCCTGTTACATCTGAAGGAAGTAAATCCGCCGTAAATTGTATTCTTCCAAATTCTCCTTGTATGGACTTTGCAAGAGACTTCGATAACATAGTTTTTCCAGTTCCTGGTACATCTTCTAACAGTATATTTCCACCTGCAAGTAATACTGTTAGTACCTGCTCTATTACTTTTCCCTTGCCAATAATCACCTTTTCTATATTTTCTTTTACCGCTCTAATCTGTCTGGTTACCATTTCCAATTCCATCCATTTCCCTCCTATCGCCCTTAGACCTTTAAATAAACCAGCAGCTTATATATTCTCTAACTAATTGCTTTCAAAATATGACTTGATGCCTGCAGAGATTCCTTGTGCCATCTTTTTTTGGTATTCACTATCTGCCATCTTTTTATCTTCTTCCGGATTACTCATAAAGCCCATTTCTAAGTTGATGGCTGGTATGCTAGACCAATTTAATCCCATCATCAAATCCGTTTCCCATACTCCTTTATTCTTCGCTCCCGTATAATTTACATACTGAGATATCACTGCATCTGCAAGCTCCCTGCTGTCTTTGTATAACTTTGCTACATAAGGACTATCTTTTGTTACACATATTGTCATTGCCCCATTCGTAGAAGATACTTTTGAACCATTCGCATGTAAGTGTACTAAAATTTCCGCTCCTGCCTCTGCTGCCATTTGTGCTCTCTCTTTATTTCCCATATTCAAATCATTGGATTCCCGAACCATAAAAACTTCATATCCATCCTCTTTTAACAGTTCTTCTACCATTTTCCCTACTTGTAAGGTTAGCTCATACTCACAAAGACCTGTAGCAACTCCTTTGGTGCCACTAGTTACTGTATCCTTTGTCTCTTTGGCACCTGGTCCGATTGCTTCTTGTTCTGTATTGTCTTTCTCTTGATGTCCTGCATCAATTGCCACAATGTGTTTCTTTGTTTTAGGTTTCTTCTTGGTAAGATATTCTGTTGCCACATAATATTCTCCCTCTGCAATCGATATCTTACTCCAGATATCACTTACTCCTATTCTTTTCACCTTTGCTTTTTCAGGCAGCATCTTAATAATTGTAGAATCTGTGGAACAATGCTCTCTTACATTCAGTTTTGTAGTAGTATATACCTCTTCATCTACTCCTTTAAAAGTAATACCTTCCTCTTCAAATTCCTCTTTAAATTCCTTTTTCACTTCCACCGGTTTTTGGGTTGGCGGCTGTTTAGTCACATCTCCTGCATTTGTATAGCTTATGATTTCTTTCTCTTCTTGTCCATTACATCCTTCAATTGCTGTCAGCACTCCAAACCCCAGACATAATGCCATTGCAATTGTTCTTTTCCTCATTAGATATCCATTCCCTTCTTTCCTCTTTAACAAGAGAATAATGTTATTTTCATTATATCGTATCCCCTTTTCTTAATCAAGATTTTTCGTCTATATTTACATTTCTATAGTTAGCGTCCAGTTACTGTTCACTCACAAGCTTGACACTTGCTGTCAAGCTATGTGCCAAAAACGTAGAACAGCCAAGAATCCATCATGTCATTCCTATTTTTCCAGAATATACATCATGACTAAAAATATTATAAACTGCCTAAATGGTTACAGAACAAAGTGGGCAAGCCCACATCAACTCCCCTAGCCCCTCATTCATGAGGGGATTGCCCACTTTGCGTGCCAGATGCGTAAGGAATATTGTTGCATGTTTTTTGCAACAATATTCCTTACGCATCTGTGCACATCCTAAGCGG
>CAMWUK010000132.1 GCA_947177415.1 uncultured Clostridiaceae bacterium
CGCCTTCGGCGAAGGGGCTTAAACACTGTAAAATTTAAATCTTCTTACGAAACACACAGTAAATGCGTGTTTCTACCTGAATAGTTACTAAAATTTTTATTTTGTCAAAAGTATATTGAAAAAGATTTCCGCATATGCTATAATGCCGATAGGCAAAAGATGTAAGAAGTCCACGTTGACGAAGAAACGAATCCCTCGACCGTACTGCAATACAGTCGAGGGATTCTTCTTTTCTTTTATAGTGGCAAAGCACCCACTAGGCTAGTTGTTGCCCTTGTCGTCACCGTCTAACCATTTGATGATGTAGTGGCAAGCTACACCGCCCAAAACGGCGATAAAAAAAGATGTAAGAAAATCCAACATTGACACCTCCTCCCTGTTGTGGGTATCGGTGAGCAACATAAGAATTATAACATATTATTTGATATTCTTCTATCTTTTCTCTAAAAATGGTTTATAACTGGGATTGGGGATGACAATTTATTCTAACCTACATTTGCTTTTTTACAATTTTATATTCATCCCCCATCCGGAAATATGGGCATTCATAAAATGTATCTGTCAAAAACCGTCCCATCTCATCCTGATCTAAATCTACACCACAGCAATACTCCTCATATTCCTCATCATACATATAATTCATACATAATTCGCAATTTGCCTTTCCTGCCATGCTTTCACCATACCTTTCATATATTATATTTTAATCTTAATAATTGAGAATTCATGAATTCTTCATTTTTAACATCATAAGTAACTATTTAGGATAAACAATAAATATTCCTTTACCAAGTTAATATTTGTGCATTCATATAACATCCTAGCTCCTACTACATCTTCTATCTCATTTAAAATAAATTCTCCGGAATCTCCAATCAAAAAATCAATCCCTGCCAAGCCAAAAGAAAATTCACCAATAACCTTTTGTACCAGTTGCTTCTCTTTTTCACTTAATTGATATTCTTCCACTTTTCCTCCCAAAGAATAGTTGGAACGAAATCCCTCTTTTGCTGTACGCTTTATTGCTGCAATAATCCGGTTTCCTATTACATATACCCGTACATCTTGTTTTGCTTGTCCTGTAAATTTCTGTACTATCACATCTGAATTCCCAATTTTATTCAAAACTTCTTCTTTATCCACATCCTCATTCCACAAAACAACCTGATTTCCACCATGCCCATCTACTCCCTTGATTACTGAGCCATAAGGTATTTTTTCCAGACTGGAAGCAAATATTTTATTTTCTAAAAATGTACTCTCAATAAGGGGAATACCCTTCCCTGCTAAATATGCATAAGTTTTTGCCTTATCATTACAAATCTCTGCAACTTTTGCATTATTAAATACCTTTAACTTACATTGTTCTAAATAGAAAGACAACTTTGGCTGAATCGTCCGGCAAATAATAAAATCCGGATACTCTGCTTTCTTTCCTTTTTCCAATAAAATCATTTTATTATCCAAAACTCCGAAAGACAACTCTTCTGCATACTTTAGTAGAATTTTAATACCAAGCTTCTCTCCCTCTTCGATATGCATTTGAATATAAATTTTGTTTCTTTTTGCACCCTCTCTATCATAAATTAGCCAACCTGTTTTTACTTCCATGTTCCTCTCCTCTTTGTTATATAAATTAATCGACATTTATGAAACTCAGTTTATTCATTGAATTTTTGTGCAATTTTCCTGATAATATATTCCATAATAATATCTGCCACATTTACCCCTGTACAATTGTAAATATTCTTAAAATGTGCATTGGAATTCACTTCGCATACAAGAGGTGTTCCACCTTCTGTAAATAATAAATCCACACCAGCAAAATCTACAGAAAGACACCGGCAGGCATCTATTGCTAATTTTTCTTCTGCCTTTGTAGGATGGTAAGGGCTCATTTTTCCACCATTTGTAATATTTGCACGAAAGTCTCCCGATTTTGCTGTGCGTTCCATAGCTGCTACTACCTTATTTCCTACTACTTGAAGCCTTACATCTCTTCCCTTTGCTTCTTCAATAAATTCCTGATATAAAATTGCCCTTCCCTCCAATTCCTTTGTTTTTTTATGTGCCTCTTCTATTGTATTACATAAATATACCTGTGCTCCAAAAGAACCAAAGTTTTCTTTTATCACTAATGGCAATCCTAATTCCTTTATCACATTATCAAGAAATTCCAAGTTAGTATAGCCAATATTAGAGTAAGTCATTGGTGCAAGGATAGTTCTTGGCATGGGGATTTTCTGAACAGACAATATCTCATGGGTCATTCCTTTGTCATCACAATTTTCTATTGCCTGTGCAGAATTAACAACAAAGTACCCCATAGCTTCCAACATTCGTGCAAGCCGGATGTCTTTGTCCCAAAACAAAACAAAATCAACTCTTTCCTTTTCCTGAAAAATCCCTGCTTCCTGTTTCCCGCAATCCACTAAAAGTTCTTGGTTTGTTTTCATTGTAATATCAATATTATGCTTCTGTCCTGCTCTACAGAGCCACTGATGAATCTCATGAAATTTTTCTGTTTGTAAAAAACCATTCACTACTAACCATGCTTTCATTTTGTCATTTATTCCTTTCTTTAATACAATTCTAAAGAAGCTGTCACACATACTGCTATAAGGACACTTTAGTGTTCTTTGTTTCTATGTGTAACAGCTCTTTTCTAACAGTTCATTTACTGTGATATATAATTTTCAAATTCTTCCATGGTCATAAGAATCTTTCTTGGTTTAGTTCCTTCTTCCGGACCCACTACTCCTGCTGCACAAAGCTGATCCATAATTCTCGCTGCACGGTTAAAACCAATTTTATACACTCTTTGTAACATACCAATAGATGCTTTTTCTTTTTCAATGATAAACTTTCCTGCTTCCACAAAATAGTCATCATTTTCACTATTGCTTCCTGATTTTTCTTCCTCTTTTGCATATTTGTTCTCGGTGATTTTCGCATCGATTTCAGTATCATACTGGGCAATATTTTGCTGTGTAATAAATTCAACAACTGTATTGACCTCTTCGTCTGATACGAAAGCCCCCTGCACACGGACAGGTTTTGGAAAGCCAGAAGGATAAAATAACATGTCTCCTTTTCCAAGTAATTTTTCGGCTCCACCACCATCCAAAATAGTTCTGGAATCAACTGCAGAAGAAACTGCAAAAGCAATTCTTGATGGCACGTTCGCTTTAATCAAACCAGTGATGACATTAACCGAAGGTCTTTGGGTTGCAATGACCAAATGGATACCAGCCGCTCTTGCCAACTGTGCCAAGCGGCAAATGGCATCTTCTACTTCTTTTGAGGCAACCATCATTAAATCTGCCAACTCATCTACAATAATAACAATTTGTGGCATTTTCTGAAAACGTTCATCATTTGCATATTCTACTGCCTTGATTTTTTCATTATACCCTTTCATATCACGAACAGTTAATTCTGCAAATTTATTATACCTTTTTGTCATTTCATCTACTGCCCATTGCAATGCTGCAGATGCTTTCTTAGCTTCTGTAACGACTGGAATCAAAAGGTGAGGTATTCCATTATAGCAGCTTAGCTCCACCACTTTCGGGTCAATCATAATCAATTTTACATCATCTGGATGTGCTTTATATAAAATACTCATAATCAAAGTATTGATACAAACTGATTTACCAGATCCGGTTGCACCCGCAATCAAAAGATGGGGCATCTTTGCAATATCTGTTACAACTACTTGTCCTCCAATATCTTTTCCTACTGCAAACGCAATATTAGATTGATGCTTTTTAAACTGGCTATTTTCTACCAAATCTCTTAAGTGAACCGTTGTTGTTGTCTGATTTGGAACTTCAATTCCCACTGCTGCTTTACCTGGTATTGGTGCCTCAATACGGATTTCTTCTGCTGCCATATTCAACTTAATATCATCTGTAAGTGCCGTAATCTTACTAACCTTCACACCTTGTTCCGGCTGTAACTCAAACCGGGTTACTGCTGGTCCGCAGCTTACATTAATAACTTTAGCACGGACTCCAAAACTTTCCAATGTCTCCTGCAATTTTCTTGCCTTTTCTTTTAACTCCTCATCGGACATTCCCTCTTGGGCTTTTTCTGGTTTTGCAAGTAAATCCACAGTTGGGAATTCGTATTCTTTTTGTACCGGAGCATTGGCAACTTCAATAGCCTCCATACCTTCTCTGGAAACTTTTGATGCTTCATTCTTAGCATCCGACAGTACAGATTCCATAATATATTGTTCATTGGATTCTGTCTGTAACATAACTTCTTCTGGAAGCGGTCCTCCCTCTTGTTCCACCGCATCCATAACAATACCTTCTTTTGGTTCTCTTGATTCTACTTCACAAGCAAATTCTAATGGTTCTTCATGTTTTGGTTCTGTTGCAAAAATTTCTTGCATAGAATATACTTCTGTTTCCTTGGCAGGTTCTGTTACAACTACGGCTGGAGTTTCTGCCGGAGAAGCCTTTGCAAATTTCCGGTTTATCTCCTGCTGGTAAATTGGAATATCTTCTTTGATTGCCTGCTCCACTTCTCTTGCAAGAATCTCCTCAATATCATCATGAACCATCTTTTCTTGTTCTAAATATCTTTGATTACTTTCTTCATTTCCTCTTTGAATGGTCAAAAACTCTAAACCATCTTCCTCTTTCTCAGCCACAGAATCCAGAGATTCCTCCACACTTTCATCTGCTACAATTTCTATTAATGCCAGAGATTCTTTAACTTCTTCTTTCTCCCTTTCGGATTTATCCTTTTTAAAACTAAAGAACTTTGCCCTTCTTGGCTCTTCCTGTTCCCAGTCCTCTAAAACTTCCAATTCCTCCTCATACTCTCTTGCAAGGTTTCTTTCTTCCACTGCCTGGACAGCTCTTTCTTTTACTCTTTCATAAGCAACCTTACTTTTTCTGCCAAGGTGTGCAAAAATAAATTTCTCTGTTAAATACATAAATGCCACTGTAAATAATGCAAGTAATACTATGTAGGCTCCCCATTTTCCCAAAAGGAAAGCTAATGCATTGGATAACAATCCCCCTAACAGTCCGCCTCCGCTTCTCTCTGCGGCTGAATTACCAAAAAATTTCACAATCTGGAACTTGCTATCATATCCATAATGAAAAAGCTGCATGAATGCTGCAAAAAGCAATATTACTATACTAAAACAAATAAGTTTATTTCTTAGTTTGATGTTCCCCGGATTTGCCATTAAAAACGCATAAGCACCCATCATAAAAAATGGTACAATATAGGCAATAAGTCCTAACATTCCAAATAAAAACTGGCTTAGCAGCCTTCCAATGAAGCCTGCAGCATTTGCATAACTTAACAGAATAATAATTCCCATAACAAATACTACAAGAACTTTAATTTCCCTTCTTAAAGCAATCACGGATGTGGAAACTTCTTGCTTCTCTTCTTTAGTATCTTTTGCCCCTTTTTTTGATTTCGCCATTTTTCTCTCCCTTTCTTCTATTTTTCCTCTTCTATCCTCTCACCCTTTGCTTCTAACCTTTCTTTTTCATTCTTCTGATGTATCTCCTGCATCTTTGTTTTGTCTAATTCATAATTATTCATAGCAAGCAAAGTCACAATCCAACCTAATATTGGAACTCCACAATATAAAAATAAAGTTGCACCTACTAAAATTGGTGTTGCTTCATCAGAAATTTGTGGTAATTCTTTGCCAAATCCGATACAGGTAAGTACCACACCTACAAAGGCAGTTCCAAAAGCAGATACCGCTTTCTCAATGAAAGAAAATAATGCTCCCATTAAACCAGGTACATATTTTCCACTTCTTGTCATCTCATAATCACAACAATCTGCTATCATAGGTACTACCATATTATTGATAATAGATTTGCAACCATTCAGCAATGTAAATATTAACACAAATAGAACTGTAATTCCATTTATTTTCGAAGGTATAAAAGAAATCTTTGTAATATTCCCAAAAAATAGGATTAATCCCATAAAAAATTGTAGCATAACTGCCAAACATGTAGCAATGATAAGTGCTCTTCTCTGTCCATAGTGTTGAGCTATTTTGATTCCTCCAGATACCACAAACAAAGTAGGAACTGCAACCACAATTCCAATTAATCCATAAATAGAATAATTCTTCATTAAAATTCCAAAAAGCATAACTCCCACCGTTGTATGGCTGTATACGATTGCCACAAATTGATTGGCACAAGATGCCAGAGTCAGCATACGAATAGGCTTGTTATGTTTTACAATTTCTACATAATCCTTTTTTTGTATTTTCTGTTTTCTTCCATTCGGCAGTCCATAAAATTTTTTCTGATCCTTTTCCCATATTCCCACAATGGCAAGTACGGTACAGAGCATACTGATTCCTGCTATAACTAACACAAATTCCTGGAATAAATGAGGATTTAAAAATCCACCATACTTTGGTACCAGATAATTTGATACATATAATGTGGTTCCTCCATAAGCCGCCATAATAAACATGGAATCAAAATATGTTGCCATAGGTCTTTGCTTTGGATTGTTGGTAATAATGGTTTGTCCGGACTTTGCCACAACTGTTTGGAATGTATAACCAATCACATAGATACCATAAACGAAAATAAAATATGGCAAACGAAAAAACTTAGGCACCAGATGATTCGTAAAAAACAATACAATACAACTTCCTGCCAGCAGCAAATTACCTGCAATAAGAAAAGGACGGAATTTTCCATAACGTCCTTCTGTTTTATCCAGTAAAAATCCAATAACAGGATCTGTAATCCCATCAAATACACGCATCGCTGTTAAAATCATAGACAACAAAAATACACCCAGTCCCACAATACCATTGGCATAATATGTTACATATCCCATAAGTGCCAGATAAAGATTAGTTGCAGCATTATTTAAGGAAAACAATGCCAGCTGCCATAACTTAGCATTGTTATAAGTTATTTTCTGTACTTCGGTTGTCTCTTGTTCTTTCTTCTCCTGCATTTCCTCACCTTCCATCTATGGTAAGAATTTTTAGTAACAGTTCAGCCGGGGGCTGACCTGTTACATTTTTTATTCTCTTATTCTAAAAAACTTCCCATTTATTATATCATAACTGCGAGCAAATGTTCTAGTCTTTTATTCTTATTGTGCAATCCTTTCTATAAAACGATATGCCATACTGTATCACAGTCTGGTATCCATCATTTTTTAATTCTTCCACATAACGCTTGTCTTCTATCTGTTGTAGTGCCTCTTCTGCTTTTTTTTCCAGCTGTTCAAATTTATCTGCAATCTTAAATTCAATAACAAAAGCGGCTTTTCGTCTGGTAGGCGGTTTTATAAATAAGTCACTCCGTCCTGTTCCTCCTTCACGGTTGGATTTTACCCTGTAATTCTTCATCCCCGATAACACTCCTGCCACAAAACCATGATAGAAATTCTCATAGGCATCATTGAAACTAATGGTTTCCATTAAGACTTCATTTAGTTCTTCCTCAAAAGTGGAAACATCCTTATTTGCCAATGCTGTATATAAACAGGACAAGTCTTTTTTCTCTATTTTTTCATGAAACCATGAAAGTATTTTTGTACGGAAAATATATTTTACTTCTTTATTGGGTATTGCCAGCTCTAAAAAATGCTGGTTTGTCCTCTCCTCCATCCGCTCACTGGTCTTTTTAAAATACCCGGTAAAAAACATGAAATTCCATAAATTATCCATCGTCTTATACACTTCATCATAGGTAATATCCTCATGTATAGGTTTTTCAATGGTTTTTCCTTCAATCAGGGCTTCGATTTCTTCCTTTGTATCCTCATCCGCACGTTCAATCAGTTTTCTTACAATACTGTTACTGCTGGTATTTGCCCAATAAGAAGAGGGGAATTGATTCTCATCTTCATATAAATCCTTTATAAAACGCAGTACACTCCATGGATTATATACATTAGATTCACCAAATACATAACCATTATACCACTCTTTTATTAATTCGTATTTACTGAAAACTTTATAATCCACACATATCTTCTTTACTTCTTCATCAGTAAAACCAAAATATTCATCATATTGCTTATTCAAAATAGAACTAATTTCTAAGTTATTAAGCCCAGTAAATATACTTTCCTTGGAGATACGCAGGCATCCGGTAATCACTGCAAACTCCAAGCTGCTGTTTGTTTTTAATGCAGATTCAAACAAGGAACGGATAAAATCCAGCATTTCTTTGTAAAAGCCTTCAAAAAAAGCATTTTCCAAGGGTACATCATATTCATCAATTAAAATAATAACTTTTTTCCTATAATATATTTCTAAACACTTGGAGAGAAATAACAATGCATCACTGTAACTACTGTGTTCTGCCTTCTCATGCATAATCTTAAGATATCTCTCCTTTTGCCCAGCCAGACGTTCATCCTTTAATATAAAACTATGACGTTCATATTCGTATGCAATTTGACGGATTAACATATCATACGCCAAATCAAAATCCGGCTGTTTTCCAGACTTCAATGACAAATTTATAACCGGAAACTGCCCCATATAAGACAGATACTCCTCTCCTGCCTGCATAATGTCTAATCCTTCAAACAGATATGTGTTATCCACCTTTGTTCCATCTTCTTGCCTGGCATCTTCAAAAAAATATTGAAGCATACTTATATTTAATGTCTTTCCAAATCTTCTTGGACGGGTAAATAAAGTTACAGCTCCTTTTTTATCTAGTAATTCCTTTATGAACAGAGTTTTGTCTACAAAATAATAACCTCTTGTAATTAACATTTCAAAATTGTCTATACCAATTGGTAATGATTTGTAATCCACAACCTCACCCCTAACTCTCACTATTTTCTATATATGTAACAGTTCAGCCAGTGGCTGGACTGTTACATATATATTCACTCTTTTTAGGCAGAACCTTGCACTCTTCTCTTTCTAATAGAACAACTTTGTATAATCTGTCTGTGTATCCGCAATATGATAAATATAAACGACTATGTCAATCTGCTTATAAATAACAACATGTTTTTTACAGACAACCATTCTATACCCCTTTCGATTTAGCCATTCATCCGGGGTTAAAGATCCTGAATCGGGGAATTTTTCTAATCGTTCTATTACATCCAGTATATGTTCACTCACTTTCAATGCTGTTTCCATACCAAATTGTACCAAATACCAATCCTCAATGCGTTTTAAGTCTTCCCATGCAGTAGGGAGCAATTCCACCTTATATACCATCTAACCGCTCCCTTAAATGTTTTCTTGCCTCCGAAATGCTAATTGTTTCAGCTCCATCCAATCGTTCCTGTTCTGCTTGAAGCACCTTTTCACGAAGCTGTAGAATCTGCTCCCGCTTTTCAAAAGCGTCTATACTCATGAGAACCAAATCACCCTCGCCATTTTTAGTTATATATATTGGCTCTTTTGTTTCTTTTGCCATATTAGAGATAGTTGTATAGTCATTTCTTAATGATGCTGATGCTTTTATAATCATTGTTACCACTCCATATCATTATTTTATTATAATTATATCGTTATTTTTATATCATGTAAAGCGTTTTTCAAAAATCGTCTACAGATTTAATTATGTTGTTACTGTTCACACCTCAATGTCATTTAGTTAACAGATACACCTTATGAATACTTCGAATGATGCACATATCTTACGAAAACACGCTTTCGCTCGGTCTCAACCGTAACAGTACATAAGGTGCTAAAATACAGCACCTAAGTACTGACGGTCTCGAAACGGTTTTCTACAGATGATGTGTATCATTCGAAGATGAAATATCATGTATTGATGTTAACTAAATGACATTGGTTCACACCTATGGTGCAAACAGTAACAAAGACCCAAGGCTCAAATTATTGAACCAAGAGTCTTCGCAGAGTCTTATTTTATCCTCACCCGGATACTTCCCTGTGCATCTATACTCTCCTTCTTCACTTTCACATAATAAGTTCCC
Organism: uncultured Clostridiaceae bacterium; assembly: GCA_947177415.1. Lineage (GTDB taxonomy): Bacteria > Bacillota > Clostridia > Lachnospirales > Lachnospiraceae > CAG-411. Next base: position 9,949 of record CAMWUK010000132.1, read on the forward strand.
TTTTCCCATGGAACTACCTGACCACTTCTATTAGTCATAGGTATAGCAAAACTCATTCCTTCAGACATATAACCTCCACCTATCTCTTTATTTCCCTTATATATTCTATCAATTATCCTTGTATAACCATCTCCCTGATATTCTATATATAAGTACATTTTTTTTTGGTTTTTTTACACTAAATTTAAACCACATCTCACTATCAGATACTTTTACAAAAGTAGGCAAAAGATAACTTTTATACTTACTTGTCAAGGTTATAGCTTTCTTTTTTGTTTTTGCTCCACAACCCATAGCTGTAAATTTGCTCCATATTCTATGCCATTGATTAGCACCCTCAATCTTAATATAGTAAGTCCCCTTTTTCACAGCAAAAACAGCAGGTTCCTCTATTACCATGAATTCAGCTCCCCCTTTCTCTTTTTTGTTTTTATCACACAATATTACACTTATCCCCCAATCTTCTTCATCTATTTTCTTTCCCAGCATATAGTCCCAAAGTACCTCCTCACCTATTGTTTGAGCATATACCTTTAGCAACCCATCCTTTTTAATATTGATTTTCTTATAATACATCTTTTTATTTTTTGTGGAACGGAATTTTGTTTTCTTTAAATTCCAGTTCGAAGATGTTTCTTCCTGCACTGCTGAATACCTAATCTCATATTTTAATTCATGCTTTATACTTATTGGTTCATTCCCATCACTGGTATCATCTGTGGACTCTTGCTCAAAACTTTGGTCTCCTTCATAATCTTCATTATAATACTCATCATAATCTTCATCATAATCTTCGTCATAATATCTCACCTCAAGGTTATAAGTTCCTGCTTTTAAATAAATAGGCGGAAAAGATTCACTCGTAATCTTACTTTCGTCTTGTACATAATTCAAATCCTGAATATGTTTCCCATTTACATCTTTAAGTTCGATCTCCGGATAATAGACATCTAACTTTTTTACCAAAACTGCCAGACAAAGAAGCCCGTCTTTTTTCATTTGTATCGTATATATCTTTGGATTATCCATGAATTCTAATGTTTCATTTACACTTTCATAGTGCATATTTTCCTTTGTATCCCAAAATGGCACTACAATTGTCTGTTGTTCTGGTTCTGAAACAGTATTACCTATAACATTGGTATCCGCCTCTTCTGCAACTACACAGTTTTTTCCCATTATTAAAAAAACTGCTCCTATACAAAGCATAATATAACTCCACAAAAATATTCTCTTCCACATAGCATACTCCTCCTGTCTTTTCTCCTATCTCATCTGCTATTGTAACTGTTCAGAAACATGAACAGTTACGTTCTAAGCCCATGAAAATTCGCCTTCAACGAAGGGCTTAGAACAATCAAAATTTACTTTTTCTTACGAAACACGCAGTAAATG
>CAMWUK010000133.1 GCA_947177415.1 uncultured Clostridiaceae bacterium
TGAATGCGAGAATGTATTTAGAACAGATATTAAATCTGTAAAACTTGACAATAGAGCATAATAAAGAGAATAAACATTCATGCGTTTGTCCTGATTATGTGAGCATATAGTATTGCTCCGAGAATTGGTTGCTGGTATAATAAAAATTTAGAGGATGTGTGCAATGGCTAAGCTGGGAAAAAATGAGAGTGTAGGCTTAGAAGTTTTAGAAAAAATATGTGAAGAACTAAATTGCAATTTTGATGATATTATTGACTACAAGAAGGAGAATAAATAAATGAACGCTTTAAAAGAAATTATTATTGAAGGTCAAAAAAACGGATTAATAAAAATAAGCAATGATTTTTCGACTATTAAATATGTAAATCAAAACATTTTCAAGAAATTATAATAATCCTGAAGAACAAGTTCAAGCAGAAACTTATTGTGAATTAGTTCTAAATTATAATTATCCTATTGAAAATATACGGTTGTATGTAAAAGTGACAGTTGGTTCGGATGTGAAGGAAGCAGATATTATTGTATATAATGATAGTGACTGCAAGTGTCCGCATATTATTGTTGAATGTAAGAAAGAGGAAATAACAGAGCAAGAATTTAAACAAGCTGTACGACAAGCTTATTCTTATGCTTTTGCTACTGCTGGAACAGTCAAATATATATGGGTTACTTCAGGCATTAAAAATGAATATTACTCTTTTGATAAGGAGATGGATAGTCGGGAAAGTGTAACCGATATCCCACAGTATAAAGTTGCTAAATTAGCGAGCTATAAATTTGCTAAAAATGGAGGTATTACTGAGGATGGTCAAAAACTTTCCCCACTTTGCACTGTAGAAGAATCCGAGTTAACCAATCGTTTTAAGCAAGCACACCAAGCACTTTGGGGTGGTGGAGAACTAAATCCATCTGAAGCTTTTGATGAGTTAGAAAAATTGATTTTTTGCAAAATCTTTGATGAAAAAAAGAAACGTAAAAATGGTTATCCTTACGATTTCCAAATCATCAAGGTTGAACCCAAAAGCAGGGATAAGCGTGATATTGAAAAAGCAGACAGAGAAACAAGCGAGAATCTTTTACAACGTTTGATTTCGTTGTATGAAGAAGGAAAATTAATTGGAGAGAGAAAAAATGATACAGAGATTTTTAGAGAAGGTATTAAACTAAATGCAGCTAAAGCTCGCACGGTAGTTAGCTATTTAGAAGGAGTTGATTTACTTAACACTGATTTAGATAGTAAAGGACGAGCTTTTGAGACATTTATGGGGTCATTCTTTAGAGGGGATTTTGGACAATATTTTACTCCAAGGAATATAGTAAGTTTTATCGTTGATAGTTTGCCTATAGATGAAAATGACCGTGTGCTGGATACCTCGTGTGGTAGTGGGGGATTCTTGCTCCATGCTCTTGATAAAGTTAGAAAAGCGGCAAGAGATTTTCACGAGATAAAAGAATGGGAAAAAGAAACTCAAGAATGTCATGACCAATGGCATGATTTTGCTAAGTATAACCTATATGGCATTGAGATAAATGAGCAAATCTCTAGGACTGCCAAAATGAATATGATAATCCATGATGATGGACACACAAATGTTGTATCCTCCGATGGACTTATTTGTCCTGCTGATTTACGCTTAAAAACAAATAATGATGGGTTTAAAGAAAATTCTTTTAATTACATTATTACTAATCCTCCGTTCGGATCAACTGTCAAGCAAACAGAAAAAGCATATCTACATCAATATAAGTTGGCAATAAAAGATGTTGATTGGCTTAATCCAAACAGCAAAGCTTCTGAAAGACCTAGCCAAAGTACAGAGGTTTTATTTATTGAACAAGCAGAAAAATATCTTGTTGAGGGTGGATATTTGGCTATAGTTGTGCCTGATGGTGTACTAACTAATTCAAGTATGCAATATGTACGAGATTATATTAGCGACACATTTAGAATTGTCGCTGTAATTTCTATGCCTCAAACTGCTTTTTCTGCCAATGGTGCAGGTGTAAAAAGTTCTGTAATGTTCTTAAAAAAATATTCAACATCAGAGAAACAAGCTCGTATTGATTTAAGAAATAATACACAGAATAATCTAATTTCTAATTCTGATGATGGTATTAGATTGTTTGAACTTTTGAAGAAAAAGAAAGATGAAATTACTCAGATAAATAAGCAAATTAAGCAAGCAGAAAAAGCAGAAAACAAATCAGAAGTTGAAATACTAAAAAATAGAAAGCAAGCAATTACCGAAGAGTATGATGAACAAATTGAGTTTACAAAAGAAAATCTTTCAGATGCATATTTAGAACAATACAAACAGATGTTAAATGACTATCCTATTTTTATGGCAATTGCAGAAGATATAGGTTATGATGCTACAGGTAAAGAAACGAAAAGGAATGAATTGCCTGCTATTTCAGAAGAACTGGCAAAATTTATCAAAGCAATAGAAGAAAGAAAAGACCATTTTTTTCAATAAGCCCCAATTTTGATGAAAACATGGTTTTTTTGAAATCTTGGGGCGAGATTGATGAGCGTTTAGACCCTGCATTTTATCTGAACATAATATTACTTGATAAAAATATAGTTTCTAAATCTGCTCACCCAGTCAGTACATTTAAACAAAAAGTAAGAATGCAACGTGGACGTTTTGGTCATAGGCCAAGGAACGACCCACGATATTATAATGGCATTTATCCTTTCATACAAACAGGCAACATAGTAAAGGCAAGTGAAACTGATGAGAAGATAGAATTTACTCAAACACTGAATGAACTGGGACTTTCAACAAGCAGACTTTTTGACGAAAAAGTAGTGGTCATTACTATTGCTGCAAATATTGGATATACGGCTATTCTGGACTATCCTGCTTGCTTTCCTGACAGTCTGGTTGCGTTAACATCTAAAGATGACAAGTTATCTTTAGAGTATTTGAATATTTATATTAGATTTATTCGTAAATATATTGAAAATCTTGCTCCACAAGCGGCACAAAAAAATATTAACTTAAAGCAATTAGGTAAATTACCAATTATAATTCCTGATAAAGATATTCAACATGAAATTATCTCTATTATGAAAAAGGCATATTCTAAAAAAATGAAAAAGGAGAATCACGCACAAGAATTATTAAATAGTATTAATGACTATTTATTACAAGAGCTTGGTATGGTTATGCCTTCAGATGAAGAAAACTTGCTTGAAAACAGGACGTTTTATGTATCTTCTACAAAGGTTTTAGGTAATAGATTTGATCCTGTTGTTTACTCTAAAAAATCCGAGTTTTATAAAAATCCCGCCTCTATATTTAAGTGGGTAAAATTTAGGGATATAATAATCAGTGTACAAACAGGGTTGCCTGTTCGTCAGGATTTCAGAGCTGAAAATGGAATGTATCCATATTACGGTGCAAATGGAATTATTGGCTATATGGACGAATATACACATGATGGTCAATATTTAGTAATTGGTCAAGATGGCTACATTGGTAACCATTACATTGTAAATGGTAAGTTTTGGGCAAGTAATCATAACTGGGTTATTAAGCTAAATACAAATTTATGCAATTATGACTATGTGAAAGCATTTTTAGACTTTTGGAATTATTCCCATCTAGTAACTGGCGGTGTGATACCAAAATTAACACAATCATCGGTAAATAAAATTCCAATTGTTTTACCAGAATTGAAAGTACAAGATAATATAGCATTAGAAATCAAGCAAATTTGTGCAAAAGCCCGAATCCTTGAGCAAGAAGCCCAAAATGATGTTGATATTGCCAAACGACAACTCAAAAAAATATTTTTTGGAGGTAACTTATGAGACTAACAGGAATTATTGATTACACAATGGACAATTTCTTATGTGTTCGGGGGTTTGCCTCTATGTTAGAATTGTCCGAAATATCAAAGCCAGATGAAAATATTCAAAGAGATTTGATAGATGACCACCGTGGAAAAATGGAAGCATTCTTATCTGACGGTAGGTTTACATTCTTCCCAGAAGTGATACTGGGAGCTAATATGTATGGAACAGAGTCGGATAAAGACAAAATAAATTCTTTAAGAGAAACTGTCCGCACTGAAAACAAACCTTTTAGAACTACAATTAACAATATTAAATACATTATTAAGCGTAATGCTGTTAAAAAAGAAAATAATGATTTGGCTTTTGATGTCACGCAAACTATCATTATGGAGTTTGACAAGGCTTCTTTAGTTGGGAAAGAATTTTTACGCATTGATGGTAATCATCGCTTAAGTGCAGTAAATGAACAATCTTCTTATGCAAATAAGCGTATTCCATTTTGCCTTTTGCTATTCAGGAATGCTGAAGAAACGGACAAGTTTTGCAGGGCTCTATTTTACAATATTAACACCAAACAGATACCTTTAAAAATGGAGCAAAACCTAAAAGTTATTATTGAAAGCGAGCAGACTTTTGATGATGATACACTTTTCAAAGACCCCTCTTTTGGTGAAAATTATTTCTTAACTAGACAGATAATAAAGCATATTGATTTATCGGATTATCCTTTTTTGAAAATGTTTATAGCAGATAGTAAATTCACATACTTTGTTGAAGTGCTAAAGTTACTACTTGACAAAGAACTTATAAAAAAAGATAAAGAAGGTGTGTGTTCTGTAGTAACAGCTCTCAAAGAAATTAATGATGCTTTAAAAGCTGCGGCATTAATTGAAGTTCCCAATAATCTAGCAGTAATTGGTACTTTTTCATATTATAAATTATTAGATGAACGTAAAGCAGATGAGTTTTTAAAATGGGTAAAGAAAAATAGTCTTACTCAAATCTCAGATATTCATATTTGTGATGTCATTAATATTTATGATAAAATTTATGATAACTCACCCAAAAGAGTATTTATGTCTATGTGGTTTAATAAAAAAACAGAGGATACATACAATCAACTAAAGGATGTTAAAGAGATTGTAGCGAGAGAATACAATGTTGAAATTGATATCATAAAAGTAGACGAGCATAAGGATGGATACTCTGAGGTCATTAGTAAGAGAATTATAGAAGGCATTGATAATTGTGATTTACTCATTGCAGACTTGTCATATGGAAACAAAAATGTCCATCACGAAATTGGTTATGCACAAGGTAAAGAAAAAAAAGTTCTACTTATTTATCATAATCGAGAGGGTGCCTCTGCTTCAGATGAAATTGGATCTAATCTTTCAATGCATGACCAATTAAGATTTACTACATACGGTGAACTAAGGGAGGGATTACTAAAAAAAATTAAAGATAGATTTTCGTTGTAAAATTAATAAGAGTAATTTATATAGCCGAGAGGTATTCACAACGAAAATCCCTCGGCTGAGACAACAAAGACAGATGTCGGAACAAGAAAGATACCGATAACAGAGGACGTGGCAGATATGTTCCAGACCATCATTGAGGATAGGGAGCCGCCGAAGATGGAAAAAGTAATTGACGGCTATACGGGATTCCTTTTCTACGATGATGACGGGAACCCGTTGGTGGCGATGCACTGGCAGCACAGGTTCGACCACATGGTCGGAAGGTACAATGATATTTACCAGGTTCAGATGCTGAACATCACTCCGCATGTCTGCCGCCACATTTACTGCAGCAACCAAGCCAAAGCCGGTATGAATCGTAAGACTTTACAGTACCTCATGGGGCATTCGGATATTTCGGTCACGATGAATGTGTACACCCATATCGGATTGGATGATGCAGAGAAGGAACTGAGGCGGATGGAAGAATTTCAAAAGGCACAGGCGGAGGTAGAAAAGAAAAATGATACAAAGGTGGTATCGCAGAAAATGTTTAAGGTGATCTGATATAGAGGATTTATGACGCTTTGGCTTAGGCTAGGGCGTTATTTTTGTGTGAAAATTGGACGATATATTTAATAAAGTTATTGTAACTACGAGGTGATCAAATGAATATTTATGAAGTGTTGGATAAAATCATTGTAAATAAGCGGTATAAATTGTCATCGACGTTATTTGATGATAAGTATAGAGATGAATTAATTGAGAAAGATGTTATATTATTTGATTTGCTAAAAAATATTTCTTCAATTGGAACGGAAATTCATAATGGCAGTATAAAATTTCATCCTCTGTTTACTACGGCAGATGGGAGGAGAACTTTTTCAGTTGAGGACATTACAGAAGAAGATTTTTCAATGCTAGAGGCGATGGAACTAAATAGAGTGCCATTAGTTTTGAGAGCATTAATTTCTGATATTTTGTGGAGCCAAAGAAAAGTATATTCCGCAGCTATGTTAGCCGCAGAAGCATATTGGGATTTGTTTATATTATGGTATACGGATGATGATAATATTGGCACTATTGACATGATAAGAAGGGCAGTATGTATTTCTCTTCAGATAAAGCATGAATCATTATTTTTGAATATATGTGCTTGGGTTAATGATTTTATTTCTCAAAAAGCGGTTACAATAGATGGATTCTTTTCATTAAGGTTGATGGAATTGTTTGCCGAACAGAAAATGTATGATGTGTCTGCGTTTCCAGATGTTTTAGAACAGATGATTTCATCGGATCATGATAATGTGTCAAAAGTAGAGCAGGCATATGAACTGAAAGTGTATTGTTATAATAAGCTAAAAAAGAGTGAAGAAGCAAAAAACACAAATATTGCATTGGCTGAGTATTATGTGAGTTTTGCAGAACAAACGGTTCAAAGGGACATGCTTGGAGCCATGAGGGCGGAAAAGTTCTTTCAAAAGGCAATAGTATTATATCGTAATAGTGGGGAGAAAGAAAAGGCTGAAAATACACATAGAAGATTAGTTGAGGTACAAAAGGATATACCTAAATTGATGATTCCTATTACCATGGAGTTGGATATAAAAGGGGTGGTAGATAATATTCATGTGAATATGGAGGGATTAACATTTGAGGAAAGCATAATAAGACTTATACAGATGTTTGTCTTTGAAAAACGAGATATTATAAAACAAAGGGTTATAGAAGAATACAAGAATTATCCATTATCACATTTGTTTGGAGAAAATATAGTTAATGAACGAGGGCAAACGACACTCGCACTACAGCCATTAGATATTCGTAACCTAGAAGGGGATACAGAACTATTGGAATTGCATATGCACCAGAACGCATTGAAGAAACAAAGAATTGTGGGCGACATTTGGATAAAAAACATTTTATTATATATAAGAAATAAATATGACTTTGATAATTCGATGCTTGAATTTTTGGTTAAAGATAATCCGATTATTCCAGCGGAAAGAGAGCACATATTTCAAAGTGCAGTTAGTATGTTTATTGGAGGAGAGTATTATGAGGCAATGCATATTCTTGCCCCGCAGGTTGAAAATTTATTTAGAAATATTGCAAGGGAAGTTGGTGGACTTACAGTTACATTGGAAAATGATGGTTCATCCATGGAGAAGGTATTGAGTTCAATTTTTGATTTGCCTGAATTGTTAGATTGCTATGATAATGATATTATTTTTACTTTTAAGGGCTTACTTAATGAGAAAGCAGGTGCTAATATAAGAAATGAGGTGGCACATGGAATCATTAGTGAAGCAGCATGCGGTTCTGGAGTGTGCCTGTATTTTGGAGCCGCTGTAATCAAGATTCTATCGTTTACATCTGTTTCTTGTTATAAAATATTGAAAAATAGTGAGAGGCTTAAACATTTCGAGAAACCGAGTGAAAACGCACTGAAAATTATTGACAAAAGAGAAAAATAAAAATCTTCGTAGTAAGAATTTTTGTTTTACTACTAATTTTACTACTAACAGGTAGTCACAACTTGCAAAATTATGCTATAATTTACCCAGTTGACACACAAAAATGAAAAATAGAGAATTGCCGAAATGCCTTGCAAAACAGGGCATTTCACGGCATATTAAGGAGTTTGAAAACTATGATGAAAATACTTTTCATCTGCCATGGAAATACACCAATTATCATGTCTTAGTTATTGATATTTCTTGTGTTTCTGGGATTCTCCAAATAAATTTACTACTGATTTACTACTTCTGAAAATTAGATTGATTTGCCCTGTCACGATAATAAAAAATGACTACAATTTACATACTTGAATATAATACTGTTTCTTTTTTATAATGAAGCCAAGAAAGGTTGATTATGAGAGGAAAGAAAAATCATTTGTATGTGGATAGCAATGAACGAAGCATTTTATTACATAGTCTTGTTGAACTGAATAATCAGCTCATACAGCAGGACAGATATACGGATTGCGTTGACGAGTTGATATTCAAGGTCATAAACGCACCGATTAAGAGAATGAAAATCGAATATGTCTAAGGCAATATCACAGAGACACATATTCTTATTGAATTTTAAGAGTAAGCGTTTTTTGCGTTCTCTGATACTGTTACATAGCCACCTTGACAAAGTGGCTAAATCTATGCTAAAGGAGGAAGCACCTATGTCAAATTGCAAAGTAATCGCTTTGACGAATTAGAAAGGTGGTGTCGGCAAGATTACTACGGCGGTCAATCTGGGTGTTAGTCTGGCATAGCAGGGTAAAAAAGTCCTGCTGATTGATACCAATGTGCAGGCAAATCTTACCATGTCGCTTGGCTACGGAAGACCAGATGATTTCTTTGAAACTGACGAGAGCCGTGCAGAAGAGAATTTAACCAACATAATGGAAATTTCCGTTTCCAAAGATTGACGAGTTTCACATCGAGCGAAAAGAGTTTTTGAAAAAATTTTGAATGATTAGTATATACATTTTGAAGTAAATTTGGTAAAATTGAAACAACAGACAGTAAGAGATGACAAATGTTTATATGAGATTTAGCTTTTGGAAAAGGAGAAAATATGTTTGAAATTCCAGATAATTTAAGATTAATCAATGATGAATATTATTCCGTTCTATCTGTGATATATGTTCAAGTTGAGAAACTTTTGAAAAATCCTTTACATATTCATTATACAGATCATAGCATTACACACAGTATTAGGATAGCAAATATAATATCTCAAATAATAGAAAATATTGATGTGCACTTTAATGAGGAAGAAAAGTTTATTCTTCTAGCTGCATTATTATTGCATGATATTGGTATGCAGACTCCCGATTATGCTGACTTGGGGGAATTACCGCTAAATATAGAAGGACTTGAAAAAATAAGGAAAAAACATCATGAATATTCTGAGAAACTAATTATTGATAGCATACAATGCTCAGAAGAAGAAGCATATTTTTTGGGATTAAATTCTAAGGAAGAATTTGTTGATGATATAGCTTTAGTAGCAAAGTACCATCGAAAAATGGACATTGCGGTCTTAGATAATGATGTAATTGGAGACAAGATTATTAGACTAAGATTGTTATGTGCACTCATACGTTTAGGAGATTGTTTAGATTTAGATTATAGAAGGGTAAATATAAAAAGGCTATTGGTATTTACCAATATTCCAATCGAAAGTAAGTTTTATTGGTATGCTCATCATTATGTTAGTGGATTATTAATTCAAACTCAAAAAATACATATATATTTTAAATTTCCAAAACAGTATGAAAGTAGAGATGAGTTTACAAACAAGATTATTGAGTATATGACAAGTGAAATTAGAAATCAAATAGATGAGGTTTATGATATACTTGATGAATATAATATAAGGTTTTACAAAGATATTAAAGTAAACAAGCAGTATTCAAAAGCTCAAAAAAGGATGCCAGTTGAGTTAGAAGAATATATTGCTACAGCAAATGCTGAAAGTGTTTACCGCGGAGTTATATATGGGAAATTAAACATTACTAATAGAAAAGATTTGTTAGGAGCATATGTTCAAAGCTTGAAAAATACAGAAAGTTTTAGAAATATGGTAATGGGACCATATTTTTTGGCACCACAGTGGTATAGAGAAAGAGTCAATGCGAATTGTAATCATGAAGATTTTGATTCAAGGTTCTTTGAGTTTGTGAGAAAAAAGGCTGGTATTGCTGTAAACGAAAATATTAAATTGATTTTTACAAATACTCGTAGATATGAAGTAAAGGTCAAAGATATTCTGACTCCAAGCGAATATAATAGATTTTTTGAAGATGTTTTGGAAAATATGAGGATAGTTTGGGGGGAGTATGCAGAAAGGGGACCTATGTTGTGTTGTGTTGATCCTGGGTATATGCATATTATTACATCTGCTGATAATTGTGCAATCATAACACAAAGGGCAGGAATTATGGATCCGACGCATCAGGGATATATTACGACTGATAAAGATGAAATAGGAAGAATAAATCAAAGTTTCGATGATATTTTTAATTATAATTATTCTACGCAAGAATTAGAATTAAAGAAGTTGGAAGAATTTATTCGTAGTGTTATGTAATTAAGGAGAATATATGGGTATGGGTACAGTTACAATTACATTCAATGAGGTTACGCCCGATGAATGGTTGCAGATGAGAGAAGCAGTTGGCTTTCCGTTATTTGAGAGGGAAATGGCACAAAAGGCTTTAGATGGCTCGTTGGGAGTATTGGGAATTAGAAAAGATGGAATGCATATAGGTATGTTGCGAATTTTGGGTGATGGTGCATATTCATTTTACTTTAATGATGTAATTATAGTTCCTGGTTTTCAGCGAATGGGATTAGGAAAATGGTTAATAAATGAAGCGTTTGAATTTGTTAAAAATAGTTATTGCAAGGAGACGATGTTTTCAATCAGTATATTTGCAAACGTTATGTCAAAAGAATTTTATGAAAAAGTTGGTTTTGCAGTCAGAAAAGAAATACCAATGAAAGTATTTGTAAAAGGTGTGCAGGTGGGTTCAAGGCAAGAGTGCTTAAATAAAGAATGAAAATATATAATTTCTGAAATTAATCCAAGATAGGAGTTGCTAATGAAGAAAGTGATAGAGTGTTCTTCAGTTTATGCTATTGATTTTGCGGCAGTTATTTATAGCATTATCAGTGGCGGTGATGATGAATACATATTATATATAAATGATGTAGCTGATACAAAATCTGAATATCGCCAGTTTATTTCGAGATTAGCATTGCCCACACTTGATTGGAAGTTAGATCCTCAAGGTCAGCTTAGGCAAGTACATATTCCTATAGAGAATTTACAAAAAGAGGAATTTATTGAGAACGTATGCAAAGCTTTTGAAAGTTATATTATAACAGAAGGAATAAATGGTAAAGATAATTATTTTAGTATATTTAAAAATAAATTATACGAGAAGATATTAAAATGTAATGATGGCGGAGTTGAAGCATACAAGGAAT
>CAMWUK010000134.1 GCA_947177415.1 uncultured Clostridiaceae bacterium
CCACACCTTCTTCACTTTCGTTGGTAATTTCCAGATTTGCAAAATAAGAATAATTGCTTCCTACATTTGCAAAGTTTATTTCCTGTTTTTTATTTCCACTTAGTAGTACTATATGATTTTTACTTGCAGTAAAATTATTGGTTTCATTTTTACTAGTTTGTTCAAAATTTCCTTTTAACTCAAGAACTCCATCTGTTAAATATCCAGCATTAGAATACAATGCAGAAGTATAAAAATCCCCTTGTACTCTTACATAATCCTCGGCACTATTCATTCTTAAATATCCACTGCTCTGTGTATAAGAAATTTCCTCTTCTTTCTTCACCCTGGTTTGAATTCTATAATCTCCTTCTACAATCAGAGTACCTTTATTTACAAAAATTTCTCCACCTGTCTGAATTAAATCACCTTTTACAGTCAAAGTATGCCCATTCAAATCCAAGGTGTCTGTAAGCAGCACAAGATCATCTGCTATTTCTTCATCTTCCTCTAATGTCCAGCCGTACTTCCCCTTTATATCTCCACAATTTACATTACAGCCATTCCGGATTACCTTTTTTGCCTGAATAACTCCTTGAAATGTGACCCCCTCATTGCTATAGTTATTTAATTCTAAAATATTAAAATAAGAAGTAAGGTTTCCAAAAGAGACGGATTGAGGTCTTGTTCCACTTAATAACATACAAAAATCATCTTTTGAAGTAAAAGAGTAGTTAGAGTTTGTATGGACAAAATTCCCCTTAATCTCCATAGTCCCTGCATATAAGCAATCTTTACCAGAATAATAACTATTCCAGTTTACATTTCCATTGATCCAAATATAATCATTTGCATTTGTCATATATAGGTAGCCATATCTATCAATATTAAAGCTTCCATAGCACTTTATGTATCCTTTATTTATTTTAAGATAACTATAACTTTCCATGGAAATGCTTCCGTGAACTGTTAAGGTATGTCCATTTAAGTTAAGAGTTGCTGAGTTGCGAATCACCAAATCCCCAACTTCCATATCCTCATCCAGTGTATAATTTGATGAAATTGTTTTACTTTCTAAAACTTTCACTGCAACTTTATTACTTGTTCCAACCAATTCATTTTCATTATTGTATGCTTCCACATAATAGCTATACTGTCCCAAAGAAAGGGAAGAATCTGTAAAATTGGTATCCGTGAATTTCTTTAATTCTTCTCCATTTTTGTATAATACAAAACTTCCATCAAATTCTGTACTTTCTTCTTCCCAGTCCAGGCTCACAGAAGATCCACTCTGGTCTGTACAGCTTAATACAATTTCTGCATATCCTTTTTTAGTATTTGTTGTTGTGTTCTCTTTGTTTTTCAGATTCTCTACGACTTCAGCAGCACAAATCACTACAGCACTGTAATCTGCACTCTCTAAAACCATTATTACCGTTAAAAACATAACTATTATTCGTAAAAATATTTTCTTATTGTTCATTCTCATACGCTTTCTCCTCTCTATATCCAATATACTAAGAAAATAGAAGCTGCCATGTAACTATTCAGGTAGAAACACGCATTTACTGCGTGTTTCGTATGAAAAAGTAAATTTTACAATGTTTAAGCCCCTTCGCCGAAGGCGAATATTCATGGGCTTAAACGTAACTGTTCATGGTTCTGAACAGTTACGCTACTATTTACTTTAGCGTATAAATCGTTTCATTCTTCACGCCATAGCTTTTTGCTCCTGATAATACATAATTTTTCTGGTTTTTGCTATCCCATAAACCTTCCCCATTATTAAAACATACAGTCAACTCTGTCTCTGTACCTAACTCAATGGCATATTTCCATGTATATCCGGATTGTTCATTTGTACTGGTCATCTTTTTCCCTGGTACGGCTGTCCATTCTCCATTTCCTACTTTGTAATGAATATATGCATTTGTCCAACTTGTATTATCATAATATATTTCCGCTATATTCTGACTTGGTGGGGAAGTTTCCTCCACTGTCTGCAGTTTATATACGGTTTCATTTTTTATCCCATAGCTTCCTGCATATACCTTATAATTTGCCTGGTTTCTACTATCCCACGCCCCACTTCCGTTATTAAAACATACCGTTGCTTCTGTAGCAGTTCCTAAATCAATGGTATATTTCCACATATATCCGGATTGCTCACTTGTGCTGTTCATCTTCTTTCCAGGAGATTGTGTCCACTCTCCATCTCCTACTTTATAATGGATATATGCATTAGACCAACTTGTATTGTAATAATAAACATCTACCTTATTTATGCTCGGTGCAGCAGTTGTGACTATTGTTTGGAGTTTATGCACAGATTCATCTTTTATCCCGTATGCTCCTGCATATACCTTATAATTTTCCTGATTCCTACTATCCCACGCCCCATTTCCATTATTAAAACATACTATTGCTTCTGTGGCTGTTCCCAAATCAATAATATATTTCCATGTGTATCCCGATTGCTCATTTGAACTACTCATTTTCACTCCAGGAGCATTGGTCCATTCTCCATCTCCTACTTTATAATGGATATATACACTTTCCCAATTTGTGTTTTGATAGTAAACCTCTGCTATATTCCCATTATGAGGTGTCGCTGTTATAATAGGCATTAGTGTTGGTGTTGCTATGGCTGTTACCTTTGATGTCTTTATATTCCCATTCTTATCATAAGAATATAAAATGTAACTTCCATCTGCATATAACACTTTCTTTAACCGGTTTAACTTATCATAAACATATTCAACCTTCCCACCTTCTTGTTCTGTTTCTTCCGAAAGGTTCTCCGCTGCAACTTCTTCCTGCAGATTCACATTTGTCTCACTCTCTGCAAGATATAATTGTTTGGATGCTGTTATATTTTTATTCCAGAACCAATTTCCTAAGAATACCATGCAGATTCCCAATATTACAGTCACTCCAATTAGTAATTTTCTTTTCTCTTTCATATCATACCCTTATGAAAATCTTTCAAGATTATCCTATTTTTCCAACATGATAGATTCTCATTTTCCCTTTCTTAATCCTCAATTATTCACGACTTATATTGCAGACCGTGAATAATCCCGGTTAATTATCATGCTACAGTTTACAAATTTTTGAAAACAAAAATGCTGCATAATGTACTATGCTATATAATCTAAGAGATATGGCATACTTTGTTTACATATCCCATATCTCTCTTCAACCATATAACATACATATAAGAAGTAATTGTTACCGGATTTCTTCATTTTTTATCTTTTCACCTTGAAGAGAATCTTTTGTTTTAGTTACCTTTTCATTCCTGTAATGGAAAGTTACTTATGCTTGATTATTTATCTTTCTTTTTTAGTTGTTGTGGTATCTCAGGCTCATACAAATGTCCATAACAAGGAGTACTTGCAAAAACGACAGCTACTAATGTTAATACTTTTCCTGCACCAGAAACAATCCATTTTGATAATTTGTTATTCTTTTTCACTTCCATACTTTCACCTCCTGTATATTTATCACATGTGGTGTTAACAATATAACACATATTGGGGTAAAAAAATAGTATACTGGAGTGAAATCATGGTTTTTAGGAGCGAATTATCAAAAAAATTATGCATTTTTCTTTTATAGTATTCTTGTAACATTGTAATGATTGAAAATACTTAAACAAAGAAGGATTGGTGCAAATGATTCATTCCATTTCTACAAAATTTGCAGACTATTTGATTCAACACAGTTTACCTATAGAAAAACGGGAAATCTATATCTATGGGGCAGAGTGCTTTTTTAACTTACTAATTAGTGACAGCATTTTACTTATTTATGCAATTCTAACTCATCAACCTATGGAATTTTTGTTATGGTTAGTATCATTTTCACTTCTACGCACACACATTGGGGGTTATCATGCTTCTACTCACGCATCCTGTATAATTAGCGGAATTGTTTTAGGAATTTTCTGTTTGCAATTCCATCACTATTTATGCTTCTATTTCCCCATTAGCATTATTTTGTTATGTGTTAGTTTTGCTTTTATATGTAAGTATGCTCCTGTATGCAGCTCCAAGCATCCCCTCTCTGCAAAACAGCAAAAAAAGGAAAAAAAAGTCTCTATTGTGTGCTTTCTAATAGAAATATTGTTAGCATTAGTATTAAAAAACATATATTTGTATTATTGTACCATTATAATATGTGGGATACTTGTTGCCTGTTTTTTTTCTTATATTGGATTCCTCCAATATAAAAAAACAAATTAAATGCTGAAATTTCGCACATGAATAATAATCCTCCATTATTCACAACTTATCTTGTACACAGTGAGCAACAGGACAAAGGGAAAATGAAGGCTAATTAGAAAAAATAGAATAAATTTGTTTGAACATTATGATTGATGGCAAGATTGGGTACAGTATACTACAGAGAGTTTTCTATCAATTTCATAAAAGCTTCCTGCATAGGTACAAGAAAAGTCTGACTAATTGGTATAATGACATCATTTGTCAGGTATACATCATGTTTATCCATTTTGGAAATATAATAAATATTAACAATAGCAGTACGATGACATTGTACAAAATTGGAAGGAAGATGTGTTCTTATATGTTTTAGGGATTCTCTGATTTTTGTAATCCCTTTCGTTGTATAAATTTCTACATATTGGTTACAACTTGAGAAATAAATAATATTTCTATAGGGAATTTGGACAGCGGTAAAAGAATGACAATAGTAAAAATAGGATTCTTCCATTTCTTTCTCAATGTAAGAAAGTACTTTGGAAAGTTTTTCATAAGAAATAGGTTTTATTAAAAAATTTAGTGCAAAGACATCATAACCACGAAACACATATTCATGATAAGAGGTAGTAAACACTAATTCTCCATGAAAACCATTTTCTCTTAATTTATGGGCAACATCTAATCCAGATATTTCATCCAACTCAATATCCATAAAAATCAACTGATAGTTATAAAAATTAGTTTCCAGTAAATCTTTACCAGAAAGAAAGGTATCAATTTGGAAATCGCAATTAGAATGGGAAAGCTTCCATTTTTCGATTAGTAATAATAGATCTGTAATATGTGTTGGGTTATTTTCAACAATAGCAAGATTTACTATCATAATAATCTCCTTTCCTTAAAACGTATCTTGAATTTTCATAGGTAGTAAAATAGTAATGGAAAAATAGTTGGCTTCAGGTCTTATTTTGTAAAACCCACCAGCTTCTTCCACCAATGTGCATATTCTGGAAATACCATTTCCGTGATTTGGTGCAGTCTTTGTGCTTTTTAGGTGCTGTTTTGTATCATACTGGTAAATCCCATTTGAACTATTTTTTATATGAATCAAAAATTGTGAGTGATAATTTTTCATGGTAAAATCAATAAAAGGGGTTGTTTCTACTTTTTCACATGCTTCAATTCCATTATCCAACAAATTGCTTAGGATGGAGGTGAGCTTTACATCATCCATTGGAAATTTTTTGATATCAGAAATAAAAATTGCATGGGAAAGGGAAATCTGTTTTGTTTCTATCTCTAAAAACTTAAGTGACAGAACCGCATCAATTATTGGATTATATGTATATATTACATGATTAGCATATTGTAAATTGTTTAATAATTTTTGAATATATTTCTTACAGTTCTCTGGATTGTCGTTATGTAACAACTGTGCCATAGTTCGAAGATGATTTTGAATATCATGTTTCCAGCTACGCAAAGAAATATTGGCTGTTTTTAATGTTATAAGTTGTTGCTGCTCCATTTCAGACAATCTCTTTTGTTCACTCAGGATTAGGTTTTTTTCATATAATCTTCCCATATAAATAACCAGTGAAAAAAGCATAATCTGGATACACATATAAGCTACACTGACTACTTGAAGGCTGGATGTATTATAGGAAGCCAATTGTTCCAAATTTACAATTGCCTTAAGAAGTAATTCGCTGCTTATAATACAAAATGCAATTCCTATAGAAAAAAATAACAGAAATGGTTTGGGAAAAAGTATGGAGTGCTTTTTTCTATGAACGAATAAGTAGCACATAAAGGCTAGTACAATTTCATACACAAAAATGAGCCAGTATCGTATAATCGTAATCTGGTCAATACTATCCATTGGATAGCCAATTAGAAACTCCGTGGTAAATATAGTTAATTTTTCTGAAAAAACAGTAAAACATACAAAGGAACTTCCATATAGAATCTTTGAAGATATATGTTCCTTTTTGGTAAAGAAAATAGTGGTAATGAGATTAACCAGGTAAAGACTCAGAAGCCTTAATGTTACATTTGTAATCAAAGAAGAAAGGGTGATATTCAAGACGGTAGTAACAAATAAAAGAATTGCTTTATGCTGCCGATACCACTCTTTAAGCTCTAAACAGTTGGAAATAATATAGATAAAAAGAATTGCTTCAAAAAAACTTGGAAGCATTTCTAATATAATAATCAAAAATGTCATATTAAAAAATATTCCTTTCATGTTCTTTTCCTCTATATATTAACATTTTTGTCTATTTTTGTAAACTCCCATCTTATTAAATATTTAAAATAATGTAACTGATCTGTTCACTCACAAGCTTGACACTTGCTGTCAAGCTATGTGCCAAGAACATAGAGTAACCAAGAATCCAGCCTTTCGCTGAAGGCAAATTCTAAATAGGCTGGATTCTGTTACTGTTTGCACTATAGGTATGGACAGTAATAACCGTTCAACTTTCCTGCTAAACAACTGGATTTAATTCCAACTAAAAAATCCATTTGTAATCTTTTTTTCATTTTGATACTTTTGAAAACCAATAAAAATCTTTTTTATGTCACATCCTGTATAAACGTCTATTTTTATACCAATCATAGACAGTACCATCTCCACAGTCCTGTCATAAGTCTCTAGCTTATCATCCTTCGGGTAATGACAACATAGTTATCAAATTCCCTAAATCCATTTTCAATGATATGAACTACTTGGATATTATCCTTTCTGCACAATTCATTTTTGCTAATTCATTATTTTTACTAAAGCACTATTCTAAGCTATGTATTTATTTAATTAATATATTTTTCATCATATTAACACCCTCCCTTTAAAACATATTGAGGAAAATTATGATTTACTTCTGCCTGATAATATCCTTCTATTGTGCAGGGTGCATTAAACAAGGCTGCAAGCATGTATTTTTTGATATTCCTAATTTGGGTAGTGTTCCTTTGCAAGCAAAGCAATACATACTGTATATGACTATAATTCAATTTCATAAATCTGCTTCGCACAATCTCTGTGGGATAAATATTTTTTGCAATTACCATTTCCTCAGATTTGCACATGACCACTTCCATAATCAGTGCCAGTAATTCCTGCAACAATCCTTTTTGATTTTCATGGGATTCCAGCAGGACATCATACTCAATATTCTGGCGAATATAGTTTTCATATTGTTCATACGACCTCGTATAATCTGCATCTAATCTAATCCCATTGTGTGATAGGATAGGATTAGATATAGATTTATTACAGTCCGTATGATTATTATTAGTCTTACTAATTGGTGGTGTAATTTCAGCAACTTCTTGAGATGTTATTTTAACAACCTCTTGAGGTTTCATTTCTGCACTTCTTGAAGTTGTATTTTGGGTACTTCCTGAAGTTGCAATTTCCGGACTTCTTGATGTTGTATTTCTTTTCTTCTTATCTGTAGAAGGTATTTTCCCCAAATGATTACTTTCTGTAATAAAATTCTTTACATACAGGAGACTTGGCATTCCAAGCCCCCTTCTCTTTTTTTCCACCAAACCGAACTTTTCTAATGCTGCCAACAAATCAATTGCCTTGTTTTTCGATATTCCCAAGTCTTCTTGAATATCTGCAATCTGATAAATGATATATACCCTGTTTTCCGAATCAAACCATCGGTTTTTCATGGACAAACTCATTCGGTCAAGGAGTAAGCCATACAGTACTTTAGCAGGTAAGGATAAGTCTGAAAAAGTTGCATCTGTTATCATTACTTTTGGAATTTTAATAAAACTAAACTGCTCTGCCTGATTACCATAATAATATTCAAAACTCATTTTCATCACACTCCTTGTTCTCTGCTCCACTGATCTAACAGTGTGAGTATGACTTCTTCCATTTGCTGTCTGCTATACCCTTGTGGGAAATAAGAAGCTATCTGCGTATCTGTCAATGAGAAATATACTTGCTTTACTGTTCCTGTGACCTCATATAAGATAGCATTGGCATTGTCTAGTTGTTCTGCTTCTGTTCCTTCTATTTTTCTTAATTTTGCAACTTTATCTTTCGTTAATTTTTTTCCTTGCTCTATAAACTCATATACTAATTTTTGAATTTCTTTATTCACAAATGAAAGTTCAACCGCATTAGCAATCGTAATTTTCTTACAATCGACAAAAGCCAATAATTCCGGAATAAGTTCCGTTAATCGTATATACTTTTGAACCTGTCTACCACTAATTCCACTTTCCGCACCAATCACATCGCATGTGAGGCTATTTGTCTTCTCGAACTGGGTTCGTGAAGATTTTCCCTGCTTTGCGAACTCAGTTCGAGAAGTATCTTTTTTCGCTATACCCTGATGGCTCATTGCTTCCATTTTCATCTTAAACGCAAATGCCCGTTCACTTGGCAATATCTCTTCCCTTTGAATATTGGCATCTACCATGATAATAGTTGCTTCATCGTCAGATAACTCTTTTACGAATACAGGCATTTTGTCCAATCCTGCCAATTGTGCTGCATGTTTACGTCTGTGTCCAGAAATCAGTTCAAATCCACCTTCCGGTCTTTTTCTCGCAATCGCCGGAGACAATATTCCATTTTTCTTTATGGATTCCACCAACTCTTCCATTGCCTCATCATCCACCACATGAAATGGATGATCCTTAAATTCATGCAACTGGTCTAATGGAATATCACTTGCACCTTCTATGGTCGGTACTGCTAATAATTCCTCATAACTTGTCAATTTCACTTTTTGTCCAGTTCTAGTTCTCATGAGCAAGCACCTCCTCTGTTAAGGCATGGTAGGCTTTTGCTACTTTACCTGACGGATCATGTACATAAATACTGTTACCCTCAGCACTGATTTCCACTGCACGAATGGAAACCGGAATTTCCGATTGAAATATCATAATATTATCCGCATAGGCTTCATGCACACTGGCTGAAATATCCTTTGTGAAATTCGTTCTGTAATCTACCATAGTCAGCAAAATGCCCTCAATTTGTAAATTTGTATTCAATTGTCTTTTTACCCGTACAATGGTTTTTATCAACTGCTGCAAACCTTTCACCGGCAAATAGGCTGCCTGCACTGGTATTAAAACTGTATCTGCACATGCTAACGCATTTACTGTCAACATTCCAAGCGAGGGCATACAGTCAATAATAATGTAATCATATTTTTCTCTCACTACGTCTACATACTCTTTTAATAACATCTCTCTGCCAATTACATTAACCATTGATACCTCTAAGCCTGACAGTTCAATATTGGCAGGCATAAGGTCAATTCCTTCCTCATGGGAAATAATCCCACTCTCCGTATCAAAATCTTCTTCATTGATAATCTTTAACAACTGAGTTGCCAAAGTTACCTCAAGCTGATCCGGCTCACGATACCCCAGACTAATAGTCAGGCTTCCCTGTGGATCACCATCAATCAACAGAACTTTCCTGCCTTTCTTTGCTAAACCTATGCCCAAATTTACGGTTGTGGTGGTTTTTCCAACTCCACCTTTCTGATTTGTAATTGCGATTACTTTACACATACCTAACACACTCCTTTTATTTATATTGGCTGCTTGTCATGCCATTCCTTTACAAGTCGCTCAATTAATTCTACTTGCTGCCTTGGTGTATAATCTGCCGGAAAATATTTCTTTAGATTTTCTACCGGAATTTTTAACTGCTCCTTCTGGTTTGGTTTTCTCTCTCCTAAAATTTCATAGATTAAATCCATATCCAGCTCTCCCTGCTGGCTTTTGATTTTCAACCTGTTTGCCTGTGATAAGGAAGGGGTTGCCTGTTCTAAATCCATAACCGCATACAGTTCATACTGTTCTTCCTCCGAAAGATAGGAAAGTTCAACCCCAACTGTAAATGCTATTTTTTGTTCATCTACCATGCTGAGAATTTTGGGAACAAGATAGGTTAATCGGATATATCTTGCAATTTGCCTTTTACTCTCTCCCACCTGCCGAGCCAACTGCTGATTTGAATCAATCTTTTTCGCATCAGTTATTAGTAAATTCCCATCATCTCTATTATTGCAGGCTGGTTTGAACCATTTTACGGTCGGATTGACATCAAACTTTTTGCCAACCTGGCAAGAAGTCAAGTCCGTTCTTTTCCCTTGCTGTTTTACCGCATCCAATTTCATCTTATAGGCAAACGCCTTTTCACTTGGTTTTATATCCTCCCGGTACAGATTGCTATCCACCATTGTGATTATAGCCTCTGTATCATCTAATTCCAAAATGAATGCCGGAACATTCTTTTTCCCCAACAACTTGCAGGCTTCCACCCTCCTATGTCCAGATATAATGTCATAACCGTTTCCATAAGGATTTTTCCGTAATATTAAAGGAACCAACACTCCATTCTCTTCAATACTTTGCGACAGCTCTACCAATGCCCTGTCATGTTCCACCCTAAATGGGTATCCTCTAAATACATTTAATTCACTTATTTTTACATCTTGAAATTGTTCCACATCCATTACCGTGCAAATCACATTTTGCTTCATCCCAGTTTCCATTGAAATTACCTCCTTGCTTTTATTGATAATAAACACCCATGCCCCACAAACGAGGCTTCATCAACTCCCCTAACCCCCATTCATGAGGAAATTGCACACTTTGCGTGCCAGATGCATGTTGCATGTTTTTTGCAACAATATTCCTTACGCATCTGTGTATATCCTAAGTGGAGCATTTTTACTTTATTGGACGGACTTTCCTATAAAGTAAGAAACCGCCTGTCTTACATCAAAGATGTAAAACAAGCGGCAAATAACCTATTTTTAAATTGTTGTCAACTCATCAAAATCAAAAATATTACAAATTTCTTATTATGTCTACCTATACGAGTTCAAACCCTACGGAAACTTTTACTTCATGAAAAACCTCTTTTTCTTTGCCGATTCCAGAAGTTTTATTAAAGCGAAAAATCGTCGTAAAGTGCGTAAATTCAAGTATTTCTACGAATTCACCTTTTGTAGCAATGTGACGGTCTCCACATGCACCGTCTGTAATATATTCTTTCATTTTTATAT
>CAMWUK010000135.1 GCA_947177415.1 uncultured Clostridiaceae bacterium
CTATAAAGTACTGGAAAAAGATAGCATTCATAGTGGTTCAAAAGTAAAAAAAATTATAGAGGAAAAAGCGAGTGACAATGAATATAACCAGTACACAGAAAAAAATATTAAAAAATACTTAGTTGCATATAAAGTAAAAAAACAAAGTTTTCTGGCTGTTATTGATTCATCAGAGAAGTACCATATAAAAAATTGTCCTGCTTATGTATGGGGAGATAAAAAGTATTTATATTTTTTGCTTTTAGAGAAAAAGGTTAGAACAATTGCTATTCCCCGTACGGAAACGGCGGTTATTCATTATGAAAAAGGTGCTATGGTTACAGACTTAGAGGAATATAAAAAACTAAAGGATTCTTTCTTTCTTGGTTCTATGTTCCGAGAATATATTCCTGAATATTACCGGACCATGGTAAATGGATTTAGTACATTTAAAAAGAACTTATTTATTGTGGCTTCTGATGTTAGGGTATCGGCGGCTTCCGTCCGTGGAATTATGAAAATAACAAATTGCAGGTTAGAGCTGAACAGTACACAACTGGATAGAAAACGGTTTGGTGGATATTTTGAAGAAGCTTACAAGGTAAAATTACTTTTACAGGAAGAAATTTATGATGCAGAAGAATATAAAGTGAAAATTAAGGAAATATTAACGGGACTGGCAAAACATGAGGAACAAATAGATGTATTCCGTAATACGATTGCCTCTATGGTGCAATATCATTTAATATCACCTGAGTATGCAGAGTATTATATGGACTATCGTTATAAGCTGGAAAAGAAATAACATAATGACAAATTGTATATTTGAAGGTAACTATTCAGGTAGAAACACGCATTTACTGCGTGTTTTGTAAGAAAAAATGAAAGTTGATTGCTACGTGCTACGCACTCCCGCAATCACCAACTGTATTCGTATCCCGGGCTGCCGCCCTACATACTCATACAGTTTAGCCAGCCAAATGTCTATATTTCTTTACAAGCAAGCTTGCACGAAATATAGCCGTTTGTCAGGACTTTCATAGTAAATTTTGATTGTTCTAAGCCCTTCGCTGAAGGCGAATTTGTATGGGCTTAGAACGTAACTGTTCATGGTTCTGAACAGTTATATTTGAAGAAAGAAGGTTTTATATGAAAGGTCAAGATATAAAAGCAGGGGATATATATCGCCATTTTCAAGGTAATCTTTATCAGATAGTAACAGTAGGAAAGCATGTAGAAACATTGGAAGAATATATCGTGTATCAGGCATTATATGGAGAATTTGAGATATATATTCAAAAGTTACAGGAGTTTTTTGCTGTTTTAGATAAAGAAAAATATCCAGAAATAGAACAGAAGTATTGTTTTGAAAAGGTAGAAAAAGAGAAGCTGGCTACAGAAAAAAATACTGGTATTTTTACTATACAGAATGAAAATACACCAATACCTGACGATATAAAAAAAGACACACTTCATACAGATACTTTTATGGAGCAAAATGATGATAAAGATGGAATGCAAATGCTAATGGAATTTTTAGATGCCGAAACCTGTAAAGAAAAAATGGAAATCTTTATGAAAATGAGAGGAAAATTGGATGAGAAACTTTTAATGAATATAGCAGTTTCTTTGGATTTAGTAGTAGATGAAAAAAATATAGAGGATAGTTGTCAAATTATTATTAAAAATTTGGAACAAAGAAGCAAGTTTGAATGTTTTCGCTTGCGTTGAAAAGAAAGAGGAACAAAGTTCCTCTTTTGTTGTAGATATTATTAGGTAATTATGAAACTCAATTTACTCTATGAGTTTTTGTGCAAAGTTCACATATCACCGCAAGGCACGTTTTCACTGCTCTCAACCGTAGCGGTACATAAGGTGCTAAAACACAGCACCTAAGTACCGACGGTCTCGAAAGCACCCAGCTTTGATATGTAAATCTGCACAAAATAATTTAAGTTAATGAGAGTTTCGTAATTACCTATGTAGATATTATAATTGGGAGGAAAGTTCTTCCCAAGTTGTCATTAGTTTCTCCAGTTTGGATTCAATTTCTTCTTTTTCTTGGTTTAATTTCATTAATTGTGCTAAGTCGCTATAAATTTCTTCTTGTACCAACAGAGTATCAATTTCTTCATTGCGTTTTTCCAAAGTGATGATTTCTTTTTCTGCTTTATCAATTTGATTTTGTATTTTTCTAATTCTCGCCTGCTCATCCTTTTGCTGTTGCCAATTTAATTTATTTTGAGAAGTTTCTGTTGTATTTACTGAAGATGTGGTATTTATAAGAATTCCTGAAGTTTGGTAAGTGATTTCTTTCTTCTCTAAATAATAGTCATAATTTCCAATATAATTGAGAAGCTGGCAATGGGTTAACTCTAAAATCCGGGTGGCAGTCTGATTGATAAAATAACGGTCATGAGATACATAAAGTACTGTACCAGTATAATTGTTAATTGCTTGTTCCAAAATTTCTTTTGAGAGAATATCTAAATGGTTGGTTGGTTCATCTAAAATCAATAAGTTAGCTTCTGAGAGCATAAGTTTTGCCAAAGATACCCGCCCACGTTCTCCTCCGCTTAAGTCTTTGATTCTTTTGAATACATCATCTTCTGTAAAAAGAAAAGAGGCAAGTGTATTTCGGATCTTAGTTTGTGTAAGTTTAGGATAGGCATCATGAATTTCATCCAAAATTGTTTTATTCATGTCTAAAACCTGATGTTCCTGATCATAGTATCCGATTTTTACATTAGTTCCAAGAGTAATTTTTCCAGTATCTTGAGAAAGTACACCAGTTATCAATTTTAATATAGTGGTTTTACCTGTACCGTTTTCACCAATAATAGAAACTTTTTCACCACGTTTTAGAGAAAAAGAAAGATTCTGAAACAATGACAGAGAATCAAATTTTTTAGAAAGATTTTCCACAGTAAGTACATCATTACCACTAATAATATTCGGATCAAGATGAATACGCATTGTAGTATCTTGGGTGAAAGGTTTTTCTATGACATCCATTTTCTGTAAAAGTTTTTCACGGCTCTCTGCACGTTTAATGGATTTTTCACGGTTAAAAGAACGGAGTTTTGCGATAACTTCTTCCTGATGTTTGATTTCCTGTTGCTGGTTGTAATATTGATGCAGTTTTGCTTCACGGAGTTCTGCTTTTTTCTTGGCATAGTCACTATAATTACCTTGAAAAACAGTTGAAGTACCTTGCTCAATTTCCACAACCTTAGAAACAATTTTGTTTAGAAAATATCGGTCATGGGCAACGATTACAACAGCACCATTATAATTTAATAAATAATTTTCCAGCCAGGCAATAGAGGCAATATCTAAATGATTGGTAGGCTCATCCAGTAAAATAATATCTGGTTTTGATAAAAGAAGCTTACCAAGTGAAACACGGGTTTTTTGTCCACCAGATAGCTGGTTTGTTTTCTTGTAGAAATCATCTTCCGTAAATCCTAATCCTTTTAAAACACCAATAATTTCGCTTCGATAGGCATATCCATTTTGTTGTTCAAATTCATGGGTAAGATTAGAATATTGTTCTAGTGCCTGATCTAATTTTGCACCGCTTAAATGAGACATATCCTGTTCCATGCGGCGGATTTTATGGTCTAACTGAATAATATCTTTCTTCATAGATAAAAGCTCGTCATAAATACTATTATCTGAAGAAAGTTCCTGATGCTGGGCAAGATATCCAATGGTTGCACCTTTGCTTAGTATAATCTCACCTTCATCTTGGGAAGATTCCTGCATAATTATTTTTAAAAGAGTTGATTTGCCGGCACCATTTGCACCTACAATGGCAACTTTCTCTAATTCATTAATATGAAATGAAATATTTGACAACACAGTATCTGTTCCAAATGATTTCGATATATTTACACAAGATAAAATCATAAGTACCTCCTAAAGTAAAAAAATGTAGATGATTAGAATTATAAGTGGAATAATTAGGAATGTCAATGGTTACAGACTGCCTCTGGTTAAACATTGTAGCAGGTCGGCCGGGGGCTGAACTGTTACTAAACGTTACTGTTCACACCTACAGTGCAAACAGTAACGAACAAGTATCTATTCATTGACATATATTTCACAATTTTATATAATAAATAAGAAATAAATGAGCGGATTAGAAATCGAGAGAGGATTATCTAAAAATAATGGGAGGAATTTGTTGTGGCAGATAAAGAGATTTCCCTAGCAGTAATTAAAAGATTACCGAAGTATTACCGAAACCTGGCGGAGTTGATGGAGAACCGGGTAGAACGGATCTCATCAAAAGAGTTAAGTGAGAGAATGCAGGTGACAGCATCACAAATACGGCAGGATTTAAATAATTTTGGAGGTTTTGGACAGCAGGGATATGGATATAATGTAGAGTATTTATATCATGAAATTGGTAAGATTCTTGGACTGACCAGAACCTATTATATGATTATTATTGGTTCTGGAAATTTAGGTCAGGCATTAGCAAATTATACAGATTTTGAAAAAAATGGCTTTGTATTAAAGAACATGTTTGATCAGAATCCAGAGTTAATTGGCAAGAAGATTCGTGGAATTGAAATTTTGGATGCTGCAAAACTTACTCAGTATTTGAAAGTCCATTCAGTAGATATTGCTGCAATTACCATACCAAAGGAGAATGCTCCAGAAGTAGCATTGGAATTAGTAAAGGGTGGAGTAAAGGCGATTTGGAATTTTGCACCAACAGATTTGCATTTACCAGAAGGTGTTAAAGTGGAGAATGTACATTTGGCAGACAATTTGATGCGTTTGTCTTATAGTTTAAAATGTGAGGAATAGTAAAAATGAAGTTTAAAGGGAAAAAAAGACAAGAGGAAATAATAGATATAGACGAGAGCGAAGAAAAATTTTTAGAAAATTTTCGAGGAGTAGAAATACCTATTTTAACTTTGGATGAAAGATGGCTTACTATGTTTCCAGATGGAGAAAAATCAAAAAAAGTGTTGCGTTTGGAAAAGGATTTAAAAGAAGCATTTAAATATCAGGCAAAATTAGCAGAAGATTTAAAGGTAGCAGAAAGTGCGAAGAAACAGTTAATGGATCGGATTATCCGTAATATGAAGATTGCCCAGATTAGTGAAGAAGAAGCGATGCTACAAGAAAAAAGCCAGGAATTTATACGTGAATTGAATGAACGGATAAGTAAGATGGAGTCCCAGTATGAAGTTATGCCTCAAAAGATAAAAGATTTGAATGAGGCACTATTGATGGAAAGTTTACGATTCTGTTACCGTAAAATGAGTGCAAACAGAGATAATATCCAAAAACAGGAAGTTCTAATTCAAGAAGCCAAAAAATTGTTAGAGGAGAGAACTGCTAAGAAAAAAGAAATGCAAAAACAAAATGAAAGAATGTATGTCTTTGTTCATCATTTATTTGGAAGAAATGTATTGGAAATATTTAATGAGTTTGATGAATATGATGAGGATTCGGAAGAATAATCTGGGAGTATTCATGCGTAATAGATTAACTGACGATAAATAATGATGAACAATCATGGAAAGAAGGCATTGATAAGTCATGATTATTGGAATAGGTACAGATATGATAGAGATAGAACGCGTAGTAAAAGCTTGTGAAAAAGAAGCTTTTTTACTACGCGCTTTTACAAGTGAGGAAGTTTTACTGATAAAAAAAGATCCAAGAAAATCTGCAGATAATTTTGCTGTAAAGGAAGCAGTTTCAAAAATGTTTGGAACAGGATTTCAAGGAATTTCTTTATCTGAGATAGAAGTTTTACGGGACTCTTTAGGAAAACCTTATGTTAATTTATATGGAAATGCAAAAAAACTGTCAGAACAGCTTGGAATAGAAAAAATACATGTGAGTATTACCAACACAAGAGATTTGGCAGAAGCCTTTGCTGTAGGAGAAGGAGAATAAAATGAAACAGATCTTAAATAGTAGAGAGATGCAAGAGATTGACAAACATACTATAGAAGAAATTGGAATTCCAAGCATGGTGCTTATGGAGCGTGCTGCATTATCTGTTGTAGAGGAATTAGAGAAAACAATAAAAATAACCGATACCATACTTTGTGTGTGTGGCACTGGAAACAATGGCGGTGATGGAATTGCAATAGGAAGAATGCTTTATCAGAAAGGATATCAGGTAACAATATGCATTCTTGGAGACAAGATAAAATGTTCTGCTGAAACAAAACAACAATATCAAATAGCAAAAAATATTGGGGTAAAATTTGAGGACAAGAAAGAGACAAAGGAATATACTATTATTGTAGATGCGATTTTTGGAATTGGTTTAACAAGAGATGTGGGCGGAATTTATGAAGAGTATGTGGAACAGATTAATAGAGAAAAGCATTTTGTATGTGCTGTGGACATTCCTTCTGGGATATGTAGTAACACAGGGAAGATCCGGCATACGGCAATAAAAGCAGATATTACGGTAACCTTTGGTTATTGGAAATTGGGATTACTTTTATATCCGGGAGCAGAATATGCAGGCAGAGTAGTAGTAGCTGATATTGGATTTGATGAATTTGGTGCAAATACAGAGTTTGAGAAGTTTATGTATGAAGCAGAGGATGTCACAAGGCTTTTGCCAAAGAGAAAAACGTATTCCAATAAGGGAACTTATGGAAAAGTATTAATAATTGCTGGCAGCAAAAATATGAGTGGAGCCTGTTTTTTATCAGCAAAAGCAGCATATATATCAGGGGCAGGACTTGTACGGATTGTGACACCAGAAGAAAATAGAATTATCATGCAGACCAGCCTTCCAGAAGCTGTATTGGACACATATCGTTTGGAAACATTTCAAGAAGACTGTCTACGGATAAAAAAATATATAGAAGAGTCAGATGCTATTGTAATAGGACCAGGAATGGGAAAGGACCCAGAGGCAGAACAACTTTTACAAATGGTAATCGAAAATAGTAAAGTTCCTACAATAGTGGATGCAGATGCTTTGCATCTGCTAGTGAAGTTAGGAAAAATACCACCTTATCAAAAAGAGAAACCTTGTAAATGGAATTTGCCAGAATATTTTATTTTAACTCCTCATAGAAAAGAGTTGGCAATGTTATTGGGAAATCAAACAACTGTGAAGGAAATTTGTGATAATTTGTTATCGATCTTGCGTTCATGCAGCAATAATCCCAATATAACAGTATTAAAAGATGCTAGAACAATTGTTTTAAAAGACAAACGATGCTATATAAACACTTCTGGAAATGATGGTATGGCAACAGCAGGAGCTGGAGATGTATTGACTGGGATTATAGCTGGTCTGGCGGGGCAGGGGCTGTCTCCATATGATGCAGCAACTTTGGGTGTTTATCTGCATGGTCTGGCAGGAGATAAAGTTTCTATTTCAAAAGGAAAATATAGTTTGCTGGCAGAGGATATTGTAGAAGGAATCATTGTGGTATTGTCAGAGATTTCCAGTCAAATACCTCATAGCAAGCTACGGGGCATGACCTAGCTTCTTTTTAGCAAGTTCGCCCCAAGGAGTGAGGTATTTGACCCTCGCGGCAGTCGCCAAATGCGAGGAAGCTCGCACTTGGCTCGTTGCTTCGCGGGAATAAATTGGAGGATTAGGGTAAGATTAGGAGGCAAGTAGGATGAAAGAATACTATAGAGTGCAGGCGAATATAAATTTAGACAATATTTGTAATAATGTAATAAAAGCTAGAAAGTTGCTTGCAAAAGATACAAAAATTATGGCAATTATTAAAGCAGATGGATATGGACATGGTGCTGTACCAATTGCGAAGGTATTAGAAAATCATGTGGAAACTTATGGAATTGCTATTTTAGAGGAGGGAATTGAGTTAAGGAAAGCTGGTGTAAAAAAGCCAATACTCATTCTTGGATATACCCCGGAACAAATGTGTAAGGAATTAGTTTATTATGATATTATGCCGGCAGTTTTTTCTTATAGGATGGCAAAAGTAATTTCCAAAGAAGGGGTCCGGCAAAATAAAACAGTACAAATCCACATAAAATTAGATACAGGAATGGGTAGAATTGGATTTTCCTTAACAGAGGATAGTGTAAAAGAAATTGAGAAAATAAACCAATTGGAAAATATACAGATTGCAGGATGTTTTTCACACTTTTCCAAAGCAGATGAAGCAGATAAAAGTTTTACTTATACACAATTAGAAAGATTCGGGAAATTTGTAGAACGATTGGAAGAGGTTGGAATACACATTCCAACAAAACATATTTCTAATAGTGCAGGAATCATAGAAGTCCCTGA
This sequence comes from uncultured Clostridiaceae bacterium, assembly GCA_947177415.1. Classification (GTDB taxonomy): domain Bacteria; phylum Bacillota; class Clostridia; order Lachnospirales; family Lachnospiraceae; genus CAG-411. Next base: position 8,249 of record CAMWUK010000135.1, read on the forward strand.
AGCAAATAAAGATATGGTTAGAATTGGAATTTCTACCTATGGATTATATCCATCCAAGGAGGTTGATAAAAGTAAACATGTATTAGAGCCAGCCATGGAGATTAAAGCATGTATTTCTTTTGTAAAGGAATTAGAGCCAGGTGTGGGAATTGGCTATGGTGGAACTTTTGTTACCCAGAAAACAACAAAAGTGGCAACGATACCAGTGGGGTATGGAGATGGTTATCCCAGAGCATTGTCTGGAAAGGCCAGAGTGTTGATTCATGGATGTTCTGCTCCTATATTAGGACGTGTATGTATGGATCAGTTTATGGTTGATGTGACAGATATTCCTGATGTGAAAGAAGGAGATATTGTAACATTGGTTGGACGAGATGGAACAGAATGTATTACAGTAGAAGAACTGGCGGATATGGCAGGTTCTTTCAATTATGAATTTGTATGTGATGTGGGAAAAAGAATACCAAGAGTATATTTTTATGGTGGAAAGAAAGTTGGTACTTCTGATTTTTATTCATATAATCCCACAGAATTTGAATGGTAACAATCCAGCAATGGAAAAGCATATGTATAGGCAAAATATGAATGGAATGTCTAAGAATAAAAAATAATTACAAGATTTTATAAAAAGAATGATTGCAAAGTATACTTCAATCAAAGTTGGAAATACTATAGTTAGATTAAGACAGAGGTTTTAACTCTAAAGTAAGTTCAATAATATTTTATAAGTGTGAAGCACATACATATAGCATTTATAAGATGGATGGGAGTAAAAATGGTTATTCGACGAGGTGATATATTTTATGCGGATTTAAGACCTGTAATAGGTTCGGAACAAGGAGGAATCAGACCGGTTTTAATTGTACAAAACAATACCGGAAATAAACATAGTCCTACTGTAATTTGTGCCGCAATTACATCAAAGATGAACAAGGCAAAATTGCCAACACATGTAGAAATATCAGCAAAGGATAATGGTATAACGAAAGATTCTGTTATACTGCTAGAACAAGTTAGAACTATTGACAAAAGCAGGTTAAAAGAAAAATTGTGTCATTTAGAAGGCGAAATTATTGAAAAAATAGATCATGCATTAGCTGTAAGTTTTGCTATTATGCCAGAAGAAAAAAATACATAAGGGTTTTGAAATTCTGAGATATCTATTTATGGATTGAAGAATATCTCAGAATAAAAAGGAGAGGGACGAAAGATAGTGGCAGAAAAATATTTTATTGTTATCATGGTGATATTGATATTGTTGGAAGCTGTATTGTCTTGTGCATTATCTGCTTTGGAGAATTGTAGTGAAAAAGAGATACAAAAGAAAGTTCGTGTGGGAAATACCAAAGCAAAACAAATTATATTTGTTTTGGAAGAAATGCAAAAGTATGATAATTTTATTTTAGCAATTATGACAATATTAAATCTTGGTATAGGAATTATTGCAGGTACCCAATTGAATGGTTGGATGAAATATATCCAGAATATGAGGTTTCAATATAAACAGATAGAGTGGTTACTTTGTGGTATCTGTATTTTTCTTTTATTTTTTTGTGTCATATTATTGGGGAATGTTATACCAAGAAAAATTGCAAAAAAGAATCCTGAAAAGAAAGCAGAGTATTTAGTGGTTTTTCTACTTCATTTTTTAAGACTTTTCAAACCTTTTATTTTCGTATTAGGATGCTCAGTATCTTTATTCTTTAAAATAACAGGTAATAATCCTAAAGAATATGAAAATAATGTGACAGAAGAAGAAATTATTGCAATAGTAAATGAAGGCTTAGAACATGGGGTTTTAGAAAATAATGAAGCAGAAATGATATCTAATATCATGGAAATGAACGAAAAAGATGTTAGAGGAATTATGACAAGACGGCAAAAGATTGTGGCACTAAATGGAGAGTTGGATTTAGAGAGTGCCATGCATGTTATGCTTGAAAAATCTTTTTCCAGATTTCCGGTTTATGTAGGTGATATTGATAACATTGTTGGAATTGTGTTTTGGAAAGATGTAACCAAATATTATATTCAAAATCAAGATAGAAGTATTCCTCTTTCCCAGTTGGCTAGGAAACCATACTTTGTACCAGATACACAAAATATAGATCTTTTATTTGAAGAAATGCAGATGAAGAAAATACATATGGCAGTTGCAATTGATGAATATGGTCAGACGGCAGGAATTGTAGCAATGGAAGATATTTTAGAAGAAATTGTAGGCAACATTTTTGATGAGTTTGATGAAGATGAGAGAATGATTATTAAACAAAGAGAAGGCAAATATTATATGAGAGGATTAACGAATTTAAAAGATGTAGCAGAAGAACTTCATTTGGATATGGAAAAAGAACTGGAAGATTATGGTACATTAAACGGATTTTTAGTATCTAAATTGGGACATATTCCTTCTTTTAAAGAAAAAGTGACTATAAATTTTCAAGGATATGAGTTTCATGTAGTGGATGTAAAAGATAAGATGATTCGTTTTGTAAGAATTAGAAAAAAAGAAAACCTTTAACAGGATAGGAGACCAAATGGTCTTCTTTTTTGCTTTATAGGAAAGTTCGTCCTATAAAGCAAAAACGCTCCGCTTAGGATGTACACAGATGCGTAAAGAATAATGTTTATGAATAACACTTTCATAGTAAAAGAAAAGCCCATATAAATATGGGCTTTCTCTTGGGAATTTCTTCCCAAAGCGTATAATAGGGTGGGAGTAGAAAGTGTATAAAACACAATCTATGCTCTAGATTATATATACGGAATGTGTCAAAAATATGTCAAAAATAAAAAATGTTGAAAAAAGTAAAAAAAATAAAAATATTTGTATATTACTTCTATTTTTATATGGTTAAATGGCAATAAAAAAAGAGCAAAAACTGCTCTTTTTTTATTTTATAAAATTGGAAGGAGAAGAATGAAAAAACACAATTGCTTGCTTTGTTTAGCAAGTTGTTTATCATCTATGTTTTACATTATAAAAAAGAAATATGTGCTAGAT
>CAMWUK010000136.1 GCA_947177415.1 uncultured Clostridiaceae bacterium
TGGTTCTGGTTCTTTGCTTGGTTCTACTGCTTTTGTCACAGTTACCTTAACCCCTATTGTCTCACTTCCGCTTTTTACAGTAATGGTACATGTACCTTCTTTTTTTGCTGTTATTTTTGCTTTTTTCTTACTAATTGGAGATACTTTTGCAATCTTAGTATCCGAAGATTTCCATGTGGAATTTTTATTTGCTGTAATAGTCTTAGATTTACCTTCTTCTAATGTAATGCTTTTCTGGGATACGGTTATCTTTGGTGTTACGGTTACCTTGATTTTCTTTGTTTTATTTTTACTTTTTACAGTAATGGTACATTTACCCTCTTTTACTGCTGTTATTTTTGCTTTTTTCTTGCTAATTGAAGATACTTTTGCAATTTTTGCATTAGAGGATTTCCAAGTTACATTCATGTTTGCAGTAATATTTTTAGATTTTCCTGCCACAAGTGTAACTTTTTCCTGTGATACAACAAGCTGAGAGGATTGTTTGGCTGCATACATTGTGGATGGTTGAGGTAGGGCAGTTACAGCCAAGGCAGTTGCAACTGTACATGCCAATATTTTTTTTATCATAATTTTAAAATCTCCTTTCAAATATCTCTAATTTTATATGATTACGAAACTAATTACATTTTATTTATTAACCTTTTCTATTATGCCATTTTTAAATGTATAACTTCCATAGCCAAATATATAATCGTTTCCGTAATTATTGTCCCAATTTCCATTTCCATCATTAAAACATGCTTTTAAAGTTGTTGCCTTTCCTAAATCAATCACTTTTTTGTAATAAAAACCACTCTTTTCTGTTGATGCATTCATAGCAATTCCAGGAGGGTTTGTCCATGCACCATTTCCAATGCAGTAATGGATAAATGGATTAGAAAAACCAGCATAGTAAATCGTTGTGATATAGTTTGTATAATCTTCTCCAGAGATTGTCTTAACACAACCATCGCTATAACCATACACACCAACTCCAAATTTATAATTTATACCATCTTTACTATCCCAATTTCCATTTCCGTCATTAAAACATGCTGTGACAACTGTCTCATCCCCAAGGTCAATTACCTTTTTATAATGATAACCTTGCTGCTCATTTGTGGCATCCATGGAAACACCTGGCACAGCAGTCCATTCGCCATTCCCTACTTTATAATGTATGTTAGGATTGTTATAACCTTCATAATATATTGTGGTTGTATTTCCTACATGCTTATTGAATGAAACCACTTTACTTTCACCATTTATGGTTGTCCAGTCTGTAAGATCTCCATCATAAACAACATTATTTTTGTCATCTACTAGCTGTACTTGCTTAATAGTAAGTGAATCTGCATCATTCTTTGTGTCTTGTATGGTTATTTCCCAGACATTCTTTTCTAAATCAGAAGCAGAAACCTGGCTATCCACATTGCTTAGGTCAAAAAGAAATGTACCATCATGTTTTAAATATGTACCATCAAAAGAACATTTTTTGCCGTTTTGCCCATAAAAAGGAATTGTATTCCACTTCTTCTTTGTTCCATTGGCAGTTGTTTCGGAAATAGATACTTTTACCGTATCTCTAGCTGCTGAGTTCAGGGTTATTTTTGCATACAAATGAGAGAGTTCTTCTGTTTTTTTTACTATGTATCTTATAATATAATTGAGTGATGTATGTCTATTTGAGTTGTTTAATGCCGCATTATTAACACTAGAAATTTTGTTAAGGGTATCATAGGATAGCCATACAAATCCATTATTCCAGTAATCGCCCCAGGAGTTCGCAATTTTAAAAGCCCCTTTCTCACCTTCTTGTACTTTTCCATCCTTGTTAATATCTACCCAGATATTATCATTGTAACCTACGATTGTCATTCTATGCCATCCTACAGTATCCACAACATCACATTTACTTATAATAGTTTCATTAAGATATTTATTATTCTCTGGTACTTTACTATTTGCTAGTATTGTATCCTCATACCATTTGTGAACATCTGTTTCAAAACTTAAAATTTCCCCTTCTGCTAAATATTTTTTTATCTCGTCCAAATCACTATCATTCGGGGAAGTAATTGGTGTATTTCCTGATGGAGTTGATACTAGATAGTAACCAGCTAATTTAGCTTGTTGTGCATTCCTCCATATATTTTCTGTTGGATGCCAGCTTGTATAAAAAATTTCATCTCCATTATAATTTGGCACAGGAACATGCTGTAAATCAGCCGCCCCCACATTCATCAGTACTTTAACTACATCTGTTGCATAAGTTCCTTGATTTTCCCCATTATTTGTTAGATTATACGACCATTTAGGAGACATAACATGGCTGGATACATTGGCAGATCGATCCAAAGCACGGTTTATCATGTAAGTCATCTGGTAATATACCATTGCCCAACTTGTACATGAACCAATCGTTCCCTGATTACCTATGGAAGGGAAATATTTGCTATTACTATTATCCACGCTATCAGGATATACAACACTGGAAGAGGCATGAGTGTCATCTTCCTCTTTTATTTGATTCTCCTCTAACCACTGTATCTCTTCGTCTGTTAATTGTCGTGCTCCTGTTGCATAGTCCTCTGTGGATAATGAGTTATCGCTGTCTGATGCTACAGCAGCATTTACCTGAATAGTGTCTAAAGTTGCTGGAAATAAAATGGTAAATGCCAACATTATTGCAATTAATATCGAAATACTTCTTCGTTTCATACGAATTCCTCCTATTCTTTCATAACTTTTCAATTTTTACGTTTGTTAATTCTTTAGGAATTTGTATCTTTTGTATTTTGATATGGTTTATATTTAGTATTCTTTTCTCTTATGTTTTCCTATTATGAACTACAGACATCCTCTCCTTTCGCTTTACTCTTGGCATACATTATATACCAATTTTTTACTTAATTTCCATTTTTGTCTTAAATGACCATTTTTTTGTCTTAAATGAAAATAGGTCGTTACTGTTCACTCACAAGCTTGACACTTGCTGTCAAGCTATATGCCAAGAACATAAAACAGCTAAGAATCCAGCCTTTCGCCAAAGGCGAATTATAAATAGGCTGGATTCCGTTACTGTTTGCACCGTAGGTGTGAACAATAACAATAGGTCTTTATGTAAGTTACAGACTTACATAAAGACCTTGCTGTTTAACTATGTTGAAACTGGGAATTATACAGATTTGCATAAAATCCATTGGCTTCTAATAATTCATGATGGTTTCCTTGTTCAATAATATCTCCATCTTTCATTACAAGAATTACATCTGCATCTTTAATAGTAGAAAGGCGGTGGGCAATTACAAAACTGGTTCTGCCTTTCATTAAATTATTCATTGCTCTTTGAATTCTGCCTTCTGTACGGGTATCTACAGAACTGGTTGCTTCATCCAGAATCAGAATCGGATTATCAGCTAAAATAGCTCTGGCAATAGTTAGTAGCTGTTTTTGTCCCTGAGATACATTACTGGCATCTTCATTTAATTCCATTTGATATCCACCCGGAAGGGTCTGGATAAAATGATGTGCGTGAGCAGCTTTTGCAGCAGCAATTACTTCTTCATCTGTTGCATCCAGCCTTCCATATCGTATATTCTCCATAATGGTTCCTTTGAATAACCAAGTGTCTTGTAATACCATGCCAAAATTCTCCCGCAAATCTCTTCGGTTAAAATCTTTTATATTATGTCCATCTACCTTAATCGCACCTTTGTTCACATCATAAAAACGCATAAGTAGTTTTACCATGGTAGTCTTTCCTGCACCGGTAGGTCCTACGATTGCTACCATTTGTCCCGGTTGCACTTCACAACTAAAATCATGAATAATCACGTTATCTGAATTATAACCAAATTGTACATGCTCAAAAGAAACTTTTCCGTCCATCTTCTCCAAGTGAACGGGATTGGAAGCTGGTGAATCTTCTTCCTCTTCTCCTAAAAATTCAAAAACACGTTCTGCTGCCGCAGCAGTAGACTGCAACATATTAGATACCTGTGCCACTTGAGTAATTGGCTGTGTAAAACTTCTTACATACTGAATAAAGGACTGGATATCACCAACCGCAAGTCTCCCCTTTACTGTAAGGATACCACCAACAACGGCTACTGCCACATATCCCAGATTGCCTACAAACATCATAATTGGCTGCATCAAACCAGATAAAAATTGAGATTTCCATCCTGAAACAAACAAATTGTTGTTGGTTTCATCAAATTGCTTTATCATTTCTTCTTCCTTGTTGAATGCTTTCACAATATTTTGCCCACTATAGACTTCTTCCACCTGTCCATTCACTTTACCAAGGTATTTTTGTTGGTTTACAAAGTGCTTTTGGGAAAACTTTACTACAATACCAATAAGTGTTGCAGAAATTGGCAAAATTACAATTGCAATCAAAGTCATGGTTGGACTTATACTAAGCATCATAATTAACACACCAATTAATGTAGTTATGGAACTAATCAACTGGGTTACACTCTGATTCAATCCCTGCCCTAAAGTATCTACATCATTAGTAATCCGGGATAACACTTCACCTACTGGTTTCGACTCAAAATACTTCATTGGCATACGGTTAATCTTTGTAGAAATGTCTGCCCGGAAACGGTAGCATATCTTTTGAATAATACCAGTCATAATGATTCCCTGAATAAAGGTTAATACTCCACTAAGCAGATATAAGCCCAGTAAAAGCAACAAAATCCTTCCAATTTTTGTAAAATCTATACCGCCTGTTCCAGACACTTTAGAAACTAATCCATTAAATATTTCTGTCGTTGCCCTACCTAAAATTTTAGGACCAACAATATTAAATATAGTTCCACCAACTGCAAATAAAATGACAAATACCAGTCCAATTTTATATCTTCCCATGTACTTTAAAAGCTGTTTTGCTGTTCCTTTAAAGTCTTTTGCTTTCTCTCCTGGCATCATACCTCTTCCTGGACCTCCATGCCGCATCTGTGGTCTGGATTGTTCTCTACTCATGGCTTACACCTCCTTTTAATTCTGCTTCTGATAACTGGGATTTAGCAATCTCCAAATAAGTCTCACAATTTTCTAAGAGTTCCTCATGGGTTCCGCTGCCCACAATTTTTCCATCTTCCAGTACTAAAATTTGATCTGCATGTAAAATGGTACTGATTCTCTGTGCTACAATAATAATAGTAGCATCTGTTAGCCTTTCATTTAAAGTCATACGAAGTTTTGCATCTGTTTTATAATCCAGGGCGGAAAAACTATCATCAAATAAAAATACTTTTGGTTGTTTTGCAATGGCTCTGGCAATTGAAAGTCTTTGTTTCTGCCCTCCGGATACATTGGTACCTCCTTGGGATATTGCACTTTCAAATTTATCTTCTTTTTCCTCTATAAATTCCATAGCCTGTGCAATTTCAGCGGCTTCTTTCATAGTTTCCTCTGTTACTCCTTCTCCAGAAAACTTAATGTTGGAGGCAATAGTCCCAGAGAATAATACACCCTTTTGTGGAACGAATCCAAGTGTACTTCTTAAGCTGCTCTGAGAAAGTTCCCGTATATCCATACCGTCTAATGTAACTCTTCCACTGGTTACATCATAAAATCTGGGAATTAAGTGTAACAATGTAGATTTTCCACAACCGGTACTTCCAATAATTGCTGTTGTTTTTCCTGGCTCTGCCACAAAAGAAATATGTTCCAGGGCATCCTCATCTGCACCCGGATACCGGAATGATACATCTTCAAAGGCTATAATGCCCTTGCATTGTGTATTTTTTATGTCTTTTGCGGTTTCCTTATCTTTAATTACAGGTTCCATTTTCAGAACTTCATCAATACGGTTTGCTGCAACTCCCGCTCTTGGCAGCATAATAGAAATCATTGTAATCATAAGGAAAGACATAACAATCTGCATAGTATAGGTAATAAATGCCATCATATCACCTACCTGCAGGTTTCCAACATCAATCCCTTTTGCACCAACCCACACAATAAGTACAGTAATTCCATTCATAACCAACATCATTGCCGGCATCATAATAGTCATAACCCTGCTGGTAAATAGCTGGGTAGACATCAAGTCTTTATTAGCATTATCAAAACGTTCTTCTTCATGTTTCTCTCTGGAAAATGCACGTATAACTGGAATACCTGTAAGAATTTCTCTGGAAATCAGGTTCATACGGTCCACCAAAGACTGCATCTTTTTAAACTTTGGCATTGCTACTGCTACTAATACTGTAACTAATGCCAGAATGATTCCAACAGCTACACCAATTATCCAACCCATTCCTGTTTTGGTATTGGAAACTTTTATAATACCACCAATTCCAAGAATTGGAGCATAAAGCACCATACGGAGAATCATAACACTAACCATCTGAATCTGTTGTACATCATTGGTACTTCTTGTAATCAAAGAAGCTGTGGAAAATTGATCCATTTCACTATGTGAAAAAGATACCACCTTTTTAAATATCCTGCTTCTTAGATCTCTACCAATAGACGCAGAGGTTTTTGCCCCAAAGAATCCAGCCAGAATAGCGGCTATCATCATAATAATTGTAATTCCAATCATTTTTGCACCAGCAGTTAAAAGATAGGACATTTGATAATTTCCCATATCCCAGCCCAATGCTTTATATTCTTCTTCTACAGCAAGAACTGCTTTCTGATTAATAATGGATTCGCTCATATCTCCTAATTGCTCTGTCATCTGGTTTTCCATCTCTAAAATCTGCTCTTTTGTAATTGTACCAGCATCTAACATTGCCTTTATACTATCTATTTGGAATTGTCCGGATTCTTTTATACCAGAAATGGCTACCAATGCTGTTCCAATTTTTTTATCTAATATTTCCATTGTTTCAGCATCTATTTTTTTTCTCTTATAGTTGCCACTCTCTATCTTTTGATAACTATCCTGAAATAAAGATGTATCTTCTTCTGATAAAAAGAGACCAATACTTTCATAAGTTTCATTTCGCATTTCTTCCATTGCTGCATGCTCTATACCATTTTGCTGAATACCTATATCCACTATATCAGAAGTATATTGTGGCAAGGATAAATCACAAACTGCCTGAACAACAAGCAGACAGATTATTGCAAGCACAGCTCCCTTGTGTTCCCAAAGATTCTTTATTATTTTGCCCATCGTTATATCTCCTCCTCCATGATATTTACCATTTCATTGAAAAGCCGGATTAACTCTTCCATATTTTCTTCACCAAACCGTTCCATAACCCGGCAATAATGTTGTTCCATTCTTTGTTTTATCTCTTGTAAAACCTGGTTGCCACGTTTGGTTAAAAATACATACGTATTTCTTCGGTCTTCTTTTGCTACTTTTCTGCCAATGAGTCCTTCTTCCTCTAATCCTTTCAGCATTCTGGATATTTGGGAATTTGCTACACCTTGTTTCTTCGCAATATAAGAAACATAAACTCCTTCTTCCTTGGGATGTTCCTTGTGATATTCTGCTAATATAGTTAATGTAACAAATTCACCTTTTGAAATACCTAACTGGGCAGAAAAATCAATTCTATGTATTCTTTGAAATACCTGTATTAATTGAATGGTTCTTTTTTCTACATCCACTGGCAAATCTTCTATAATTGGAAATGGCGGCATGCACATCTCTTCCTTTTCCATAGTTTTCATCCTTCCCTAATGAGATGGCTTAAAGATAAAACCACCTAAATCTCACAAAAATACTTTATGCAAATAAACAATTAACTATGTTAACTATTTATGGTGTTATATATTACACCTTCTTTTAAAAAAAGTCAAGTGTTTTTTCGTAAGTGATTCAAAACAAGGCGTATGGCTATTACAACAAATACATGCTACAATAGCCATACGCCTATTTCTTTCTTCTCTTCATAAGAGAGTTCTTTTATTTTCTTTTCAATAAGGAAGAGCGTGTCTATGTATTCCCACATTTATTTCATCATGAGTATCGTAATCTTATTTGTCATGCTTATGGGCATTGCTTTGGAAAATGCAACCAACAGTTTGTTATATACCCCTGGTATGACCAGCCTTCTTCCTTTCATCATTTTACGATAAGCAATCCTTACTACTTTTTCCGGCTTCATAACTGCAATCTTGAATAACATTGTGTTTTGAATATTTGCTTTTGCAGCAAATTCTGTTTTTGTTGCTCCCGGACATAAAGTAGTTACTTTTATCCCTGTTTTACCAAGCTCGCCACATAAAGCATTTGAAAAAGACATAATATATGCTTTTGTAGCAGAATAAACGGCATCTGTGGGAGACGGAATAAAAGAGCCTGTTGAACCTACATTCAGAATTCTCCCATAACCGTTTTCTTTCATATGTACTAATATACGTTTTGTCAGTTCTGTTACAAACCGTATATGCATATTTATCATTTCAAGTTCTCTGTCAAAGTCGGTATTCACAAAAAAACCGCACTCGTTAAAACCTGCATTATTTACAAGAACATCAATGGTGACTTTCCATTTATCTATATTCTCCATTATCAAGCCTGCCGCATTCTCCTGCGTCAAATCTTGGGCTATATATTTCACCACCACATGATAGGTCTCCTGCAAAGTTGCCTGCTGCTGTTTTAACTTCTGTTCATTCCTTGCAACAAGAATTAAGTCATACCCCTCATCTGCGAATTTTTCAGCAAATGCTTTTCCTATCCCGCTAGTAGTTCCTGTAATCAAAGCCGTTTTCATTCTTCCTTCCCTTCTTCGTTTTTAAACAATTCCCATTCTTCCAGATACATTAAATCCTTGCTGGATGGCTCCTTTAAAAGTTTTTCATAAAATGCTGTCTTTCTGCGTGTTAGGGCAAGTACATTTTGCAATTGGTTCATCTGCTCCTGAATATCCGTGATGTAATCCTGAACCATGCCATACCGTTGTTCCATTGTTTTCCCACCTTGTACCAACAGGGCAATATATTTTTTGAGTGACTGGATCGGCACATTTGCCATTCGCAGACATTGAACCATTTTTATCCACTCAATATCTGAATCAGAATACTGCCTGTAATTCTGGCTTGTCCGTGCAATCTGTGGCAATAGCTGCTCCTTTTCATAATACCTTAGTGTTGCTGTTGATAAGCCTGTTATTTCTGCTGCCTCTTTTGCTGAATACATATAAATCCACCTTTCCCTGTTATCATAAACTATGAAGTGTGCTTCAAGTCAACAGCAATATTATAGCATACTTCCCTTATTCTTTTGGGAATATGCATATGGGTATACTTTTTGGCAAAAGAACCCTAGAACAGTAGTTCCCCCACTACAACACTATAAACCGATTGCAGGAAAAGCATCTGATTTAGGGCGTTTGAAGCATTATTTAGGCAGGGAACAGGTACAGTTGATAGTAGAACGGTTTTGATGTAGGTAGGGTTCTTGTTATCTGGCTCTATCTTTTTCCGCAGATTGTAAATTATGTTGGAAACGTTTGAATGGCAGCTATCGTTATCCATGTTCCAAACAGACTTAAATATCTGCACCTTTGTAAGTACAATTCTGGGATTGGAAGCAAGAAATACAAGGGTACTGTTTTGTAACTATTCAGAACCTGCAAAGCGGTACTGCCATTTTTTCTATTATTGGTACTATTAGTGTTATTGAGATTTTTGTTGCCAAGAAGTAACCATAAAACTATTGACACCGAATATGACACCACATATAATATAAGCAGGAGGTACTCAAAATGTCAAAGTGGGATAAACTATTAACACGTATTTATACATTATCCAAAGACCTCCGATTCGATGAATTGTGCAAGGTGTTGGAAAGCTATGGCTATGAGATGAATGCACCAAGAAGTGGAAGCAGTCATTACACATTCCGAAAATCAGGATGTCAACCAATTACGATACCAAAACATGAACCAATTAAGAAAGTTTATGTGGAGATGGTGAAGCAGATTGTGGAAGGTGAGGTGAAAAATGATGAAGACGCTGAATGAGTATATGGCAATGTCTTATCGTATGGAAATTGTAGAAGATAAGAATGAGGGTGGCTATGTGGTTTCCTTTCCCGATCTTCCGGGTTGTATTACCTGTGGTGAAACCGTAGAGTCAGCAGTAGCGAATGCATTGGACGCAAAGAGGACATGGATTGAAGCAGCACTTGAAAATGGGACAGAGATTCATGAGCCAGATAATTTAGAAGATTATTCAGGTCAGTTCAAATTGAGAATACCACGTAGTTTACACAGATTACTGGCAGAACATTCCAAGAGAGAAGGTATCAGTATGAATCAATATTGTGTATATCTTCTTTCCAGAAATGATGCTGTTTTTTCAAAATAGAACAAAGAGGGCAGGTCACTTTTACCTGTCCTCTTTGCCTTAACTGTTTCTACGCTATTTTGTTTATGACTGTTTTTTTCATCAGCCTATTTTACGGTTACTTTTATTTTCTTTGCATATCCGTTTTTGGCATAAATATAGATGATGCAGGAACCTTTTCCGATCGCCTTAATCTTGCCTTTTGCAGAAACTGTTGCAACCTTTTTGTTACTGCTTGCATAACGGAACTTGTCTGTGTGGTTATTGGGCAGTTCTTTTTTACCTTTACTTACCAATGAGGTTTTTGCCTGTATCATTGCCGTTTTGCCCTTTTTCAGTATATAAGAGTTTTTCTTTACTGTGACTGCTTTTACATTAGTATATTTTTTATTGTTCCTACCAATGATGTGGGCAGTTATACTTTTGCTTATCGTCACTTTTTTTCCACCCGTTAATTTGTATGCCACCACATAAACTTTGTAACTCTTTTTCAGATCTAGTTTCTTTCCATTTACTTTTTTCACTGTGGTTTTTGTCTTTGTGCCACCCTTTACCTGATTTGAAGATTTGGCACTGAATTTCATACCACAATACTGCACATAGACATCATAACCACCTGCACCAGAAACTTTTCCCCATGCTATGTTGATTTGGCTGCCAGTCTGGCTTACCTTAAGCCCAGCATTTAATGCCAGCTCATTTTTGTCTGGTTCCTTCTTTGAAATTTTTTCTGTCTGCTGGTAACCACATACAGTACAGTCTCTTTTTCTCATACCTTCTTTTTCTTCTGTCGGCTGTTTTACCACAACCCATGATCCAAAGTTATGATTAGATTTTTCTGACTTCTCTCCACAACTACATTCGTGCCAGTGAGTCTTTTCATCTGACTTCCAGCCTGCTTCATAAGTATGGGTATGGTTCAGTTTATCAATGGTTTCTGTACGCAGTTCTCTTTGACAGACAGAACAACTATAGGTTCTAATTCC
>CAMWUK010000137.1 GCA_947177415.1 uncultured Clostridiaceae bacterium
TACTGATAAAGGTTTGGTTCGCGAACATCTTTGATGTTCTCTTGAAATTGTTTTTTGAATTTTCAAGGTTGTTTCACTGTTTAATTGTCAAAGTTCTTGTCCACTCTCTCTTTCGAGACAGCTTAATTATAATAACATACTTATTTGCGTTTGTCAACAACTTTTTTTGATTTTTTTTATTTTCTTTAAAATCAAAACGGAGAAAGAGGGATTTGAACCCTCGCGCCGCGTGAACGACCTATACCCTTAGCAGGGGCACCTCTTCAGCCTCTTGAGTATTTCTCCATCACTGAACTTTCTGTTCAATATTTATTTACTGCGTCAAACGCATTTACAAGTTTACCAAATCTATTTCTATTTGTCAACTAGTTTTTTTAAATTTTTTTATTTTTTTTATTTTTCTTTATATTCTTCGATTGCTGTCTCATATAAGTTGTTTCCTTCTGTATCAATTACTACAATAACAGGAAGATTTTCTACTTCTAGCTTTCTTATTGCTTCTGTTCCCAAATCATCATAAGCAATCACTTCAGATTTTTTTATGCATTTTGATAGTAAAGCTCCTGCTCCACCTACTGCTGCAAAATATACTGCTTTATTTTTTTTGATGGATTCTATTACAATTGGACTTCTTTTCCCTTTCCCTATCATACCTTTCATTCCATGATCTAATAATAATGGTGTATACTTATCCATTCTGCTACTCGTAGTTGGTCCTGCAGATCCTATTACCTGATTTTCTTTTGCTGGTGATGGTCCTAGATAATATACAATATTGTTTTTTATATCAAATGGTACACTTTTTCCTTCCAACATTGCATCATACATTCTTTTATGTGCTGCATCTCTTGCTGTATAAATAGTTCCTGATATATATACATAATCTCCATGTTTTAAATCTTTGGTATCTTCTTCTGTAATTGGTGCTGTAATGTATTTCTCCATTTTTTCTCCTCCCTGTACAAAAATTCTTGTTCTTTTTACATCAATTTATATTATTCTATCTTTCATTTTAATTTTTTAACACCTTAGATAATTGATATTATTTTTTACAATATTCTTTTTACATGTCTGTTTACATGACAACAAATATTAATAGCAACTGGTAATCCTGCAATATGAGTAGGATAGGTTTCTATATTTACTCCTAATGCTGTATTTCTTCCTCCAAGTCCTCCTGGTCCAAATCCTAGTTGATTTATCTTTTTTAATAATTCTTCTTCAAGTTCTTGTACATAAGGTATAGATGAAGGTTCTTCTAAATTTCTTGTAAGTGCTTTTTTTGCCAAAATAGCACATTTCTCAAAACTTCCTCCAATTCCTACTCCAATTACCATAGGAGGACATGCATTCGGTCCTGCTAATTTTACGGTTTCTAATACAGCTTCTTTTACTCCTTCTATACCATCTGCAGGTTTTAACATGCAAACCCGGCTCATATTTTCGCTTCCAAATCCTTTTGGTGCAACTGTAATTTCTATTTTATCTCCTGGAACAATTTCATAATGAATGACACCTGGTGTGTTATCTTTTGTATTCTCTCTGATTAATGGATCCTTTACTACTGATTTTCTTAAATAACCTTCTGTATAGCCTTGCCGTATTCCTTCGTTTATGGCATCTTCAATGGCTATTCCATCAATATGAACATCTTGTCCTATTTTAAGAAATACAATTGCCATACCTGTATCCTGACAAATTGGTATATCTTCTTTTTGTGCAATATCCATATTTTCTTGTAATTGTCCAAGTATTTTCTTACCAATATCAGACTCCTCTGTTTGTTCTGCTTTTGTAATTGCATTTACTACATCTTTTGCCAAATGTAAATTTGCTTCTATACACATTTCTTTTATGTTTTTTGTTATTTCGTCTGTGTGAATGTTTCTCATAACTACCTCCTGTTTTAACTATTTCTTTATTACCTACATTA
This sequence comes from uncultured Clostridiaceae bacterium, assembly GCA_947177415.1. Classification (GTDB taxonomy): domain Bacteria; phylum Bacillota; class Clostridia; order Lachnospirales; family Lachnospiraceae; genus CAG-411. Next base: position 1,934 of record CAMWUK010000137.1, read on the forward strand.
AAAATGTGTTGAATTCTTTATTCCATGTCCCGTTAGTGATTGCACAAAGTCTTTTAAGTTTCTTCCAATCTTTAAATTGCATAATTTCCTTCAAATTTCAATTCTTTCAGTCTAATAAACTAAAATTTGCTACAATATTTTTTTTGCTTTCTTTTTCGGATTTCTTCCCTAAAATTTCGTCTAACTCATCTTTTACTTTTTTTTGCCTGTGATTTCTTCATAGGCTTCTGTTATGCCGTTCTTTACCGCCCATTTAACAACAAAATAAAACGCAATCAGAACAATTATTGCCGTACCTCCGCTTATTCCCAATTCTTCCCACATTATGTATTCCTCCAATTCTACAAATACCGATTTAACATTTTATTATCACTTAAAATACTGTCTATGAATTCTTTTTGTCTTTTATGTTTTTTCATACCATCTGTTTTATGCTGATAATTTTGTCGTCTCCAGTCTTTTCTCATTCCTGCACTACCAGCTTCTGTATATATCATATAATATGCTTCATAAGGAGTCAAAGGTCTTTTGGCACAAAACAGACAATCAGGGTCATTGCAGGCATCTTCCAACCATTCATTGCATGATATACAACACCATGCATCATATTCATCAAATTGTAAAGTCGTCTTTTTTCCACAAATTGGACATTCAGAATCTGAATACCTTCCTATTAAATTCCACTTGAATTGCTTTTTACGGGCTTTTAAATAGTTTTTTCTATTTTTCATAGCTTTTACCCCCTCTTTAAAGTTATCATAATTAAACTTTTTCTTCCCATGCATCTACTTTTTCAAGATATGAAAATAATTCTGCTGGAATTTTAGTTGTATCTGGAGAAACTGCTGTTTGCACCACACAACTTTTTAGTGGAAGATTGTGGATTCCAATTTCTTTATCCGGCTTTGTGTTCATCATTAAAATAGATACACTTCCTTCTTGTTCCTCTGGACAAGATTTTAAATACTCTTTGGTATAAAATTGTAAATTTAAATCTTTGCTACATTCATATTCCACACCAATATAACACATTCCTTTTGGACAACTTTGCTCTAATGCCATATAACAATGTTCTTTTATCTCCTGCAATTGTTCTGGCAAAAACTTTTTTGTATATTGAGGATCACTAAATTGTTCCTCCATATCTTCCCACACATTTATCAAAGAAACATTATTTATATAGCACTGTACTTTATCACCATAATTGTCTGTAAAACTAAAAGAATTACTTTTTCCCACATTTAATGTGATTGTCTTTTCAAGTATATGCTGGATAGGATTGGGATTGTGTTTTATAATTATAGGCATTTCTGTAGAATAATTAGGCAATTTCTTCACATCTGCAAATTCTAAAGTCGTTAATTGTAAATTATCCCATTCTTCATTTTTTAACCATTCTGGAATAACCCAGCCTGCTTTCATCATTTCAAAAAATAATTGAATTTCCCCATAATCATTTATAAATTTTAAAGGGCTGCCTGAACTTTGCTGCACTTGTAACCTTTCATTTCCAAAATAAAAATCACTACAATTTAAATAATACTCCTCTTTTTCTTGTTCCTTCAATATTTTCCTTTGATTGCAAACCCCTTTTTTTCTATTACTGCAATATTCTGGTTCATTGTATGGCTCTATTATATACAATTTCACTTCATCTTCTAAAGTCATACCAATTATATGATATTTCTTGTTATTTCGTTCTATGGTTTTTCCAATTATCAAAATATCATGCAATTCTCTATAAACTTCTTCTAAATATAAAAAATTCATACTCCATTTCTCCGTATATTTCTATTAATATATTATATATATAACCATTGTAGTTACGTAATTTTTTGATTTGGATTCTCCCTTAAATTTGAAGTTACTTCTCAAGCCATTCTAAATGCTCATCATGTGGAAAAGGTCTTTTCCAATGTACTTCATTCTTTTGAGCCTTCAATAACAACTCTTTTTTGCCTTTGAGTAGCTGTTTGTCCATTTTTGAGATAAAGTATGCTGCCCCCATTTGGCTATCTGAACCATCATAGTCATTATCCAGTAAAAATGAGAACAACAAATCTGCCAATTGCTCATCATTTCGGTATTTTAGAAAAAATGCTTCTATTTGCTTACTAAAATTCTGATTACAGCTTTGCACCAGATACTCATACAAAAATTCTTTATTCCACGTCCCGTTAGTGATTGGACAAAGTCTTTTAAGTTCCTCCCAATCTTTAAATTGCATATTTTCCTCCAAATTTCAATTCTTTCAGTCTGATAAACTGGAACTTATCTTTTTGTATATGTTAAGAATTTTAAGTGGGCATTCCATCGGTGATGCATCTTCATTCATTTTCATAACTCAAAAATCATCGATTGTAATCAATATTACCAAGCGGAATGGGATCTGGATTTTGTATTACCCATTTAACTGCAAGTTCCATCAGTTTATCTATCGCCTTTTGACATATAATGCAAGCAGCCTTGTGGGTATTTATTTCATTTATTGCATCCTTCATATCTTCAATTTCATCCTTGTTCAAAGTATTTCCCTGTAGAAAATACTTTGTTAATGATCCAAGCATTCTTCGATATTCTGTATCCCAATTTGCCCCTCCATTACGATTAATTTCACCATCAATACGACCAGTAACACGAATAACCTCACCTTGCATAGTTATGCATCTGCCACTTAAGGGTACAAGAAATTCCCAAAGGGCATGATGCTGTTCTCCAATGGAAATGCTTTTATCAACTTCTATCAAAGACTTCCCATCATGTTTGATGACAGGCTCTGCTGGAGTTACATCAAAAATAGCATAATAGCGTTTCATTATCATTTCCACTTTATTGCAATGCTCCATCTCCATATCACTTTTGTGTAGTTCAAATTCATGTCCTATATCAGAAATATATTCCTGTGCTTTCGCCCATTCATCCTTTGGAATGCCACCTTGCCCCTTTTGAGCACTTATGAGCAGTTCAGCAATGTCAGCCTTACTCTCCTTCCACACTTCTACCCCACGGCTTAACATTGTAAGTAGAGGGGTTTTTTGTTCATCCCAATTTTCAGAATGATGGCAAGGATCAGCACCATGTTCCAGAAGTAAGCGGACAATATCATAATTACAATTTATTCCAGAAACTGCACTAAACAACACCGTATGACCTGCATGTGCTACAATATTTACGTCAGCACCATGCTCTATAAGGAATTTGCATATATCATAATTTCCCCAATGTGCATGTTTAAAAAGAGGTGTTCCATAGGTGTTTGCAGCATTTACATCTGCACCACGTGCTATGAGCCATTCGATAATTTCTAAAGGGAGCATTTTATGTAATGCTGTTTCCTTATAACCACCACGGTCACGGGCATTCGGATCACATGGTTCCAGCATCTCTTTACATTTCTCAATATCCTCTGATGTATAATTATTCATATGTTTGTAGCAAAAGTCCGTTAAATCTTTTGGAAGAGTCTTTCGCAGTTTTGGCATGTTTATAATCCTCCATTATATTTTGATTGTTGCTTAGTTATCTTTCATATCATCCAAAGAAAAATCGTACACTGATAAGCAAAAGTTAAAAAGTCATTATCTTCATCAATCCCATAACCCTCTAATAATTATCATTTATACTAAATCTTTTAAATTCATATAATATAATTTGTCGTTACAGTTCATAGGTAGTACTTTGCACTTGCTGCAAAGTACGTAAGCATAAGTGGTGGTAGAGAAGAATCCAGCCTTTCGCCGAAGGCGAATTATAAATAGGCTGGATTCCGTTACTGTTTGCACCGCAGGTGTGAACAGTAACAATTTCTCATTCTCATTCAAACACTCTTGTAATATCCTGATACTGGTTTACCATCCGATAAATCTCCACCACTTCTTTACCAACCTTATAAAGTACAACATAATCTTCCCACACAACATATTTATAATCCGACTTAAAACTCACACGCTTAGACAAGTCTGTACCAATATAAGGAAACTGCTGTATATTCTCAAACTGACGATAAATCTGCTGCACTGTTTCCAATGCCTTATCAGCATTATCCTCAGCAATGAAATCCTTAATAGATTTCAGCTCCTTTGCCACTAAAGGATTAATCTGTAACTTCATCATGTTCTATTCTCCCACCATTGTCTTCAGTTCATCTAGTGACAACCAGTCGTTTCCATCCTTAACAGCCTTCTCAGCCTCTTGCAACTTCTCTAAAAGCTTCTTTTCTGCTTTTTCACGCTCATAGTCCTCAATATCCATTACTACAAATCTTCCCCTGCCATTTTTAGTGAGGAAAACAGGTTCTCCCACCTGACAATTTTTTAACACTTCATTATAATTTCTCAAATCAGATACTGGTAATATATTAGGCATAATCATCATCCTTTCAAAATTGACATCTATTTATACACTTTATTATATTCAAAAATGCTGTAAAAATCAACGAAGAATTTTACAGCATTTAATATTTTACCAGTAACAGTAACTGTTCATAGTTCTAAGCAGTTACCATTATCTCTAAAATTATTGTATCTGTTCAGTACCTGAACAGATACGAGATTTTAGCCCATAAAACTTCGCAAAGCGAAGGGCTAAAATCTTGTAAAACTCGAATTTGTCAAGCAAATCCTCGAGTATGTTCTGAACAGTGTAACAGTTCAGCCGGGGGCTGACCTGTTACGGAACCCTGCAAGCTTCGCATGTAAATTGCCCAATTCCAATCCTGTTTTAGTCTTTTTTACGGTCTGCACAGCGGAGTGTGCAGACCTACCTGAACTGTTACAAATTATTATCAATATAATCTATGTATGGTTTTTTATTGACTCTATCTGGATTGCGTTTGTACCATGCAAATGCATCTTTTAATCCATCATATAATGATTTTGTATCATGCATCAATTTGCATTGTTTTGAAACATCAAGATAATATTCATAATTGTAAAAACTAAAATAGTTCTTTTGATCAATATCAGCAAATACATTAATAAATTCAGCCTTTTTATCGGCAATATGGTAGCAAAGTTTGACCCATTCACAAATAGAAACAGTTTCTTTATTTCCCACATTGAAAATATGTTGATTTGGCTTTTTTTCTAGTATAACGTCAATAAATCTACATAAATCGTTCACATGAAAAAACTGCAATTTCATTTCACCATTTTGGGGTAGATAAAAAGTTCTGTCACTTAATACACAATCAAAAACAAATGCCTCTCTATAAATATTATTCATAGGTCCGTATAAGTATGGTGGACGGAGAATATATGCTGTAGGTTTTCTCTTCATCAATGTTTCTTCTGCTTCTATTTTATCTGTTCCATATTTGCCCCAATATTTATTAACACCTAGTGGAGTTTCTTCTGTAAATGGTTGTACACAATATTCTGGATATACAGCACTTGAACTAATCAAAATATACTCTTCATAACTTCCTAATGCATCAAGTAATAAAGCAACATCCTTGGAAGTATATGCGGTATCTATAACAATATCAAAATGATATGGTCGAAGAACCTCCCCTAAATTGTGTCTGTCTGCTTCTATAAGTTTTATTCCTACAGATTGTTTTTTGCTATTTCTATTAAGTACATAAACTTCATAACCTTTAGCAATATAGTATTCTGCTATGTATCTACTTACAAATACTGTACCACCAGTTATAAGTACTTTTTTCATGTTGAGTCCTGCTACTCAAAATATGGACAAATATACCCATATCGAGATATTGGAAGTTTTCACAAACATTCCTTACTGTTTCATTATGTATGCTTTTGTATTGGATGAATCCAAATACTACTCACAACTTCATGTACACTCCACAGTCGTAAATTCCCGACTAAGCCATCGGTACATACTTACAACAGCTTGATTATGCTATTTTGTAAGTTTTTGCATCCCTTAAATTAAGACTTGCATTGTAATCTCTGTCTGCGTGGTAACCGCATTCACAAATATATTCCCTGTCAGAAAGTTTTAAATCTTTCTTAATACATCCACATGCATGACATATTTTACTTGATGGATACCATCTGTCTGCAATTCTTAATTCAATTCCAAATTCTTTGCATTTCGTTTCCAGTTTTATTCTGAAACCGTAAAATTTCTGTGAAGCAACTGCTTTGGAAAGATGCCTGTTCTTCATCATGCCTTTTATATTCAAATCTTCCATTGTGATATAAGACGGCTTGGTTTTTACTATCTCATTTACACATTTGTTAATATAATCCGTACGAATATTTTCTATTCTTTGATGAAGTTTTTGTACCTTTCGTACCTGTTTTTGGATATTCTGTCTGGTAGCTTCTCCTTTCTTTTTATTGCGTTTCTTTAAGTCTTCGTATTTTCTCGAAAGACAACGCTGTTCTCTTTTTAATTGTTTTTCTAATTTCTTTAATTTTCCAGTTTTATTGATATTCTTTTTTGTAATGCCATTACTGATGACTGCAAATTCTTTTACTCCAAGGTCTATTCCTAATCCATGATTATTTAATTGTGGTTTCTTTATGTCCGGCATATTAACCAGAACCGATACATAATATCTTCCGGCTTTACATGAAACGGCACCGCTTTTTATCAAATACCCTTGTTTTGAAGTTGGAATATACCCCTTTTCTTTTAACTTAACCCATCCAAGAGTGGGTATTTTTATTCTGTATCTTTCACAGTGTATCATTGCTTTTGCGTCTGTTTTTACAAAATACATTTTTACATCTGACTTACCTTTTTTCCTGAATCTTGGAAATCCTCCCTGATGCCTGAAAAATCTTTTAAAAGCCTTTTCTGCATTCATGATGCTTTGTTTCACGGATTTAGAACTTACTTCCTTGATCCATGAATATTCCGGATTTTCTTTTAGGTAAACATTATTTACCCATTTCTGAAAATCCATTCCGGAAACGAATTTCTTTTCCGTTTCATAAATTTCTTTGTTATGGGAAAGGTAGAAATTATATATAAATCTACAAGTCCCAATGGTTTTATTTATTTGTCGTATCTGTTCCTGCGTTGGATTTATTTCCGTCTTGAAGCTCTTTAGCAATTTCCTCATCCTTTTTTATCTGATTTTTATACTTTCTCAATCCATATAATCCACAACTGAATACATTCAAAATTGAAATAATGTCTTGTGCCAACTCTTCATTAGGAGAAAGCATTTCATTATTTACAATAATTATTTTTGTATTGAATTTTTCACAAAATTTTTCAAACCAATCATATCCAAAGCGAATAAACCTGTCTTTACTTGAAATAACTATTGTTTTTATTTTATTCTCCATGACTTCTTCAAGTAACTTATTCCACTTTTTACGATTGTAATTTAATCCGCTTCCGAAATCTTCAATACATTGATTTATTATCATTCCTCTTGAGTTACAAAACTGCCTTAAAAAATCTACTTGATTTTTTAAATCATCTTTTTGATTCTTTGTAGAAACTCTTGCGTAGATAACAATATCTCTTATATCATTCCCCGTTTGTACTCCTTTGAATTGTAGATATTGATCATAAGTATAATATCTTCTGTCAGTAGGAGTACGGTTTGCTTTTAAAATTCCATCCCTGTCCCAGCGTTGTAATGTTTTAACAGATATACCTAACAATTCGGCAAAATCTTTTGGCTTATAATTTGTGATATTTTTTGTGTTTATAAAAAAATCTCCTTTCTTCGCGAACACATTATATCACATGTGAACATATTTATCCATATTTTTGATTACTTAACTATTCTCCTTAAACTGGAATTTTTATTTATCTATTAAAAATATTTTCTCGGTGAAATTTCAAATACTTTTTATTACCTTCAGTTAGTGTTAGTTCTATATGCATTTTACTATCAACATTAAGAAACACCCTATTGTTTTCTGTTAATCTGTCAGAAATTATAATCTTACCATCATCATCAAAAGTGATATAACCTTTATCAAATAATTTATCATGGTTAGGACACATCAAAAATCCGTTATTGACATCTGATTTTTCTTTTGTTTCACTTTCTGCCCAAGGTTTGATATGACTTGCTATCAGAAATTTTGGGTTTTTTACGCCACACAGACAGCATTTGTTCTTATATCTCTTTAGCAATAAATCTCTGAATTTTCCTTGATTAATCCTAACATTTACAATTGCTTTTTTTGATTCCTCATCTATATTTAACGATGTAATTTCTTCTTCTATTTTTTGCACTTCTTCGATTACTTGGTTAATTACAGATTTTTCCTTGTTTATAATTTCATCTTTATTGGGTACATGATTTTGAGAAGAAGGCAAAGGCAAATATTTGAAATTATATTGTCCTGGTTTACATAGGTTTTTTACTGATTTCCCTTTGTATTTATCTCGTATTTCTTTCTCTGCAATTTTACCTTTAAACCCATATGTTCCCTCTGGAACTTCTGCGTCTGGAAGGGTTGTTCTTTGAAGCTTTTCTGCTGGCAGCCACTCTTCAATTTTATAGACCTCCTTTATAGTGTCTTTATAGACACTGAAGGCATAATCTACACTCTGAGCCCTTTCAAGGTTTACTCCCCAGCATCCTCTTGTAATATCATATAACTCAGTTTCTGTCATATTTTCTTTGTAGGACTTGGTTAGTTTAAAAGCAATTATATTTTCTGTTATATCTTCATTCTTCAAAACATTACTATTCATAGAAAAATCTCCTATCCAAAACGTTAGACAACTATTTAATTATGGCAAAAATGAAATTTTATCATATATACCCCGACAACTTCCGATTGGGTTTCCATAAAATCTAACGAATTTAATAATTGTTATATTTTGTTATCGTGAATTGCTCTAACCCTTGAAAACACTGAATTTGTACGAGGTGAGCTTTCCCTTATGTTATTTTCTTCCCCCTGCTGTTACAAACTCTCATAAGGGCAATAATAAGGGAAAGAAAAAACAGGAACAAGTTTCTGTGTAACAAATTATAACATGAAATGAACAGGACAGGAAGAACTTATTGAAATGCTTTCGTGTTACTGTTCACACCTACGGTGCAAACAGTAACGGAATTGGGCAATTTATATGCGAAGCTTGCCCAATTCCGTAACAGGTCAGCCCTCGGCTGAACTGTTACATGCTTTCTAAAATTTATCCGAAACACAAAAAGGAAAAGACGGATAAGATATGAGTTTTATTTATGCAGTGTATAATATTATAGATTATGTTCTGTCAAAAGTTAAAGACTTGTTAAGAATTTCTATGATATGATTCAGAACATAGAGAAA
>CAMWUK010000138.1 GCA_947177415.1 uncultured Clostridiaceae bacterium
CTTTTGGCTACCTTAACCCACCGTCTAAAGCCAGTGGGATTGCGGTAGCCATTCTTTCAAATACTAATTTATATCCATTTTCCCCATAATCCAGTGTCCTCTTAACCCGGCTGATGGTCGCTGTAGATGCTCCTGTTTCTTTGGAAATCTCTGTATATACCTTATGGTCATATAACATCTTGGCTACTTGAAAACGCTGGGAAAAGGACTGTAATTCATTAATGGTACAAATATCTTCAAAGAAACGGTAACATTCTTCTTTTGTTCCTAGTGTACAGATTGCCTGCATCAACATATCCATATCCGGGTTATGCAATTTATCATTCATAAAAATTCTCCTTTGTCCTTTATTCTTATCCTTTACCGTTCTGTTAAGATTTTCTGTGTAACAGATTTTTATATTTCTCTATGGATGTATTTGCAATTAATTCTTCAGGAAAATCCACTTCCTTCAATAAATCTTGTGCATGTACAAAATTTCCCACATCAAAGCCCACATGAGCATCACTATTTACAATAATTGGTACATTTTCACTGGCACACAGTGCTAACATCTCTCTATAATTTTCTCTGGCATTTGCCCGAAAAGAGGTAGGCGAAAGAGAAGTATTATTTACCTCTAACAAAGTCTTTGTCTCCTTTGCCCCTTTTACCAATTCTTTATAATCAATGGGATAACGGCTGTCATCTGGATGCCCGATAACCTGAATCCTTGGATTCTCCATAACACGCAGATATGCCTGGGTATTCTCTTTACAACTTCCTGGAGCAATACAAGGAGTATGAAGACTTGCAATTCCATAATAAAGTTTTTGCAAGGTCTCCTTAGAAATATCAATATTTCCTTGATAATCCATAATATTGGCTTCCACGCCAAAAAGCAGTTGAACCCCTTCTAATTCCTTTGGAAAAATCCTTAGATTTGAAAAATAAATTTCACTGCAAGTCCCCGGCATACTAGGTGCATGTTCGGAAATTCCAAGCAATTCCAGTCCTTTTTCTTTGGCTGCATGAACCATTTCATAAATCGTACTATATGCATGTCCACTGGCAATAGAGTGGGTGTGAGTATCTAAAACAAATTTCATATTTTTCTATTCTCCTACTTATCTGTTTTTTTCTCGCCTTCATTTTTCTTACCAAAGCGAGGGCTAATGTACTGGTCAATCATTTTTTCAATAATCACCTTTTTAATATACACATCAAAACTTAAAATACAAATAAAGGTAAAACAAACCAAAAACTCTCTGTCTTCCTCTTCTTTTATTTTATCAAAAGCTTTTTCTGCCTTCTTAAATTTACGAACCACATCACGAACTAATGCATCCACCTGTTCCTGTTCATAACTAAATACTTCTTCATATACTGCCTCTAAATCAATTCCTATATTTTTCTTTTTATTTTCTTCAGAAAAAATTTCATTAAGGGGATTAAAAATACTTCGTATATCATTAATTGACAAAATATTTTTAAAGTAATATATAAAAATCAACAACAGCATGTGCTCTTTTGAATATTTCTTCTTCTTTGGTGGCGGCAAAAGATTATTTTTTGTGTAGTTATTTATCATTGTTTTGGTTAAAATCTTATCATCGGGAAAACGCTTTTCATCTGCCAGATGCTCGTCCATAAATGTGGTTACCTGATCCATATATAAATCTATATTTGGAATGTCTCCCGGTCTGATATAATCTAATTTTTTCAAATTCTCAATAATCTGCCGCACATACTCTACATTGTTCTTACTCATACAATCATCCATCCCCTTCTGTATCTACAACTCTCACCCATTTAGTAACTATCTTGGTCATGCAAAATTATCTATGCTTGTATCTGTTTTTTATAAAGTTACCATATCTTTTCTATTATATAGTATTAAAAACTATATGACAAGGTTTTTATTCCCAAGAATTAATTTCACTGGTAACAATGCAGACTTACCAAACTGTTATACTCTGTTCTCTTTAAAATAAAGTAACTACATTTCCGTAAACGAATTTAGAGGGTTATTCACGACCTTAAGCATGGACAAAGTCTTATGTAGTGACTATTCACGGTCAACTCCTAGCTGTGATAGCAGCGGTCTGCAATATAGGACATGAAAAATTAAGGGTCAGTATACATCACTTTACAACGATAATAAAGGGTCATGCCTCGCAAGCGAAACATGACCCTTTACTATTTTTTACAATCACACTAACACTATAAAAAACAATAAAATATTCACCATTATTTTTTTACTGTATAAGTTGTTATTTTACTCTTTGCACCATTTGTATTCTTTGCATAAGCAGTAATTTTTGCTTTGGCAGTTAATTTTTTACTCACTTTAATAGTCCAGTTTCCTTTACTATTTGCCGTTGTCTGATAAGTCTTTCCATTATATTTGACATATATTTTCAGCTTAGCTTTGCTGGTTCCTTTAATCACCTTCGTATTTTTCTTTGCAGTCTTAATCTTTGGTGCAGCAGGTGCCTTTACAATTCCTGTTACTTTAAAAGAAACCATGCCATAATACTCATCTGATTTTCCATCTATTCTCGCAGTATATGTACCGTTAGAAGTAATCTTTGCTTTGTTGCTCTCAAGTGCATTCTCTTTTGTCTGTACAGCCCAGACATTTCCATTTGTAATATGTCGTGCTGATACTTTTCCTTTTACTACCCTGATAGTTCCACTATTAAAAGAACCAAGATATTCTTTATCATAATCAAAAGTAACCGTTGCATAAGTCTTATCTGCACTTAGCTTAACGCTATTTACAGATATACGTTTTTTCGTCGGCATAAATCCCAGATATGTGGTTGTTGTATATACATCTGAACCATGTCCATTCCAACGATAACCACAATAATAGTAGGTTCCTGCTTCTAAATATACCGCAGAAGGATTGTCTGGCATTTTCTCCAATGTGTACATTTCAAAAATTTTAGATGTTAAGTCTTTATTGGTATAAAGTCTCCACTCAATATAATCTGTATCTGATAATGGTGTCACAAATAACCAACCTGGTTCAGTGATTGTTATCTTGTTTGCATGGCTGTATTCACCAATTTTTGCAATACTTTCCTGGCTGGCTGCTTCCCCATCGTTACTGATATAATCCAGTAAACCTTGTGATTTGTCCACATCAGGCACTGTCACTTCCGTTGCTGTAGAAACTGTTGTACTAATAGAAGAAGTATTGGATTTTAGCTTCCCACTATCTGGCTGGAATCCTAAATAAGTAGTTGCAGTATATACCTCTGAACCATGTCCATTCCAGCGAGACAAACGGTAATAGTAAGTTCCTGCTTTCAACTTATAAGAAAGGAAATCTTCTCTATCACTGGAACGGGTATATCCCTTATTACCAATTTGTGCTGTTAAAGCAAAGTTAGAAAATAATTGAATATCTAGATAATCTGTATCTGATAATGGACATACATATAATGTTCCCGGCTCATCTAAGACAATTTTATGTACCTCACTATATTCTTTAATTTTTGCTATGGAATCCTGGCTGGAATATGCACCATCATTGTCAATAAAGGTGCGAAGTCCATCTGAATCCGAAACATAAACATACTGCACTGATTCATTTGCTAATGTATTCTCTGCCGCTTTTGCAATATCCTTTTGTTCAAATAGCATATTAGAGCTGGAACATGCCATAATCACTGCCATAGCTATTGCCATTCCCTTTTTTATTCTTTTTTTCATAAAGATACCTCCATCATCTTTGTTTGGTTGTTTTTTCATAAAAAATTCCTCCTTTTTTCTATTAAAGCACAAAGCCTATTTTATTATATCACAATATCTTTTATCCCAACATTAAAAATTCATTAAATTTATACTATATTGCCAACTCCACACACATGTCAAAAAGCCCAAAAGAAGATACTTTATTGCATCCTCTTTCAGACTTTTAAAATCTCTATAATTCTCTTTTATTATTTATTCCATTGTAACTGTTCTGGTATCCAGCTTTCCTTAATCTTATCTGCTAAGAATTCCTTTAATACTTCTGGTGCAACCTCATTCTCACCCCAAAGGTCTGCTCCAATATGAATATTATTATCACTGCCATAGAAGGTATATGCTTCCGCTTTTTCAATACCATCATACGAACAAATTGCCTGCTCTATCTGATACAAGTCTGGGAATTCTCTTCCCCGTACAGTTTCCTGCATAACGCTTCTTCCTGCATCCTCTATAAATTCCACCTTACCAGAAGGTGTAATTCTTGCTGTCCGTCCAGTCAGATATAAGGTTCCATCTCCATAAGGATTTGCCATTTCATCCAGATAATCCTTTGTTGGATAATCCATAATATACAAATCTCCCCAGCCACCATACGGTTTTTTGATACAGCTATCATCCAACACATACGCTTTTACTTTTGTATCTGCTGCCACATTTGGAATCAATTCGTATCCTGTTTCCTCATTTATCTTTCCTGCCTCAATATAGAAATGTTTTGGATGCAGTTGTTCCGGAATATGTTTCTTTAATCTGCGGACAGATGGTTCCTCCAACATAGCATTTAAAATACACTCATAACATTGTACAAAGATCTCCAATAATTCTTTATCAAAACGGTTTTCCCAGTAACGGAGTTCATAAAAATATCCTTCGGAATCGCTAAATACCTGCATATGTAATGGCAGAGCATCTAATTGCACACTCTGTCTTTCGGCAGGTGCTCCTCCGATTTCATCTATGTTTAAAATGTCTCCCTGATATTGGAAAAACATTTCATCTCCATGAATATTAGAAATATAATTATCCATAGTATGCAGAATCTGTTTACCAGACTTTTTCAGCAATTCTGCTACAGTTTCATGAGGCTTTCTGGTATATCGGAAATAATAGGTCATAAACAGAGAACCTATCAACCGGTTCCAACGGCTGTCTGTTCTACCACTATGCACACTGGTAGTCATTACATCATCCTCATTAGCAAATACACCGACACAGTAGTTAAATGCTGTTAAAAAGATTACATTTTCAGAAACCCCGTTTTTCTTGCAGTATCCTAATATCTTTTTATGATTTACATTTAGCCGTCCACGAAGAGCAGAATTGATTCCATGTTCCAAGTCATAACAATCTTTTCGTAGCAAAATAGTTTTCCGCATTTTCAAATCTTTGGTAAGTCCCAAACAATAACGTACATTTTCTGCCTTTTGTCCCTGCTCGTCCTTATGCATTTGATCCAGAATATATTCATAATAACTGTAATCCTGCTTTTCAACCTTTTCTCCCTTGTAAAGAGCGTTGATATCTTCAAATAATATATTCATTGACATTCCGTCACCGATAATATGTGCCAAGTCAAAGAAGAAATAATTTCCGCTGTCTGTTTTATAAATTCCTGCATGATAGAGTGGTTCATTTTCCTGATGCAGGAACGGCTGAATCAGTTCCTCTCTTGCTTTTTCCCATTCTTTGTCTGTCATTGTAATAATTGGAATATCAATCTTTCTGTTATCATCCCTGAAATTCTTTAGCACACCTTCATGTACCTGAATAATATCCTTTAATTCCACATGTATTTCAAAAACTTCCTCAGTTGCCCACTTTAACCGTTCTAAATCTACACTGTTGTCCAGTTTAAATAGGAATGGCAAATTGGAAGTGGAATTGCCACGAAGTACATATCCAAAATACATCTGTAAACTGGTAAGCGGATAAATTTCTCTTTTGGTATAATCTACATCATTTTCCTTCTGGTTCGCTGCATACACCTCTAATTTTTCTATGGTAGCATTTTCGCTTAACTCTTTTAATGTAATAGAAATTTTAAACTTTTCAAATAATTCTGTCAACAATAATACACTCGCAAGAGAATCTAATCCTGCCTGATAGAAATCAGTGTCTATGCCAAACAAATCATGCCCCAGACATTCAGAAACAGAATTATAAAGTTTTTGCTGCATTTCATTTTCAGGTTTCCGTAGATTTGCGGTTTCATCCTTTTCCTTTTTCTTTTGCTCAAAGTATTTTCCGCGAATAATCTTTTTAGAAGAAGTTTTCTCAAAAGGAATCTGTCTGATGCCACTTTGCATAATACGTTTAAAGGTTGGTAATTCTTCATTATGTTTCTTAATAATATCCTCTACCACTTTCTCTATATCCTCAATTCCCTTAGCTTCTGCTAATTTAAAATTCGGATATACTTCTGCACAAATTCTATCTTCTTCCCCATATACCAGAATATCTTCTATTAATGGTTCATTGTCAAAGAGATTTTCAATTTGTTCCGGTGCTACATTTTCTCCGTTGCTAAGAATAATCAGGTTTTTACTTCTACCAGTAAAATAAAGGAATCCTTCCTCATCTACATATCCCAAATCCCCAGTGCGAAGCCATCCATCCTCAGTAATTGCCTTTGCAGTTTCTTCCTCATCTTTATAATATCCCATCATTACAGAAGGGCTTTTTACTTGGATTTCTCCATCTACAATACGAACCTCACAACGTTCCACTACTTTTCCAAGAGAAGGCACCTTATCCGGTCTTGACCAATCTGGTCCTGCCACTTTTGGAGAACACTCTGACATACCATATCCCTGTGCAATCGGCATACCAATATTCTGGAAACATTCTGCTAATTCTGGTGCTAAATAACCTCCACCACTTATAATTTTATGTAAATTTTTTCCAAGAACCATTTCCTTTACTTCATCTATAGACTTGTCCTTATTTTGTTCTTTTAATATGGCAATACGGCTATAAAGAGTTTTTGCCATCATTGGAACCATACGGATAACCGTTGGCTGGAATAACTGGATATGACTTACAAGCTTTGCCAAATCCTGATTTAAACATAATACACATCCATAGCGGAGTGTCACTAAAATATCTTCTGTCAAACAATAAACATGATGAATCGGCAGTACATTCATATAGACTGCGGACTCTTGGTCATCTGGGTCTGTATAGCAAAATACATTGTCTATCAGATTGCGATGAGACAACATAACCCCTTTACTCTTTCCTGTAGTTCCGGAAGTAAACAGTACCATAGCACACTCTTCTTCCTGTATCTTTGGTTCTACTTTCTGTCCTTCGTACTCTGAAAAGATTTTTTGAATACATTCCACATGCTTTCTATTTTGCAAGCAAATGGTTGTCTTTAATCCGGAGCAAATTTCACCAAGTCCTTCTATGAGTTCATAATGTTCCCAGTCATAAAACAAGATATCAATATCCGCACGGTTCACACAATCACCTAATGCAGTAAAATTTAATTGTGTATCCAAAGGAACTGCTACATTGCCATTACACATAACACCCAGCAGTGCTGCCAGATATTCGTTACTGCTGCCACCTATTACACCTACCCGGACTTTTCTTCCTAATTCTTTATTCTTTGCTTCTGCCCAAGCAGCGATTTCCTGACACTCTTCTGCAAATTTCTGATAACTGACCTCTTTTATTTCATCATTATCCTCAAATCGTAAAAATACTTTGTTTCCATGGATATTGCCTGCACTTGTTACCAAATCATAAATTGTTTTTGTATTCTCATAAGATATCATAATTGTTTCCCACTGCCTTACTTTTTAGACAGTAGTTGCTCCTTTCTTATACTGCTGTGACAAAATGTTTATTGTTCCTGACTAAAATTAATCGTCAATTGACGCCTTAAGCATGAATAATCTCGGTTAATTGACATTTTTACTATCTTTGTCCATTATATCACAGCCATCTGGTATAAGAAAGCAGAAATAAATATAATTAACATTTTTATTACTTTTGTATATTATCTAACAAAATATGCCCTATGTTTTGCATATATGCAACAGTTCAGCCAAAGGCTGAACTGTTACAGAATTGGGCAAGCTCCGCATTGTAAATTGTCCAATTCTAATCCTGTTTTAGCCTTTTTTACGGTCTTTAAAGCAGAGTGTGCAAGACCGTCCTGAACTGTTACACATATATTGCAGATTGTCAAAACTTCCACTTTATATAGTATAGGATTCAAACAAAAAATATATTAAAAGCCACCATCAAAGGTACTATAACTTCCTCTGATGACGACTTTCTATTTTTTTCTTTTATTTATATTAATCACATCGAAGTTTCCAGTCATTTCGGGATAGCTTTGATCTCATTTGTCTTTTCCTCTAGCCACAACTGCCCCAGAACAAGAGATGTCTCACAAGCCCATACACTTACCACATACATCATAAGTGTGAACTATAATAATCTCTAATGAAACACCAAATAATTTATAGTAATTCATCCAGATTTAACCCTTTTAAATCATCATCAATTAAAAGTTCTTTCTCCATTATCATCTCTACTTCTCTTTGTATTTTTTCGTGTTTTTCGGCAACATTTTGTAAATTCTCAATAAAATCCCACATCTCTAACTGTTCTATCTCTGAACAGTCTTTTTCTGCTCTCTTCTCTTGTTCTTTCTTTTCCTCTGCTTTCTTTTCCTGTATTTCTTTGCTTTCTTCCATATCAGTATCTATCTTATCTTTTCCTTCTTCTATCAACATTTTAAAAGCAGTCTGGCTAGCTTCCTCCATAATGGCATCTGCCTCTTTTTGTGCATCTACCATCGGATGCTCTTTTAACAGTTCTATCTTAAATTCCTCTGTTGCCTGTCCTACAACTTTTTTTCTTTCTTGGTCATTCGCAATTTCACTGTTATGAATATCCTGCATGGCTTTAAATGTTAAAATATCTCTCTGCACTGCTGGCATTGCTGCTAACTCTTTTTTGTCTTCTGCTGTAAGTTTTTCAGGCTGTGTCAGGCTTTTTCTCACCAACCATAAATTTTTTCTGTCAATATCCTCTTCTGTCATATTATTACCATTCATTACTTCCCCTATGGCATTTTCTAAATCTTCAATCTGCTTTTGTCTTTCCAGTATATCCTCTGATGCTTTTGTTTGTATTTCTTTATATTGTGTAAGTATATCATTATCTTTTATATCATTTTTCATCTGATCTACTAACTTTTTCAATGCTCTTTTTTGTGCCTTTTCTTTTACTCCCACAACAGAAATTTTCTCTACTACTTTTACTTTCCCTGCATAAATGGTTCCATTCTTCATCTGTTTTTCTGCTGCTCTTTCATCTGCCAATGTTCCTTTTGTATTTCCTATGTAGTTCCGATAACTACTTTCCTCTAAATTCCATTGTATATTTTTCATAAAAAATCTCTCTCCAATATCCTAAACAATTACTGTTCAAAGTCCTTAAAGAAATGATGTAATATCATCATTAAATCTACAATACCACAATCTTTTTTCATTTCTGCCCGCTTTTTTGCTTTCGTATTCCACAATTCTCTTTTTATCTCATAGGAAAATGCCCTTTCGCGTAAACTTTTTTATATTTTAACACAAAAAGGGGATTAATGGTTGCTAATTTTACAAATTTAGTGCCAAAAGTTTTTATTTCTCATCGCTGTCGATTTATATATTACTCAACTTTCCCACCTTTAAAACAGATGGTACTACATGAAAAATCCGTAACAGTTCACGCCTATGGTGCAAATTGTTACGATAAAACTAATTAAATTGTTGCATTATATTAAAAAAACACCTAATCTTTGGTATAATAAGATTGTTGCATCTAATAAACCAATTTATCGCAATCACCGTAACAGTTCAGCTAGGGGCTGACCTGTTACGGAATTGGGCAAGCTTCGCATTATAAATTGCCCAATTCCAATCCTGTTTTAGTCTTTTTTATGGTCTGCACAGCGGAGTGTGCAGACCTACCTAAACTGTTACCAAGCACCCACTAATAGTGGAATATAAAAGGAGAACTTTGATATGGACACGTTTTATAAACATTATAAGCCATCACAATATGCCGTCTCTGATACATGAAAAGCTGCAATTGGATTACAATAGGTTGATGGTCTCACTCCATCAAAATATTTGTATCAACTGGCAGATGACAATATCAATGGAATATTAACATTTGACGAGATAGAAGACTTATTATATAATTATCATAAAAATAACGAACATATAGATACGAAAGAAGCACATATTGTATCAAAACGTATAGCAGAAATTTTATCTGAACCTGCGTTTTCCTTCAGACCAACAACCATGATAAGCATTCACAAGCACTTATTTCATGATTTAGTGCCATACGCTGGCAGAATAAGAGATGTGAACCTAACCAAACAGGAACCTATTTTAAATAACAACACAGTCAGATATGCAAACTATACAGATATTCAAATCAATATGCAATATGACTTTGAAACCGAACAAAAAACCGACTATAGTAAATTTTCCCAGAAACAGATGATATCCCATATAGCCTCATTTATCCGTAATATTTGGCAGACACATCCTTTTATGGAGGGAAATACCCGTACAACTGCAGTATTTATGGAAAAATATCTAAACACCATGGGATTTTCTATTGATAATACTTTATTTGCAGATAAATCCCAATATTTCAGAAATGCATTAGTAAGAGCAGATTATCTTAAACCAGTGTACTGTCTCTCTCATTTTCAACTAAACTTATATGCTGCCTTTGGCAGCAACATCATGAATGAAAGTAAAGTGTCCTTGTTGAATGAAGCTAACATAGCAGACGAAAATTCAGGGAACTGATCTGGATATTAGAATTTAAGGAGGTAAATCTATGTTTAGTATGTTTCATAAAAATCACAGAAAAAAACATTTATGTCACTTTGGTGATGATGATATAATAATTGATAATTTCAGATTAAATTCCGTCCATATATTTCCGCAAGAGCAGTGGAGTAAAAATCAAGAAGTTGATTTTTATATGGATGATTTGTCAAATATTTATCTTCTAAGAATTATTAATAGTAATGATAATATTATCACATTGATTGATAACGAATATGACATCATGCGATATATTATAGTACATATCAATGTCGAAAATACTCTTGATGCATTAAGAAAAATTATAGAAAGGCTTAAAGAAATCCCATATTCATATTCAAATAAAATAAAGGGAGAAAAACAATATAATTTCTTCAAATAAATTTTGGTTTGCCATGCAACTAATATTTTAAAAAATATCTTCTCATACTAATCTTTTCGTTACTGTTCACACCTACGGTGCAAACAGTAACGGAATCCAGCCTATTTAAAGT
>CAMWUK010000139.1 GCA_947177415.1 uncultured Clostridiaceae bacterium
AATATAAGTAAACTATTCCATATCTTTATAAATCGTTTTCCCTTTCTCAGCATAGGATTTTTATATTCCATTGATTTTGAAAATACCTTTTGTAGTTCAACTAAATCTGATTCCAAAAAATTTTGTTCTATTCTCACTTACAGCCCCCCAATTTTTTCTTTAACTGTAAAAGTATCATATAATCCAACAATTGTCAAATTAAACCTGCCAATTTATTTAGGTAATATGGACACAGTACTGATATTTTGATATATTCTGTTCTATTCATTTTCCCTCACTTCGCTGTAATCGGTATTTTTTAAGCAGAATACCTATGGATAAATATAAAATCATTGAAATTATTCCGTTAGTAGGATTTAACCAAATATCGCTATTTGGTGTAAGCGAAATATATCCGTCTGCTGAAACGATTGCCGTTAAAGAGTTTCCTATCATGTGCATAAGGACACACGCCCAAACTGATTTTGTCAGTCTATATATTTCAACATACATTACTGTCCAGCACATCATGATTATACAACCGATAAAGAGCGTAGTAATTCTTGATGTTGATGTAAAATAGCTGTCTGGTAAAAAAACAAGATAATATGCGGAATGCCATAGCCCCCATATAAGTCCTGAAACAAAATATAGTTTCCAATTATCAATCCCTAATTCAATAAGTTTTGGCGTCAGATATCCTCGCCACGAAAATTCCTCAAAGATGTTTTTGAGCATACCTGCCAGTGCATAAAAAAGTGCAAGAGAAATGAGGGATTCTAAATTAAAAGAATACTGTTCAATACACCCCAAAATCAAAGCAATCCCTATCAATATTGCTGTAACAAAAGGATAAATACAAATTGCCAGTAAATACTCTTTGAAATTATTTAGAAAATTTGGCTTGACACCCATATCTTTTCTATCATGGCTAGTTATACGAAGTATTATAGAAGCCAAAAAAGGCAACACGAGCCATATTAACATACCCAGAGAGTTTCCCTCTGGCTGTTCTGTCAAAATATTATCAATAAAAACTCCAATCCAACCACTTGTTAATGTAACAATACTAAAAATAAAAATATTTTTTTTTAATTTTTTCATTTTTAATTTTACTCCTAATAAATGTGTTTTGTTATTGTGTACGACTAACTATCATATCCATAAGCCAATCTATCCTTGGCAATGGCGTGTTGGGGATTCTGACTTTTTCTTGTGCAATGCCTTGTATGGCACCAAAAATAGCGACACATAAGGAATGTGAATTTCCCTCACGAAACTCACCGCGTCTTTGCCCCTCTAAAATGATTGGAATCCATTGCTTACAAATATCTGCTGATTCTAAAAGCGACTCTATCTCCTTTTCATTGACCGCTGTGTGCTGCACATTATCCATAAACACAAACATTTTTCCAAAAAAGGGATTGTTTTCTAGCTGTTCAAACGTATTCTTCATAGTTTGAAAAAGGTATTTGCAAGGTGCTTCCATTGCCCTTTCTGTATTGATTTTCATTTCTTCAACACCAATCTTTATTAATTCAAGATAAATACTCTCTTTATTGCTGAAATAGTGAAATAACAAGCCGGAACTGACACCGGCCTTTCTTGCAATTTCGCGGGTACTTGTACCGTAGTAACCTTTCTCTATAAATACATCTAGTGCGACCTGCAAGAATTGTTTTTTTCTTTCATCTCCTTTATCCATGATTAGCCTCCTATTTTAAAATTAAGCACATGCTCAATTTTATATCGTTGTCTGCCTAATGTCAATAAACCGAATAAAACTTTCACACAATTTTCATCTTTTTGAAAAACGGTATAGTGGTAATGAGAATTATTTTTACTAACTGATAGAACTGTGCAGACATACTCTAAAACCACATCACGTCTTGCAAAACCCGCTTACCCTTTAGAGAATTTATCATTTAACAAAACTCTTCTTTATCAGAAATCGTTAATATCCTCATCTCCTGCATCATTTGAAAGCATACAAAACATATTTTTACTTTCTTTCATTCCACTTATTACATTGGACCATGATTCTTCACTTTCTTGACAACTTTGCAAATATGCTGTGCCTGCTTCTGACATAACATAATCAATAAATTCTTGTGGCAAGGTTAATCCATATTTTTTTACATACTTCCAAGTATCCCTGTCCCAACAATATTTAATCCCATCATAATACCAATATGGTCCTAATAATGTACTATTTTCTTTAAAAGGATGCTTGTAAACTCCTGGACTCATAACATACGGCTTTGTTGTCTTGAGATACTTGATTACTTTTTCTGGTACCGAATAGCCTTCTTTAACATAATCATATATACTTTTTTCTCCACCACGTATTTCTTTATATGGTGTCAGGCATATATATTTTTCCATATTAATTCCTCCAATATATCATTCTGTATTATTCTGTTACATAACTTTTTTTATTCGCATTATACTCCACTGAAAGTAATGTAAATCCATGTCAGAAGTAATAAGACTTCTATGATAACAAGTAATTGATTTGAAAAAATCAAGCATTGTCTATACCAATCATATCGCATAACTTTTTTAGTTTCTTCTACTTTATAATGTTGCTTTGCCTTTACACTTGTACAAATTACAAAAGTTTTTCCATACCAGTCATATATCAAAACGTCTTTTGATATTTTTTGTCCCTTTCTACCAATCAAAACATCGTTACTGTTCACACCTACGGTGCTAACAGTAACGGAATCCAGCCTATTAAGAGTTCACTTTCAGCGAAAGGCTGGATTCTTCTCTGCCACTACCTATTCTTACGTACTTTGCAGCAAGTGCAAAGTACTACCTATGAACAGTAACAAAACATCACTATACATGAAATGATTTGCATCAGTTTCCTTTTTTGGTAATATTTTTAGGTAATATGCAGTTTCATACATGGCATGTCCAAATCGATTAAAAGTAGTTTCTACTTCAATTTCCATTAATGCCTCTACTGTTCCGAAATAACATCTTCCATTCTTTTGAATTTCTTTTACTTTCTTTCGTCTTAATATTATAGACAAGGCAGTACTAACGAAAAAAAATAAATAACAAAATCCCAATATGGTTGTTGTATACATTCCAAATTCGTCACTTTCCTTGCCCACATACAATTCTACCACCGTTACTATTAATATATGAAAAATAGAAATATATATACAATTTAAACTTGTATCTCTATAATAATACATAAATATTCCCCCTTTCTCCCACAAAGGGCGTTGCATAATTTATAGTTACACATTTTGGATTTATTTGAAATATTTATCAAAGAACTTATATAAAACAATGCATAGTCCCATAGGCACCCCAAATAATACCCCACCAATCAATACTCCAATTATCAACTGAGGTACAGAAAAGTAATCTGACAAAATATAATATCTTAATCCTAAAACAGAATTAACAAGAAAAAGTGTTCCACTTATCAAACCGGGAGATACTTTTTGTCTTTGATTGTATAGAAAAAATGGTCTCCAAAATTTATGATTCCCCATATAAGTATCGCCACTCCAAAGCATATGAGTTTATTGTTAAATACATATAAAAATACGGATATAAGAAGCATTGGATAGTAGATAAATAAATTGTTTGCCATCCAATGTCCATGTGTCATATGATAAGGCAGCCATTTATGTTCATACATCCATTTAGGAAAATCTCCAACAGCTTCCTCAAATAAGTGGAATGGTAAATAAATTATCAAATTTAAAAAAATATAATTCATCATACTCATTTTTCTCCCCTTACTTTCTCAAATTCTTTTTCAAAGTTTTCTTCCCATTTTTCCAGTGTTTCTAAAAGCAAAAATTGTTGTTCCAAAATAGTTCGCCCAAATAATGGAATGTCTTTATGCTTAGGCAGTTGTTCCATAATTTGCATTTTGGTATTTTGAATACTGTTTTTAATATTTGCAATACATTCATTCGCAAAATCTTCTTCAACCAATGCCATATTCACAATAACTGCATTAAAATCCAAAAAAACTCTAGTTTCCGCTAATGAAAATTTGGTCATCAATTCTTTAAAGATTTCTTTTCCCGTTGGCGTTATTGTATACAATGTTTTTTCGGGCATATTGCCGTTCTTAGTAGTTTCGCTAACAACATACCCTTTTGCTTCATATTGAACCACTTTTTTATAAACAGTAAATGAACCAATTTTAATCCACCTGGATAAATTTCTGGATTCAATTTGCTTTTGTAAGTCATACGCACTTTTAGGACTTTGGCATAATGATCCTAAAATAATTAAATCAATCGTTGACATAATTCACCTCCATAGTTGTATTATATAATACTGTATTATACAGTACTTTAAAAATTTGTCAAGTTATATGAAAGCCTGTAAAGCGAAAACGAATTATAAAATAATATTTTTCACTTTTTTGAAAAATATAAAAATAAGAGGGATTTTGTAGGTGTAAGCATTGTGGGAATGTGTATAACCGGCTATCTTATGGAGTTGTGGATAACTCTGTTTGCTGGACATGGGAAAGATGTACTTTGCTTTTTTATGTGCTATGAACAGAGTTATCCATGACGGAATAGCCTGTTATGCACATTTCCATAATGCGTTCTTTCGGTTTTAGTTCGGAATATGTGGTACTGGTGGTCTATCTCTTATTTTCGGTTTCTGCTTCTTTACCATATATGAGCATTTGCACCCGAATTATCATTTCCGTAGCCTTCCAAAAGTTTGATGACTGCCCATATGCCTATTATAAAGGTCAATCGTTTCTTGCCCACACTAGACACACCAAGGATAAAAGAATTACCGTTGTCCTACACTTGTTAACACTATTCTCACCTGCCTTTCTAAAAATGGGTATAAAAAAGCACTATACACGCTGTATAATGCATTACAATTTAAAGAAACTGTGCTATATTAAATTTAAAGAAGCAACCACCACAAAGTGGTTAGCCAGTTTGGATTTTTACCTACCCTGCACTCGCCAAAGTATCAGGGTAGGTATTTTTTTATTTTCGCTTGTCTATGTAGAATTCTGATCAAGATAATCCACTTCAATTTCCTGATATCTCGTGCATGATCTTACTCCTTCCAAAGAAAGGCATCCTTCCTCAGTCTGATATTTTCCAGATTTCTTTGTAATTACCGGATTTATCATTGCAAACTGAAATGGTCCCACTGCCACTACAACAATATTCTTTTTTTCACCAATCATATTAGCTGCCATACCAACACAACGATCTAAATTGGCTCTAAGTGTATCCAGTAAGTCCGTTACAACCTGTTTGTCTGCCTCTGTTGC
The DNA here is from genome assembly GCA_947177415.1 of uncultured Clostridiaceae bacterium. Classification (GTDB taxonomy): domain Bacteria; phylum Bacillota; class Clostridia; order Lachnospirales; family Lachnospiraceae; genus CAG-411. The sequence continues at coordinate 5,270 of CAMWUK010000139.1, forward strand.
ATCCACTGACTTCTGTGTCAGAAACAGCGGATCATGTACTATCTTCTTTACCATTAGTTCCATCCCTTCCATACATCAGGCTGATATCCAAGTGTAGACTGTTTCTCATTCCTAACTACTGGTGTTTTGATTACCTGTGGATTCTCAAGTACCTTTTCCAGTTTATCTTCATCTGCGATATACTTAATAAGAGCAAGCGTATCTTGGTCTTTACTTTCCCAGTTAATCATATTCTCAAGACCGCCATTAGCCTGTGCAACAGAATTAAACTCTCCCTTGCTCATGCCCTTTTCTTTCATATCAATAAACTGATATTTAATGCCACGCTCCTTGAAAAAACGCTCCGCTTTCTTAGTATCATTACAGTAACTGTTCAGAACATACTCGAGGATTTGCTTGACAAATCCGAGTTTTACAAGATTTTAGCCCTTTGCTTTGCGAATTTTCATGGGCTAAAATCTCGTATCTGTTCAGGTACTGAACAGATACTCATTACATTTCTTTGTTCCAAAAATCTGTATATTCATCTGCTTCACCTACCACAAATCATAAAATTTCATTGTCTCTGTATTTCTATATTATTCATGCTTCTCGTAGTATCCAATCAGCTTTCCTTCATCCCTAAGTGCCACTATATACACATCCTTATTTTGCTTTTCATTGTGGATTGCTAAAAGTCTTATTCAGCTGCAAAAGCTGTTCATCTATTTTCTTATGTATTTTGGTTTTCTTGCTCTTTGTCATTAATTAATCTCCTTCTTGTGTCCGTGCCACTAACACCAGCTTCCGAAACGACTGTGCAAATCTCTTATCATCTTCCTCTGTCCTTTTCTTAGGGTCTCCGCTCCCGCTCCGGTCCGCACAAAGCCGATGTCCATCGGACATCGTGTGCCCTTTCAAATGATTCTTGTGAGAACCCCTTCTAGCTTTCTTATTCAAGTGTCGCTCCATTAACATCTGGTTAATATTGTCATTCGTGTACCATTTTCCCGACTGATGAATTGCATACGCACCTTTCCCAAGTGCCATTGCTGCTACTCCGTAATCCTGTGTAACAACAATGTCTCCTATGTGACAAATACTAATTAATTTATAATCAACTGCATCTGCTCCTGCACCAACCACAATGACTTCACTGTAATCTGACCTCAAAATGTGATTCGTATCACAGAGCAATGTTACGGCAATCCCATATTTTTCTGCCACTTCTTCTACAATACGCACCACAGGACATGCATCTGCATCTACAAAAATCTGCATATTACCATTTCTTTTATTAACACCATAATCTCCATCCATTTTTGTGATTCATTCATCCTTACCAAAATAATCTCCTGCAATCATCCCTCACTCAGTATACGGAAACTTATCTACTACCAGTTTTGTGTTTTATCTCTTTTCAGAAATATGTCTATAATCCCCATTGAAACAAAAAAAATTATCATTCACAAAATACAATTGCTCATACAAAACTTCTACCTATCCATCATTGCTTCACGATGTGCAACATCTTCAAAATTATCTTTATATTTCTCATAGAATTTATTAGGAACTGCATAACATGATCTACGATGTATATAAATCTTACTCTGTATCTCTTGCAACTCATCCATACTCTTTGAGCCTGAAGATCCTATTAATTCATCCAATTCATTTAAATTCCTTATATCCTTATTAAGTTGCTTAACGGTTTCAAATAACCACTGAAACATTGGTATAATAAACACAAACCTACATAACAACATAGTAACTGTTTCATCCTTTGCAATACCCAAAGAAAAAATCAAAATAGACAAGATTCCTATAACTATAAAACTTGCTAATCTAAATCTTTTTCTTAAACATACATCCCAATTGTAATTCTCCTTTTGACACATAAAAATTCCTTTTTCTAAATCAACTGTTCCAATTTCCGGTCTATACCAATCAACAAGTCGTTCACGCTCACCTGTTTTTCTTAATAGCAACTTAGATTTTTCCGCTACAATATGCGTAACGCTTTTCTGTTGCCCAAACAATTTATCATCCCACGGCATTTGATACACATACACGTCAAAATGTTGCTGAACCTCTGCCGCTAATTCTTTTTTATTTTCTACATAAGAGCTTAATATCAAAGATGATATCATACTTAGTATTGTCAATACATATGACACAGCATTCAAATATTTGTTACCGCTATCTAACAACTGTAACAATGCAAAAACTAATGGCAAAATAACAGAAAATAATATTCCTATACCATCTAACTTTTTCGCTTCGCTATACAGTTGTCTCTGTGCAGCTAAATAATTTATGTATTTATCTTCATTTTGTCTTTCCACTATTCCATTATTCATCTGGTTTCCTCTCAACTTTCTGTATATTTAGGAAAATCACTACCAAGTACCTCTCTCCACTTATTTATTGCTTCTTTCTGTTTTTTATCACTTTCATAGTTTCTTGCCTCTACGGCCTTATTATAAGCATCGTATAATGCTTCGCTAATTTTCTTCCTATCATCTGAGCTGAAATTATTTATATTTCCTTGTATTCCTTTAGGATCTTCTACATCATTTTTAATTGCTTGTGATAGGTCATATAGTACATCACGAAATTCTAAATCAATCCACCAATGATCCTTGGTATTCTTACTTTCATAAATATCCAATATCATACATTCTAATAAATAAGAGCCAATTGTTAATGTTACCTTTCTTTTGTTCCAGTATTTTATCAAACGTATAACATTTAAAAGTTTACCATTATGTTTCTGGTTTATATCTGTCGCTCTATCATTATCTATTCTTGGATCTGTTTTTTTCCAATTTCCACTTCCATCTGGTATTAAATAAAAGTCATCGCTTGTATAAAAACAAGGAACAATATCAAAATTCCATGTATAAGACTTCATTTTTAATGTTGCCGCTTCTTGATTTTTGTGCATTTCTGCCTTACTATAGTCATTTAAATCGGCGAGCTTGGAAAGAAATCTATTAATCACCTTCGTAGAATTCAAATAAATAGTCTTGCTTGATAAAAGACCATTGCTCTTATCATCATCATTACCATTAATATAAATACAATCTTTGGTTTCCGTATATGTTCGTGTTCCCTCTGCTGACAGACAAAGCATTAAATCAATATCATCTAACTCACGAATTTTGGTTCGTCTAGCAAAGGAACCAAATTTAAGATTTTTTTCTGAATAAACAGCAAAAAAATCATCATTTCCGCTAAATTGATTTATATTATTTATAAGATTATCTCTGCTTTTCCTTGCTGTAGATGTTATATTAGGATTAAGATTAACTATATTTTTCATAAATTCCACAAATGCATTATCCACTGTTGTTGCCATATTTTCATCCCTTTTCCGTTTTATTAGCACTCGAATTACTTGAGTGCTAATAAAACTATACTTTATTTCCTATTACCTGTCAAGTAACTTCTGCCATTTGATAGTGTAACTTTACTTGGGGGGTTTCAATGGGCAGACTATCCCCCTTAGTTTTTTGATCTATTCTATCAGCATACGCTGGCAATCGCATTATTAAACATAATTCTTCCTGAAATTTTGCTGCTAATACTTGCCTGCAGTGCTTCTATATATTTTCCGTTTGCTTTGCTGTGTTTCTTCTCCCATGACAGGATTTCGCTTGCACTGAAATATTTTTCTTCTTCCTGGTTTTCTTCTGCTCCCTCCTCTTTCTGCCGCTGTACCAGCTCCAGCATGTCCCCGCCGTTTTTCCAGTAAACCCTTATATGCGACAGGCTGTCCGCCCCCTGTCTGCACCATCCCATCGGTCGTGAGCTCATCCTTGCTGACATCACATGGCTGATATGCCCCTCCGTGCTGCTCCCCATTATGCCTTCCTCCTTTTTTATCCGTTTGCGTACCCCTTTCCAGTTGTTTTTTATGTAATCCCAGCTTTCCTTAAGCTTCTTTCCGTCTTTTTCTGCAAGTGCTGTATCAAGGGGGAGAGGTGTGGAGAGGGGGAAGCGGAAAAAAATTTGCTGTTCCCCAAAGGGCAGACTTCTCCCTCGGCGTTCCATGCCAGAATCCCCATTTTGCCTGCTCTACCTCTCGTGAGCCTTATTCCTCTGCAAGTGGCGGTTATAAAACTCCAACGCCTTTACGACAAAATCCGTTTCCTGCCCTCTGGGGATGGATTTCGGTATGAGCTTGGTTATCCGCTCATCCTTAAAGGCAGGCTTCTCTTTCTGGTTCGGCTTATCCTCCTGCATGATGCTCTGGATAACCTCGTCCGTGAGTTTTCCCTCCTGCATAAACTTTTTCATTTTGATAGCCTGTGCAAGTGAGGGCGTGGCATCGTTGTAGCCCATTGCTTCAAGCAGGGTGTATTGCTGTTCCTCGGAAAGATAAGAGATTTCCACCGCAGGACGGAAAGCAATCTGGCGTTCGTCTACCATTTGCAGAATTTCTGGTACAAGCTTGGTCAAGCGAATAAAGCGACGTATTTGGTCTTGGCTCTCGCCAACAAGCTCACTTAATTTCTCACGAGAAGTTTTGTTTTCTGACTTCTGTGCCACTGGCACAGAAGTTAAATCACTTCTCTGTCCTTGCCTATTCATTGCTTCTAACCGCATCTTATATGCAAAGGCTTTCTCACTCGGCAGGATAACAGAGCGTTGGAGATTACTTTCAACCATGACAATAATCGCTTCATCATGGGTCAGCTCCTTAACTTCACATTTCAGAGTTTCAAGCCCTGCAAGCTCGCAAGCTTTTTTCCGTCTGTGACCGCTGATTAGCTCATACCGCCCATCCTCTTTCTGCCGAACCGTCGCAGGGGTCATTACACCGCTCCGACTTACACTCTCAACAAGTTGTTCCATATCCTCATTCATTAAAACCTTGAACGGGTGGTCTGGAAACTCGTTAATCTCGGAAATGGGGATTTCCCTAATCTTGCTTAAATTCGCTTCTGCTCGGCTCTCGTCTGTTTCAAAGAGGTCATCGTATGCGGTCAGCTCGATTTTGTTTTCTCTGCTTCTCGCCAATCTTTGCCACTTCCTTTGCAAACTGTTCATAGGCTGCGGCTACCTTGCCGCCCTTATCGTAGGCAAAAATGCTCTTGCCCTCTGCGGTGGCTTCTACCGCACGGATAGAATGGGGTATCTGTGCATCAAAAACTTTAATCCTCTGCCCATAAGCACTCTTTACCGTAGCGGTAATCTCTTTAGAGATGTTGGTGCGTGGCATTACCATCGTCATTAAGATACCATCAATCCGCAGATGGGGATTGATTTGCCGTTTGACTTTAGACACGGAGCGAAGCAACAGCTCTAAACCCTTTGCAGAAAGATAATGGGGCTGTGTTGGGATAACCACGCTGTCAGCCGCTGCAAGTGCGTTGATGGTCAGCATCCCCAAGCTCGGCATACAATCCACAAGAACCACATCGTAATTCTTCTTTACCTCATTGATGCAAGTTTTCAGCACGCTTTCATGGCTTATGGCGTTTATCAGCCTTACTTCCAGTCCCAACAGTTCAATGTTGGATGGGAGCAGGTCAACGCCCTCGTTATGATGCAGGATGCTTTTGGAAACATCAACCGATTTATCATCAATGATGTCCTGCATGATGGTAGAAAGTGTGACGGATAAATCATCGGGTCTGTTATAACCGAGGGACATTGTTAAATTTGCCTGTGCATCGTCATCAATGAGCAGGACTTTCTTACCCTGCTGTGCCAGAGTTACTCCCAGATTGACTGCTGTGGTGGTCTTGCCGACACCGCCTTTCTGATTCGTCAGAGCGATTACTTTGCAAT
>CAMWUK010000140.1 GCA_947177415.1 uncultured Clostridiaceae bacterium
TAGACTATATGCAAAGAAAACATCCATACGCAGAAAATAGAATAAAAATAATAATGAATTGCAAAGAAAACAAAAATAAGATATTTGAGAAATCAGCAAGAGGAAAAGGAAAATGGCTGAAATTAATGAATATAATAATATTTTTTTTCATAACAGAGCTACCTATGTTAGCATATTATGGGGAGAAAGAAATAGTAATTACATCAATACTTGCTCTGGCATTTACTGGAATCGGACTGAATGTTTTACTTAATTCTGCAATTGACAGTTTTATTAATATAACACAAAATTCTAAGTTTTCTTTAACAATCATAATAGGAATCCTAATGGGAGGATTGTTTGCAGGAATATCTTGGACATTTATAGTACTTCCAGCCTTAAAACAGCATCTATTGTATATGTTTATGTATGTAGTTGGAATATTAAGTATAGTAGTATTAAAGATTTTTGACAAGATTATGCCAAAACGAACCCCTTATGGAAAAGAAATGCTTGGAAAGTTGAAAGGTTTTAAGCGGTTTTTAGAAACAGCAGAAAAATCCCAGCTAGAAGCTTTGGTAAGTGAAAATCCACAGTATTTCTATGATATTCTGCCATATACATACGCTTTAGGAGTATCTGATGTATGGATGCATCAATTTGAAACAATAGCATTACAGGCACCAGATTGGTATGAAACAGATTATTCATTTGATATATATAAGTTTGGTCATTTTATGAATCATACAATGAAAATAGCAGAAAATGTAATGTCTTCCAGTCCTTCCAGTGATAGCAAAGATAGTTCCGGTGGAGATTCTTCCGTAGGCAGTATGTCAGGAGATGGCTTCGAAGGTGGTTCCTGGTAATTTACTATAAAAGCGTTATCAAGATATAACCGTTGGTTTGTGCTTATGCAAAGACCAACGGTTATATTTATCATATACATAGTTACTGTGATATAACATCTTCAATTTTGTAAATGATTGGATATAGTAAAGAAGATAATATAATTCCAAATAAATTTTGCACGACATTTCCTGGAATAGATGTTATGGCTGCTGTATAACCATATAATATGGCACCTTCATACATAAAATAGCCAGAGGTTACTATAATACCAGATATTATGCCAGCTAAGATTACAAAAAAGACATTCCATTTAGCAGAAGTAACTTTTTTACTTGTATATTTGAAAAATAATCCACATAAGATGCCGGCAAGACCTTTGATGACAAAAGTGGCAGGTGCATATTGCATATATCCAAGAAAAATATCAGCAAGCATAGAGCCTAGTCCTCCTGCAAGTCCGCCATACAATGGACCCAAAAGCAGGGCAGACAAGATGATAAAAGCATCTCCTAAATTTATGTATCCTTCTGTCAAAGAAAAAGGTTGTTTTATTTGAATTACAGATGTAGCAATACAAGTTAGTGCTGTAAAAAGAGATGCAAGCACTATTTTTTTTGTTTTGTTGCCGGATATAGCAGTTGTTTTTGTTTCTGTCATAAAATATGACCTCCTTTTAAAATATGAGATTGATACATGTCCATAAAAGAAAACTGTTATGTAACATGAGTTTATTAGCATAATAGAGTATAGCATAGAGAAAATGGAAAATAAAGAAAAAAGTTAGTAACAGTTCAAGTAAATCTGTGCATTTACGTTACTGCACTGACCATAAGAATATATAGAACAGCAATGGAATTATGCAAAATTTATGTAAAATTGGAAAAAAACAATGTGAATTTGTTGATTTTTTAATGAATTCCGTATATAATTGAGATTATATTGCTGGGGTGTGAGAATAAGCACCCAAACAATTTTCCGCAGAAAAAATATGCGAAAATAGAAAAGATGGAGGGCTGATAGGATGAGTAATTCAGGACAAACAGCGATGAACCGGATTCAAAATCTATTAGATGATAATAGTTTTGTTGAAATCGGTGCTAAGGTAACAAAGAGAAATACTGATTTTAATCTGGAGGAAAAAGAAGTTCCTGCAGATGGTGTCATTACGGGATATGGTCTGATTGATGGTAATATCGTGTATGTGTACAGTCAGGATTCTACTGCACTAGGTGGGGCAATTGGAGAAATGCATGCAAAAAAGATTGCCCATATCTATGATTTAGCAATGAAGATTGGAGTACCAGTAATCGGATTAGTAGATTGTGCAGGACTAAGATTACAAGAAGCGACAGATGCATTAGACGCATTTGGTAATTTGTATGTAAAAAAAGTTATGGCATCTGGTGTAATTCCACAGATTACAGCTGTATTTGGAAACTGTGGAGGAGGTATGGCAGTTGCAAATAATTTAGGCGATTTTACCTTTATGGAGAGTGAGAATGGAAAAGTATTTGTAAACTCACCTAATGTATTAGATGGTAATTATACAGATAAGTGCAATACTGCAAGTGCCAAATTCCAAGCAGCATGTGGAAATATAGATTTCTTAGGCAGTGAAGAGGAGATTTATACCCAGCTTAGAGAGCTGGTTATGCTTTTCCCTACAAACAACGAGGATACGAATTCTTATATAGAGTGTACAGATGATTTAAATCGTACCAGTGATTACTTTGAGGGTGAAATCAAAGACCCAAGAGCGGCAATGCTTGATTTATCTGATAATGGTTTCTTTATGGAAGTAAAGAAGGATTATGCCAAAGAAATGGTAACTGGATTTATCCGTTTAAATGGAATGACAGTGGGTGTTGTTGCCAATGCTGCTGCTTTACTGGATGAAGAGGGCAAAGAAGTAGAAAAGTATGAGAATGTATTGACTACAGCAGGATGTGCAAAAGCAACACGTTTTGTGAATATATGTAATGCCTTTGATATTCCTCTGCTTACTTTAACAAATGTAAGAGGATATAAGGCAACTATGGAAGAAGAGCAGACTATCAGTAGTGCAGTTGCAAAACTAACTTATGCATTTGCAAATAGTACAGCACCAAAGGTAAATTTAATTACTGGAGAAGCATTTGGCAGTGCTTATATCACTATGAATTCTGCCCATATTGGTGCAGATTTGGTATTTGCTCTTCCAACAGCAAAGATTGGAATGATGGAGGCTGAGCAGGCAGTTAAGATTATGTATGCTGATGAAATTAAAGAATCACAAGATGCACAGGCTAAGATTTCAGAGAAGGCATCTGTTTATGAAGCAATGCAAAGTAGTGTAGAAGCTGCGGCAGCCCGTGGTTATGTGGATAATATTATTGAAGGAAGTTCCGTTCGTAAACAGATGATTTTTGCATTTGAGATGTTGTTTACTAAGAGAGATGACAGACCAAGTAAAAAACATGGAACCATTTAAGCGAGGTGGAACAGAATATGAAAAAGAGACTAGTATTAGTGCTAAGTGCAATTCTTTGTGCGGTTTGTTTATGCAGCGGACTGGCATATAAGCAGAATGTGTGCTATGCTGCAGAAGAAGCAAAAATTACAGGCACAGTAACAAATCAGGATGAAGTCATTGAAACATTAAATAATTGGTATTATTTGTGGAATGAAATAGACTTTGAATTGCAGAGAGTGCAATATGCCATAAATGGAGCACTTACTGAAGATATGAAACAGCAGTATAAGGAATGGAATGCATTAAAGGAAGAAGTGGGAGAAGCAGGACAAATTACAGAATATAGTTTGTCTGAAGATAAGAATGGAAACATTAACGCTTCTGCAGTTGGAAAATATGAGAATGGTTCTTTGAAGTTTACCCTTCTGCTTGATAAAGATCTTAATATGTTAAGTGATATTGAAGTTGAGAAGTATGAAGTTCAGGCAGAAAAAGCCTCTTTAGCAAAAGCCGGAGTAAACACAATTATGTCTATTTCTATTGTGTTTATTGTTTTGATTTTTATTGCTTTTGTCATTTATTTATTAAAATTTATCCCAAGATTGTTTGGGCTTGAGAAGAAAGAAGAAAAGAAAGAAGATGTGGTAGTAGAACCAGTTGCTACAGCTCCTGCTGAGGAGGATGTGACAGATGATACAGAATTGGTTGCTGTAATCACTGCAGCAATTATGGCAAGCATGGGTGACGAAGCACCAGCAGATGGATTGGTGGTTTCATCCATCAAACGTAGAACAGGAAGTAAGTGGAAAACAAGATAATTTAGGAGGTAATTAGAAATGAAGAATTATACAATTACAGTAAATGGAAATGTTTATGATGTAACCGTGGAGGAAGGAGCAGCTACAGGAGCAGCAGCCAGTACACCAGTTGCAGCACCAAAGAAGGCAGCACCTGCTCCGAAAGCAGCAGCACCTGCCGGAGCACAGGGAAGCGTAAAGGTGAATGCACCAATGCAGGGTAAAATCGTGTCAGTAAAAGCCGCAGCAGGACAGGCTGTTAAGAAGGGCGAAGTACTTATGACACTAGAAGCTATGAAGATGGAAAATGAAATTGTAGCACCACAGGATGGAACAGTTGCAACTATAAATGTTGGTGCTGGCGAGAAAGTAGAATCTGGTGCAGTTTTGGCAACTATGAATTAATATAGCCAAGTTTATTTTCCCGGATGTTGAAAGAAAATATTTTAGAAAGGAAGTGCCACTACTTCTTTCAACATAAAAATGTGGCGATATCACCGCTTTCGTTTGTTGTGATATACATGGTGTGAATATGGAGTATGTATTAAATACGTTGAATCATTTACTACATCAGACTGCCTTTTTTAATCTCTCATGGGGTAACTATGTGATGATTCTGGTAGCATGTATATTTTTGTATTTGGCGATAAGAAAAGGATACGAGCCATTACTTTTGGTTCCAATTGCATTTGGTATGCTTTTGGTAAATATGTATCCGGATATAATGTTAAAAATTGAAGATGCAGAGAATGGAGTTGGAGGACTTTTCCGTTACTTCTTCCTGCTGGATGAATGGAGTATTCTTCCAAGTTTGATTTTCCTTGGAGTTGGTGCAATGACAGACTTTGGTCCGCTAATTGCCAACCCAAAAAGTTTCTTACTTGGAGCAGCAGCCCAAATTGGTATTTTTGCGGCTTATTTAATGGCAATCATAGTTGGATTCAATGATAAGGCAGCCGCAGCTATTTCTATTATTGGTGGTGCTGATGGTCCTACTTCCATTTTCTTATGTGGTAAATTAGGTCAGACAGAATATATGGGACCAATTGCAGTAGCGGCATATTCTTATATGTCTTTGGTGCCTATTATCCAGCCTCCTATTATGAAATTGCTTACAACAAAGAAGGAAAGAGAAATTAAAATGGAACAGCTTCGTCCTGTTACAAAATTAGAGAAGATTTTATTCCCAATTATTGTAACAATCGTGGTTGTACTAATTCTTCCTTCTACTGCACCATTGATTGGTATGCTTATGTTAGGTAACTTATTCAAAGAGTGTGGTGTAGTAAACCAGCTAGCAGAAACCGCATCCAATGCATTAATGTATATTGTTGTTATCTTACTTGGTACTTCTGTAGGTGCAACTACAAGTGCTGAAGAATTTTTAAAGAAAGAAACTCTTTTGATTGTATTTTTAGGTTTAGTTGCTTTTGCGGTAGGTACAGCGGCTGGAGTATTGTTTGGTAAGATTATGTGTAAACTAACTGGCGGAAAGGTAAATCCATTGATTGGTTCAGCAGGTGTATCCGCAGTGCCTATGGCTGCCAGGGTTTCACAAAAAGTTGGTGCAGAGGCTGACCCTACCAACTTCTTATTAATGCATGCTATGGGACCAAATGTTGCTGGTGTAATTGGTACAGCAGTAGCAGCAGGTGTATTTATGGCTATTTTCGGAATATAATAAATTAGGAGGTAAGACAATGGCAGATCAGGTGAAAAAACCAATTAAAATTACAGAAACTGTATTGCGTGATGCACATCAGTCTTTGATTGCTACAAGAATGACAACAGAACAGATGTTGCCAATTATTGATAAAATGGATAAAGTTGGATACCATGCGGTAGAGTGTTGGGGTGGAGCGACTTTCGATGCATCTCTTCGTTTCTTAAAAGAAGATCCATGGGAAAGACTTCGTAAATTAAGAGATGGATTTAAAAATACAAAATTACAGATGTTATTCCGTGGACAGAATATTTTAGGATACAATCATTATGCAGATGATGTAGTAGAATACTTTGTACAAAAGTCTATTGCAAATGGTATTGATATCATTCGTATTTTTGACTGTTTGAATGATGTTCGTAACTTAGAGACAGCAGTAAAAGCTGCAAATAAAGAAAACGGACATGCACAGATTGCACTCTCTTATACATTAGGTGATGCATACACTATGGATTATTGGAGAGATATGGCAAAACAGATCGAAGACATGGGGGCAAAATCTTTGTGTATTAAGGACATGGCAGGTTTGTTGACACCATATAAAGCTACAGAATTAGTAGAAACTTTGAAATCTTCTGTAAGCATTCCAATTGACTTGCATACTCATTATACTTCAGGTGTTGCTTCAATGACATACCTAAAAGCAGTAGAAGCAGGATGTGATATTATTGATACAGCTATGTCACCAATGGCTATGGGAACCAGCCAGCCAGCTACAGAAGTTTTGGCTAAGACTTTTGAAGGAACACCTTATGATCCAGGACTTGACCAGAATTTGATGGCAGAGATTGCTGCATATTTCTCACCACTTAGAGATGAATGGTTAAAGAGTGGAAGAATGAGTACAAAAGTGCTTGGTGTAAATATTAAAACTTTGTTGTACCAAGTACCAGGCGGAATGTTATCAAACCTTGTTTCACAACTTGATGAAATGGGAGCTTCTGATAAGTTCCAGGAAGTATTGGAAGAAGTACCTCGTGTACGTAAAGATTTTGGTGAGCCACCACTTGTTACACCATCTTCCCAGATTGTTGGTACACAAGCAGTGCTTAATGTAGTTGCTGGTGAGAGATACAAAATGGTAACAAAGGAGTCTAAGAAATTGTTATCTGGACAATTTGGACAGACCGTAAAACCATTTAACCCGGAAGTACAAAAAAAATGTATTGGAGATACAGAAGCAATTACCTGCCGTCCTGCAGATTTGCTAGAACCACAGCTTGCTTCTTTGGAAGAAGAAATGAAACAATACAAGCAACAGGATGAAGATGTATTAACTTATGCTTTATTCCCACAAGTTGCCATAGATTTCTTCAAATATCGTGAAGCACAGCAATCAAAGATTGATTCTACTGTGGCAAATGAAGAAAATAAAACTTATCCGGTATAAGAAAGCGAACCCGGCTATCGAAATGATAGCCGGGATTTTTTGTGACAGTTCAGTCATGCAAAAGTATATGTGCAGACCTATCGGAACTGTTACGAATTTTTTAGAGTTTCTTACAGAATATGTTCTAAATTTAAGAGTAACAAGATATAAAATAGTGATAATGATAAAAAGGAAATGTAAAATATGGAAAATGGTAAAATTGATACCAGTCTGTTTTTGGCATTGACTTTGCCCGAATCTCTCCGAAATAAAGCGACATCTTTATATACTGGATATAATGCAGAAACAAGAAGTTGGGAGTTGTTTGTAAAATATCATGGAAATTTAGGCTCAAAAAAAGAAGAAATCATGTTTGAACTGGAAGAATTAACTGGGGGATATGGCATTGTTTTTATAAGGGAAGACCGTATCACGGAATTTTCCAGATTAGAAGAAGTTGATTATATTGAACAGCCGAAACGTGTATGGTTGACCTTAAATCAGGGGAAAGCCGAAATTTGTCTGAATTCTTTACAAACAACTGCTGGTGTAATTGATGAAAATACAAATTTTGGAAGTAATGTTCAAGGATTGTATGGGGAAGGGGTACTAGTTGCCATTATTGATTCCTCCATTGATTATGCACACCCGGATTTCCGTAATGGGGATGGAAGTACAAGAATACTTTCTTTATGGGATCAAACTATAGATAGTGATACACTAAATAATGAGGAAAGTGAATTTTTTTACCAACCACCAGAAGGATTTACAATTGGCACAGTATTTACAGAAGAAATGATAAATATGGCTTTGGCACAAACAAGTATACAGGAAAGAAGAAGAATTGTTCCTTCTGTAGATATATCTGGTCATGGTACCCATGTTGCTGGTATTGCCTGCGGAAATGGAAGACAAAGCAATGGAAGATACCGAGGAGTGGCACCTCTTAGCAATATTCTTGTTGTAAAATTAGGAGATTTGGAAGGGGTATCCTTTCCACGTACCACAAGAATGATGGAAGGAGTAGAATATGCAGTAAGGTTTGCAGAAGAAAGAGGGATGCCTGTAGCAATTAATCTAAGTTTTGGAAATAGTTATGGTTCTCATAGCGGAAACGATATGGTGGCAAGTTACTTGGATGGTATTGCAACCAGATGGAAAAGTTCTATTTGTACAGGCACAGGGAATGATGGAAATACAGCACGGCATGCAGAAGGAATACTGAAAAAAAGAGAAGAACAGGAAATCTCCATGGCAATTGCAGTGGCAGAAAGTAGTGTTAATGTACAATTATGGAAAGACTATCAAGACAGTTTTGCAGTAGAAATTGTTTCTCCTAATAATCAAATTATACGATTGGATAATAATGAAAACCGTGTTATAATAGAAAAAATTGGAGATTGCATCTTAGCTATAAATTATGGAACACCTAGTCCTTTTCAATTGTTACAGGAAATTTATATGGAATGGATACCTTTAGAAACGTATATACCAAGTGGTATATGGAAATTTCGTTTAATACCTGGTGAAATTAAGGCAGGAAGATATGACTTCTGGCTCCCGTCTGGAAATTATGTACAGTCTGCTACCAGGTTTTTAAAACCTTCCTCAAATACTACATTAACGATTCCTTCTACTACAAACCGATTTATATCTGTAGGTGCATATAATGGCAATAATGGACAGATTGCAGCTTTTTCCGGGAGGGGATACACTAGGACAAATCAGATAAAGCCAGAAATTGTTGCACCAGGAGTAGATATTATGTCTGCCTCACCCAATAATAGTTATGCTATCCGAAGTGGTACCTCTATGGCAGCACCTTTTGTAACTGGAAGTGCGGCATTATTGCTGGAATGGGGGATTATAAAAGGGAATAATCCATATTTATATGGTGAAAATTTGAAGGCACATTTAATCCGAGGGGCAGAACCGTTACTTAATGAAAATGTTCCTTCGGAACGGCAAGGTTGGGGGACTTTATGTGTGGCGGATAGTCTGATGACTTGATGTTTGTGAAAGTATTATATAGAAATTTATAACTAATGTAAAGTAACAAATTGAATTTTTACGGAAAGGAAAAATTTATGAAAGAATTATTTAGAAATATAACCGATGCTTTTTTCTATGATAATTACAGTTTGGTCTGGGAAGGAGCCAAGTCCAAAGAGATGGTTGATATCTATGTAACAGAGATGGATTACTTGCTTGATTGTTTAGAAGAAAATCGGGGATACGAACAGGAATTTGCAAAAGATTACCATTTGCTCCAAAAACTCCGGGTGTTGGTGGATGGAAAATACCAAGTTCCCCAACAGCAGAAGAACGACTATGTCATTCTTCCCACAAAAGGAGTTGTGACCTTTAAGAAAGAAAAAAAGGTTGTCTATCAGTGTTCCTATAAGAAATTTTTTCAGATATTAATGTTTTATATCCAATCCCTTCAAGAAAAGTTCCCTCAGGAAACAATGGAGAAGAGGTGGATTGACCAGTTAAAAAAATTAAAAAAAGGACGTTGGAAATCGCAGTTTACCAACCTAACAGAAAAACTGTGTTTTTGGTCCTCTTCTGTTGGTAACCCAGATACTCACTTTGAAGGGGCTAAAGAACTTAACTTGGGTCCAAAAGATATCGCCTCATTCCAGCAGTTGAAGTGTCAGGATACCCTTCGTTCTTTAGTGGTTGAGGGAGCAGCTAGGATTAGAGATCTGGATATCCTAAGTGAATATACCCAATTGAAAACTCTCTACCTTCGGGATATGGGGATTCGGGATATCGGTTTTATTACTTCTATGAAAAATCTAACAGATTTGGGGCTTATGGGTAATCAGATTCAGGATTTATCTCCACTGGCAGGGCTGAAAAAGTTGGAGTCTATCAATATTACTAGAAACCCAGTACAAGATTTTTCAGTAATAGAACAGCTTCCAGCTTTGAGAATACTTTATGTGGATTTGGAACAGCTCCCAGACCAGCCGGCTTGGGACACCATCCCTGCCCGGGTTTCCCTTAGAGTTCTTCATTTGACACCACTAGAGGGTTCTCAATATGAGGCAGAGACCATTTACTCCCGGCCTATCTCTCATCCTGCGAATACATTAACTGAGAGACCAACAGATTCCAGAAAGCTGGATGTCAAAGATCGCTGGCTGTACAGTGGACTTAGGAATGCACTGGGCTATGAGCCAGCGGTAAAATATGATGTGACTAAGCTTAAACAACTGGATTGCTCTAACCATATTCTTCTTTGTGATGAATTTCTGTTTCTTGGCGAATTAGGAGATTACTCCTGTTTGGAGTCGGCAGTAAACTTGCGGAAACTGAATCTCTCTGGCAGGGTGGTGAATGACTGGTCTTGGTTGTGCAAGTGTGTAAATTTGCGTGTTTTGGATTTATCGGACACTGATTTTTCTGATCTGAGTCTTCTAGTAGAAATGAAGCAGCTCACTTCCTTGAATTTATCGGGGTGCATAAATTTGAGAGAGGACAGCTTGCCATTACTTAAATATTTGATTAAGCTAAAAAGATTGAATCTGTCCAATACACATATCTGGCATTTGGATGGATTGGAAGGTCTGGCATCTGAAATAAGGTTCTGAAAATAACTTGAAATCAATAAGATGAAGTACTTTAAGTATGAATAATCTCGGTAAAATTAACAATAAACGATAAAATATAAAGAAAAAAGTATCTAACTTTTTTATCTAATAC
>CAMWUK010000141.1 GCA_947177415.1 uncultured Clostridiaceae bacterium
TCACTGTGCTTCTTTAAGATGTCACTGTGTTCTTTTAAGGTATATTTTATATCCCTTATATCTTCACTGTGCTCCTTTAAGATGTCGCTGTGTTCTTTTAAGATTTTACTATGTTCATCTAATGTATCCTTTATTGGTTTCAACTTTTGATCCATTATATCGGACATAGCCAGTAATAACTCTTTATTGCTCATACATCCTCACTTCCTTTTGTATAAACACCCTCTATATTTCTAATTGTATGAAATATAGAAAAAGAAATCAAGTATTTTTTCTATTATTTTTACCAGTCAAAGTAACAGTTGTTACTGTTCACAGGTAGTACTTTGCACTTGCTGCAAAGTACGTAAGAACAAGTAGTGGTAGAGAAGAATCCAGCCTTTCGCCGAAGGCGAATTCTAAATAGGCTGGATTCCGTTACTGTTTGCACCGTAGGTGTGAACAGCAACTAACAGTTCAGGTAGGTCTGCACACTCCGCTGTGCAGACCGTATAAGCGATTAAAACAGGAAAAGGAATTGGGCAATTTATATGCAAAGCTTGCCCAATTCCATAACAGGTCAGCCCCCGGCTGGACTGTTACCAGTCAAATAATATACGGCAAGTGCAGTACGATGAGAAAGTTGTTCCTTCTCTAAAATAGTGCTAATATAGTTTTTTACTGTTCCTTCACTAATAAATAACTTTGCTGCAATCTCTCTGTTTGAAAGCCCTTCTGCTACAGCTTTTATAATATCTAACTCTCTGGCTGTAAATTTAGTGGCATCAAATCCCTTTCCAACGAATTCTTTCTCTTCTCTGCATACCTCTTCGTTTATCAGTTTGTCCAAAATATTTTCATCCATTACCCCCACACCATTATGAATAGATTTTATCATCTGCTTTAACTGGTCAGGGGTATGGTTTTTAATTAAATATCCCGCAGCTCCGTTTGCCATTGTTTTCTTTACCAAATCATAATCATCAAATGTAGTAAGAATAAGCACTTTCCCTAAATTCTCCTCCCGGATAATTTTAGTTGCCTCAATTCCATCCATGCCAGGCATCTGAATGTCCATAAGAATAACATCCACTTTATTTTCTTTTGCCAATGCAACTGCTTCTGATCCATCCTTTGCACATCCCAGAACTTCAAATTCCTCATCCACCTCTAGAATAATTCTCATGCCATCTCTGACAAAATCACTATCATCTGCAATAATTACTTTTATTTTACTCATCTTCTTCTCCTTTTAATGGAAATAGCATTTTCACCACAAAGCCAATTTCTGACTCAAACTCTAAAATTCCTCCTATACTTCGCATTCTTTGATGCATTCCACTAAGTCCCATCCCCTCTATAATCTCATTGCACCCTACTCCATTATCAGAAATCTTGCATTGGGCAAATTGATTCCATTTTGTAATTTCAATAGTAATCTTAGTACAATCAGCATATTTCAATGCATTAGAAACTGCTTCAAAACTATTGTCTAAAATTACCTCTAAATAATTTTCTGGAATCTGGTCAACTGATCCATTGATTTGCAAAGTACACGCAATACCTTTTTCTTCACATCCCTTACATAGGGTTTGTAATTCTTGTATGGCAAGTTTATGTTTCTTTGGCTGCTCTTTTCTTAGAATAAAACGAATTTCATCCATACCAATTCGTAAATTATCAATCACTGCCTGAATCATTTTTTCTACTCTTTTTGTATCTTTCTCTAATAGCACTTTACATGCCTCAAGCTGATAAACTGATCCATTGATATTATGCCCCAATTTATCATGGAGAGTCTGAGACAGACGTGCTCTTTCTTCTAACAAAGCATTTTCTGTCCTTAACATATTATTTTCCAAATTTTCCCGATAAATATGCTCCTGCTTTCTCATATCTCTTTTTAGAGACATTTCAGACTCCTCTTCTTCCTTAATTTGTTTTCTATAAGGAAGAACTATCTCATTGTGCTGAAAATATAGAAAACTTACTAACACCAAAAGCAAGAAATTTTGTCCAAAGTTTCCAGATCCAGCAAAAAAACTTATCCCAAGGGGCAATACATATCCAAAGATTCCCAAGGAATAAACCTTGACAATATCTAAGCAGACAATGCCAAAAAGAAGCATAAAACTATGCTTCGTTGTACTAAAAAGAATTCCTGCTGTGAAAATTTCTGCCAATAAGAATATCTTCTTCTCCCATAATCCATACAAAACCACAGCAGTAAAAAAACATGCTGCTTCAAATAATACAACATATCCTCCTTTATTTAGTGCTTTTGTTGTCATAAGCAAATATATTTCCAAAAGTGCTGCTACGATGATTCGCAGCAGCAAAAAATAATTTCCCCGAAAATTCTCTTTCATTCTCATTCTTCCTTTTTCATACGAAGTCCAACTGCCCCCATACTTAAGATTACCATAAGATAGGCAAGAGTTGCAACTATTGCTGTAAGATATCCGGAATGTTTTCCCATCATAAGCAATTCTACAGCTTTCAAAATCCATTTTTGAGGCATAAGATAGGATAATGTTTTCAGCAAACCACTGGCAGAACTCAATGAGAAATAAAGTCCTGACAACAAACATGAAATTGACCAGATACAAAATACACTATAATTTGCTGCCATAATGTTTCCACATAATACTCCCACACACAGACTTAACATATTAAAAATTAGTCCCAGCAAAAATACCAAGAATAAATAACTGATTCTGGAAATCCCAAACTCTGGCTGAACTAAAAAACATATTCCAATGGCTAGGATTCCTACCTGCACAACCGACAGCAAAATTGCCATACCAAGTTTTGAAAAAATGTAGGAAATAGAATTTGCTGGTGTTAAAAGAATTCTTGTATACACTTGATTCTCCTGTTCTTGTATAACGGTATATGCAATAAAAATACCACAAAATAAAAATCCAAGAGAGACAATCGCTAATGAATATCCCACATGCTCCTTATATTTTTCTTGTACTGTTGTAAGGTTCTGACTATCTGTAGATTCTAACAGAATTGTCTTCTTAGCCGGCTTTGTAAAACTGTTTTGATTATTTTTCTCCTGATTGGGGTGATTTAGTGACTCTTTTATATTATGTTTAATATATAATTTGCTTATAGTGTTATTTAAACTATTTTCAATCAATTCCGTTCTTTCATCTATAAAGCACTGATATAATTTTATTCCATTTTCTGGTTTACCGTTTAAAAATTCCTCCTCAAAATTTTCCTTAAAATACAAAACCGTTCCTACCCTGTCACTATCTCCATTTTCTTTTATCTTTTGTAAAATTTCTTTTTCTTCGTATTCTTTTGTTTTTATCCGGCAAATATTTACCATACCTGTCTGGAATAATTCTTCCAATATTTCTTCACTGATTTTGGTCTGGCTGCTATCATATACCTTTACTATATAGGATTTATCACTGGCATTTAACTGAGTCGCATAAATTGCTTTGGTATCTATATTATTTAATTCAATTATATTTTTCTTTTCATCAAACTGATTTATATCCTTTTCCCGTATATTTAAAAGCAATACAGCTAACAGCGGCATAAACAGAAGAAAAAACCAAATACCTTTATTCCGGAACAGTAATTTCCAATTTGTCTTTAATAAAATAAACATTTGTCTCATTTCTCTGTTCCTCCCTTTTTCCCAATCTTATTTATCCATGTAGTTTTTATGGTTTCTTGTAACAGTATAGTTCCCAACAAACATACCACACTGATTCCAGTTAAATATAAAATGGCACTTTGACAATACTTGCTATGCCCCATCTGGGAACATTCTACCAACGCACGATTGACATGATAAACGGGCGATAATACTTTGATATTCTCTGACCATCCAGAAAACATATAGGTTTCAAAACTTCCTCCAATAAATCCTGCCATCCATACCATCATAAAAATTACCACTATGGAAACGGCTAGATTATTGGTTAATTTTACTACAAACAAACCAAACATGGTAGCTGCTACTACTGTTAAAAACAAAATGCAAGGTGTCATAAGGGAACTGCCCCATGTAATCCCAAAGAGGAAATAAGATATTATCATGGAAATTCCTAATGTAATAAGAGTCGACAAAATACAGGGAATTGCTTTTCCAAGTTCCAGTGTCAAAGATTTTACACCAGACACCTGATATTTTTTTCCTATCTGGTTTTTCTTTTCTGAGGTAAATACCGCAGAGATACAAATAAAACAGCACCATAAAAAAAATACATGATAAATAATTCCATAGTAATCTGTAGACGAAACCTCTGGCATGGTTTCTAGTTTTGTAACAGAAAGAGAAAATTTCGGAAAATTTCCTTGTATAGAAGCAAGTTCTAACTCTTCAAACAGACTATTATAAAAATATTCCGTAACCATCCCCTCATTTTCTTTTCCATGCATGGTATATACTGTATAAGAATCCTTTTCTATCTTGGCAAAAGAGGAAAGATTATGTTTCTCCATTAACTCTTTTGGTTCTCCAGTATCAAACTCTGTCAGACTAAATCCCGCAGCTTTTGCATTCTTTTGCATTTCTTCTGCGTATGTAGAAAGGGGATTTTCCTTATTGATTTGGTATCCGCTTAAAAATTCTTTTGTTCCTTCGTAAGCACTTAGCATAGATTCAAATGCACTGCTTAGTACAGCAGTTGTAATAACCGGTCCTGCTATTAACATGACAATAACCCATTTATGCCGAAGCATTAATTTTAAATTATTTTTGATAATATACCAAAGCATTTTAAAGTCCTCCATAATCCCTTAATTTTTTTCCGGTTAGTGTTAAGAATACCTCCTCAAGGGTAATATCCTCCTTATCTGTTACCATCTCTTTTAACTGGCTGCTGCTTCCAATGGCAATCACCTTTCCGTTATCCATAATGGCAATCCGGCTGCAGATTGCTTCCACTTCCTCCATATAATGGCTGGTGTATACTACAGTAGCACCTTTTTGATTGCTTTCCTTAATTTTCTCCAAAATAAAATTTCGGGACTGTGGATCAATTCCTACTGTTGGTTCATCAAAAATTAGCAGTTCCGGATTATGTCCAATTGCACAGGCAATATTTAGCCGTCTCTTCATTCCACCTGAAAATTTTTTTGAAAATACATCTTTCTTATCCCAAAGCCCTACATATCGTAATGCCTCCTCTACTGCCTTTTTTAATTGATTTCCCTTTAATCCATATAGCGAGGTAAATAATTCTACATTCTCCCATGCTTTTAGATTTCCATGTATGGCAAGTTCTTGAGGAATATAACCTATTTTTTTTACTATTTCCTTTTTCTGTTTATGAAATTTTTTCCCAAACAATTCAATGCTTCCTGCACTTGGTTTCACAATGGAACAAATCATATTCATGGTTGTAGATTTTCCTGCTCCGTTTGGTCCAAGCAACCCAAAGATTTCTCCTTTTTCAATTTCTAAATGAAGTGAGTCCACAACGATTTTATTGTCATATTTCTTTGTTAACTCGTTGGTTTTTAAAATAATGTCACCCATAATTCTTCTCCTTATTTCCATTTTTAACAGTTCTGGTTTTAACCTAGTGTACTGACACATTGATATTGGGTAAAATCACTTGTCTATTTATCAACGTGTTAGTACACTAATATCAGAATAACATATTTCTTTTTCTCTTTTTAGTGAAAAAAGAAATAAATGGAGGGGTGACAAAAGTCATACCCCTCCATTTATTTCACTTAATACCCAAAGTAGATATCCTTATTCAATTTCCATAGGTAACTGTTCAGCCGAATGGCTCAACTGTTCCTAATATCTTCTATTCTCCCTGATGGGAAAACGTTGTTGTATATCACATTTCCACTTCTCTCTAAACTCAGAATTCTTTGCCATAAATTGTTTCAGTGTGCTTTCTCTTATATCTGTTTCCAGTTCAACTTTTTGTAAATTATTTTCTTTTGCAAAAAGTTTCAACATCTGTACAAAACATTCCTTTTCATATTTCTCTATTGCTGTTAAATCATCTATATCTAATTTTTGATTACATGGTTCCTTAGGAATAGGTATTCTCCCTATTTTCGTATAATCTCCAAGAGATACTAAATCAGATAATGGAATCTAGCCATTATATAAAGTTATTGTGTGATTGTACATAATATATTTTCCGTTCATATCTTTTTCAATTTTCATCAAAGTACCACCAGATTGTCACCAAGCTTCATACGTCTACACAAGTTGTTTTTTGTACTGCTCTAAGTAAGCGGTTGCCTGTTCCAAAGACACCCCAATCTTATCCTGCATTTTTTTTAGAATTGCTGCATCATCAAAACCTTCTTCCTGCCCCATCTCAATAAGCATCTGCATTTTTCCTTGACGAATCAATCTCTCCGATTCCGTTTCAATTACTGTTCCACCCATAATGTTCACCAACCTTTCTTCGTTTTTATTTCCATTTGTAATATGTGTAATGATAGTATTTACAAATCCTTTGAGGTCTATCAGTTCGTCATCCGATAATTCTTTTGCCTCATGCAAACGCAGCATTTCGTTTCTAAAATATTCCAAATCCCTTACTGAATCCTCTATACTGCTTTCTGATGCAATATCCTTTTCATATCTTGCAATATAGAAAGGGATATATGGAAACAATCTTTTTTCAACAATATATTCCTTGGTAAATTCTTCTAGAATTATATTAGCAGACTCATAATTCACAGCCTGCCCATCCGGAAATGTAAAGGTAATCATTGTTGTTTTTGGAGTTTTTTCCGTTCGCTTGACATAAATTACAGAAAACCTTGGCATGGGAATGGTCGCATAACCAATATTCCATGTTGCAAACTGTCTCGCAACGATAAAAGCATATTCTGCAATTCTGATTGCCATTGAACTGTCATCATAACTCTGACATTCCAATAGGTAAACTTCACTTCCAATCTTAAGTAGGAAATCTGAAATCTGCTCCTCTATTTTCTTGCTCCCATCTTTCGTCTCACTCTCGGTCAAATATCCCTCAGATGGTAAAGTTTCTACCTTTGCATCCATTGGATAATTTTTTCCAAATGTATCGTTAATGACAGAAATAAACAGTCTCTTATGTTTACTCTTCATCGTCTTAAACACATTATCATAATCAGGTGTCTTCTTCTGCATATTGATTTTCCTTTCACAAATATTTTCCTCACTTTGGGAGTAAAATATCCTACTTTTATTATAACGTCAATTTCTTATTCTGACAACAGGAAAAGAAAGTCTTGCATAATTTTATTCTTGATGCATAGCTTGACAGCAAGTGTCAAGCTTACGAGTGAACAGTAACGAGAGTCACTCTAAAGTTCATTGGTAGCTACACCTAAATGTACTTTCACCACAGAGCATTGACAAGCCTGTCATACACAAAAAGGACAGCCAAATCCGGCTGTCCTTTTCTTTACATTTTCAGTACTTCTTCCAATTCCTGAATCATATTATTGATATGATCTACCTGTTTCGATAAGCCTAAAACTTCTTGTGTATTGCCTTGTACCATCTCATCAATATTTAAGAAGTCCTTATTTTCTTCATCAATCCGTCCGGCAATATCTTCACTGACAGATATCGTCTTTTCAATGACTTCATTTTGTCTATTTTGGATTTTACCTGCTTCAGAAATTGTCAGTACAGATTTTTTCAACATCTCCAGCATACTTCTTACACCACTTATCGTCTCAACCATTCTGACATTTTGGTTTCGCATCTTTTCAGCATTTTCGTTCATATATCTGGTTGCAGTTGCGGTTCCCTGTTGTACTCTGGAGATTACTGCATTGACTTCATCTAAAGACTCTCTGGTGTTGGTAGCAAGATTGCCTACTTCCTGTGCTACTACTGAGAATCCTTTTCCGGCTTCTCCAGCTCTTGCTGCCTCAATAGAAGCATTCAATGCTAAAAGATTTGTAGATGTAGCAATATCATTGATAATCTCAAGGGTACATCCAATTTGCCCTACTTCCTTATCTAACCTGGAAGTTACTTGAATGGTATTTTGTGTAGACTGTTCCACATCGTCACTAATGGTAATCAGTTCTCCCAAAGCTTTCTCATTGGATTCAGAAATAGATAATAAATCCTTAGAAATCTGGTTCACCTCTGTCATTTTTTCTTCCATATCCAAGTTACTCTTCGCAAGTTCTGATAAATTTCCTTTGCTCTCTATGGATTTTTGAAGCATATTTTCACTATTTTTTAACAGATTCTCTGTAATTGCAGATAACTCTTCTGTAGATGCACTTTCATTTTGGGAAGTTGCAAGCAGTGACTCGCTGGCATCTCCCAACTGCTCTGATAATGTTGTCACTTTATCAATTACACCCTGTACACGTCTATTGTTTTCTTCTAATTCATCCTTCTTGGCATTTACCAAGAAGCTTGTCATAAAGAAAATAAACATGCCTAAGCCTACTGTAGACAAAAACAAAGCTACAATGCAATTGATTAAATCTGTTATAAATATGGCATCCCGTGCTGGTAAATTGTTCCCACTAATTCCCCAGGAAATAGCCAAGGAAACAATACAAGCAACACAAGCCCCCATAGCAAGCTTCATATCCAAAAAGAATGCCATTAGTATAATAAAGAAAAATAAAAATCCCCAGAAAGTTTTTGATGGTACCATATATAAAATATAATTCCATTGTATTACTAGTGTTATAAATGCGAATGCCTTACCAATAGCAAGCCGTTTTTCCTTCAATTCCCCATTTTCAAAAGATGTCCTAACTAAAATTAACCCTCCTACTAAAAAGCAAACATCCATAATATCAAATACAATCATCGTTCCCCATGATATGGTTGGAAATAATCCAATAATTTTCATAAATGTGTATAACACAGCTGCACACATACAGGCACAGACCAGTGTAATAATTCCCCACTTATACACAACCGACAGATACACTTCAAATGCTGATTTTTTCTTTTCCATGGCATAGCCCCCCTTAATTGTAAATAAGCCCCCCTATCTACAATTCCATTATACCGCTTTTTATTCTGCCTCTCAAGCAAAAAAATGTTATAAACGACAATATTATGTTATGAACGACAACTTGCTCCGGATACTTTTAAACTTCTACTAAAAGGTTCAAAAAAACAATTCCCTATCCTGCAATATTACTAAGGATTGGGAATTGTTTTTTCTGTTTATGTGTTATTTATCAAATCATGCCTGCTGTAACTGTTCAGAACCATGAACAGTTACGTTTAAGCCCATAATAATTCACCTTCAGCGAAGGGGCTTAAACACTGTAAAATTTAAATGTTCTTACGAAACACGCAGTAAATGCGTGTTTCTACCTGAATAGTTACTGCCTGCTTAATTTATTTAGTGAGTGTTACACTAACCGAAACCGTAAATCACTTTGTCGTATCGCAATAATATGTGTGTTCTTAATATAATTCAATTAACTTCTGATGTGGGTATAGAGAAATCTGTAATTTAGGTGGATCATCCAGTATATGTTTCCGACTGGTTTGATAGGACATAACACTGAAAGGTAAAATCAGTTCCATACTTGTTCCTTGCCTAAGCGAAAATGATGTTCCTGGCATATCAGGATTGGCAAGCTGATAACAACCATCCTCCAAACTCAGAATATAATCTGTTCCTTTCAAGTAATAAGCATTCAAATTAATACCTTTTTCGTTAACAAAAGGATTGTTTTGATTGCCAATGGTAACCCTAACCATATAGATATAATCAGTAAAATTTCCAAGGAGTTCCGCTTGTTCCATCACATTATAGTGTTTTAGAAAGTCTTCTACAGACAATAACTCTGCATCCAAAACAGTAATGGTATAACCATCCATATCCTCATCTGAATTGATAAAGAAATCTTTTTCAACCGGAACTTCTATTCCTTTTGGGAACACCTGAACAATAGGGATGTCAATGTCTTGGTTCACTAAATAGAATCGCACTCCCCAAACAAGTATTAAGATAATATTCAATGAGATAAGTAATATTTTTTTCATTGTTTCTCCTTTCATCCAGCAATCAGATAAAATCAGGTGCTATTAAATGTTTTGCAATACGACCGGATTCCAACAATAAAATCTCATCCGACATCGTTTGTAGTATAGAAAGATCATGGCAGGAAATAATTACCAAAGCACCTCGTTCCCTTTGAGAGACAAGGATTGTTTTTACCAACTCAATACCATCGGTATCCAAAGAGTTTGTTGGCTCGTCCAAAATAACAATCTCTGGTTCTTCTACAATAGCAGCAGCAATACCTAATCGCTGTTTCATACCTAAAGAATATTTACGGTACTTTTTCTTGTCATCAGGATTCAATCCAACAGAGGAAATAGTATCACGAATTCTTGTGTCATCCACTCTATTTTGGATGGAGGCAAGCATTTTTAAATTTTGAAAGCCTGAGTAAGTTCCCAAAAACGCAGGGTTTTCCAAAAACAAGCCAATGCTTTCCGGGAAGGTAATATCCTTTCCCAGAACCTTTCCATTTATATGTATGCTTCCATGAGTAGGGCGGATCAGCCCAGAAATCAACCTCATCAGCATAGTCTTTCCAGAGCCATTTATACCTTGAAAACCATATATTTTCCCAGATTGCATGGAGGCCGATACATCCTGAATGACCGTCTGTTTATGTATGGTCTTAGTGACATTTTTTATTTCTATGCTTATCATTAAAAATTCCTCCTATCTCAAAATTTGAAATTTGTCAATTTTTCTTTTAACAGTTTTAGGCTTATATTCCTGATGCAGTAATCTCGGCTAAATGATGTTATATTACTACAAGAATAACTAAATATAAAGAAAAATTTGTAACAATTCAGCTATGTAAAATGCATTCCACCAATTCTTCTGCTAAT
>CAMWUK010000142.1 GCA_947177415.1 uncultured Clostridiaceae bacterium
TACAGTTTAGCCAGCCAAATGTCTACATTTCTTTGCAAGCAAGCTTGCACGAAATGCAGCCGTTTGTCAGGACTTTCATAGTAAATATACACGAAAAGTGAAATTAAAGGAGGATTTACAAATGGGAAGAGTTTATAACTTTTCAGCAGGTCCGGCAGTATTACCGGAAGAAGTATTAAAAGAAGCCGCAGAGGAGATGTTAGATTATAAAGGAACAGGAATGTCTGTTATGGAGATGAGCCATAGATCCAAAGCTTATGATACAATTATCAAAGAAGCAGAACAGGATTTGAGAGATTTGATGAATATTCCAGACAACTATAAAGTATTGTTCTTACAGGGTGGAGCTTCCCAGCAGTTTGCAGCTATTCCAATGAACCTTATGAAGAATAAAGTTGCTGATTATATTATTACTGGACAGTGGGCGAAAAAAGCTTATCAGGAAGCACAGAAATATGGAAAAGTAAATGCCGTTGCATCTTCTGAAGATGAGACATTTTCTTATATTCCAGATTGTTCTGACTTACCAATTAGTGAAGATGCAGATTATGTATATATTTGTGAGAATAACACCATTTACGGTACAAAATTTAAAACATTACCAAACACAAAGGGTAAGACTTTAGTTTCTGATGTATCTTCCTGCTTCTTATCTGAACCAGTAGATGTAACAAAATATGGTATTATTTATGGTGGTGTACAGAAGAATATTGGACCTGCAGGTGTAGTTATTGTGATTATTCGTGAAGATTTGATTTCTGATGATGTACTAGAAGGAACACCTACTATGTTAAAATATAAGACTCAGGCAGATAATGATTCCTTATATAACACACCACCTTGTTATGGTATCTACATTTGTGGAAAAGTATTCAAGTGGTTAAAGAAAATGGGTGGTCTTGAGGTAATGAAACAGAAAAATGAAGAGAAAGCCAAAGTTCTTTATGATTTCTTAGACCAGAGTAAGATGTTTAAAGGAACTGTCCGCAAAGAAGACCGTTCACTTATGAATGTTCCTTTTGTAACAGGTGACAAAGATTTAGATGCAAAATTTGTTGCAGAAGCAAAAGAGGCAGGATTTGAAAACTTAAAGGGACACAGAACAGTAGGTGGTATGAGAGCAAGTATTTACAACGCTATGCCTAAAGAAGGAGTGGAGAAGTTAGTTGCTTTCATGAAGGAATTTGAAAATAAGAACGCATAGAACTGTTTAAGGTATTATTTTGTACTTGCCACAAAGTACGTAAAAATAAGTATTGGCAGATGCGTAACATAGAAAGGTGAAGAAAGATGATTAAAGTGAATTGTTTAAATCCAATTGCAGCTTGTGGTTTGGATTTATTAACAGATAATTATGAAAAAACAGATAATTTTGCAGATGCTAATGCAGTATTAGTAAGAAGTGCTGCGATGCATGATTTAGAATTGTCCGATAATTTGCAGGCAGTAGCAAGAGCTGGTGCTGGTGTAAACAACATTCCTCTGGACAAATGTGCAGATAAGGGAATTGTAGTATTTAATACACCTGGAGCAAATGCAAATGGTGTAAAGGAATTAGTAATTGCAGGACTTATGCTTGCTTCCCGTGACATCAAAGGCGGAATGAACTGGGTAGATGAGAACAAAGATAATGACAATATTGGAAAAGATATGGAGAAAGCCAAAAAAGCTTTTGCAGGAAAAGAAATTCAAGGCAAAAAGCTAGGAGTAATTGGTCTAGGTGCAATCGGTGTTTTAGTTGCTAATGCTGCAACACATTTAGGTATGGAAGTAATCGGATGTGATCCATACTTATCTGTACAAAATGCATTGAATCTATCCAGAAGTGTAAAGATTGTAAAGTCTAATGAGGAAATTTTCAAAGAGTGTGATTTTATTACGGTACATGTTCCAGCACTTGACAGCACAAAAGGCATGATTAATAAAGCGGCTATGGACATGATGAAAGATGGGGCAATTGTTCTTAACTTTGCAAGAGATGTATTAGTAAATGATGATGATATGATTGCAGCTTTGGATAGTGGAAAGATTGCAAAGTATGTAACAGATATTCCA
This sequence comes from uncultured Clostridiaceae bacterium, assembly GCA_947177415.1. Classification (GTDB taxonomy): domain Bacteria; phylum Bacillota; class Clostridia; order Lachnospirales; family Lachnospiraceae; genus CAG-411. The sequence continues at coordinate 2,056 of CAMWUK010000142.1, forward strand.
ACTGCTAAAACTGCTAAAGCAAAGAATGTCATTGCATTCCCTCATTTAGGTGCATCAACCGCAGAATCAGAAGATAACTGTGCTGTTATGGCAGTAAATGAACTAGTTGATTTCTTTGAAAATGGAAATATTAAAAACTCTGTAAATTATCCAGCATGTGATGCAGGTGTTTGTGGTTCTGCAGGTCGTGTTTCTATTTGTCATAAGAATGTACCAAATATGTTGACACAGTTTACCGCAGTATTTTCTGATGCTGGTATTAATATTGACAATATGATTGACAAAACAAGAGGCGATTATGCATACTCTGTTATTGATACATCTGCAACGGCATCCGATGAGATTGTAAGTAAGATTTCTGCAATTGATGGTGTATTAAAGGTTAGAGTAATAAAATAATAATAGAGTAGACTATACTCTTAAGTCAAATACCCCACAGCAAGCTACGGGGCATGACCTAGCTTCTTTTTAGCAAGTTCGCCCCAAGGGGCGGGGGATTTGACCCTCGCGGCAGTTGCCAAATGCGAGCAAGCTCGTACTTGGCTCGTTGCTTCATGGGAATAAAGGATAAAAATCAACAACTGTTTGGAACACCTCCTTTCTATTTATTAGAGAGGAGGTGTTATGCATTCTGAAAATAAATTATACTATCATAGATAAAAAATATGATATAATCAACACAAAGTGTGAATTATATTATTGTATACAAACAATGTTTGCGAAACTACAAAAATTTGCTTTGAATAATTGAGGAGATAAGCATGAGTATAAGTGAGTATAATAATATAAAGTTTGTATGCATGAAAAGAAATGTTTGGAACATATAAGAAGAAGGTAAAATTTATGGAAAATAGAAAAAAAATATTATTTATTTTCAATCCACATTCTGGAAAAGAACAAATAAAAAATAAATTAGCAGATATTTTAGATGTTTTTGCAAAAACTGATATGGAAATTGTAGTACGGCCAACCCAACATGCAAAAGATGCTTATGAAACGATTGCAAAAACAGGGCATAAATATAATATGGTAGTATCAGCTGGTGGGGATGGAACACTGAATGAAAGCTTTAATGGACTAATGGAAGTAGACAAAGAGCAAAGACCTTATTTTGGATACATTCCTACAGGAACCACCAATGATTTTGCAAATACTTTAAAGATTTCTAAGAATCCTTTAGAAGCAGCACAAGGGATTTTAGAGGGAGAAAAATTCTGGTGTGATGTTGGAAAAGCAAATACAGGATATTTTGCTTATGTAGCAGCCTTTGGTGTGTTTACCAATGTTGCATACGATACACCTCAAGGTACAAAAAATATGTTGGGGCATTTGGCATATATTCTTGAGGGAATTAAGGGAATTGTCAATATTGAAAGTTATGATATGAAAGTAGAATATCAAAACAAATCTGGAAATAAACATTACTATGAAGATAGTTTTATCTTTGGTATGGTATCCAATACCCGTTCCGTTGGGGGCATGAATCTGAAAAATAGTGATACCATAGATTTGCAGGATGGATATTTTGAAGTAATATTAGTGAAAAAACCAAATAATCCTATTGAGTTACAACTTACCATTAATGCATTATTAACTAGGGATTTGCAATCAGAACGGTTATACTTTTTTCATACCGATGCTGTCCGGTTTAACTGTGAGAAAGATGTTTCTTGGACTTTAGATGGAGAATATGGTGGAACACAGAAAAAAATGAGCGTGATTAACTTGCCAAAAGAGATACTTATGAAGGTAAAACCAGTAAAAAAGGGATTAAAGAATGCAATATTATCAGTAATAGAAGGAACAAATAAACAAGAAGAGTAAAAAATATTCTGCTACTTCTCATTGAAGTGGCAGAATATCTTAAAACTAATCTATAGATAAATTTGTTTTCTGACCTTTTGCACAACGTCTCCGGTTCTTTACCTTTTTAGCACTATAGGTTATATCATTGTAAGTAAATGTTTCTGTATCCGGGGCTACAGCAGTACCAAATACAACAAAGTCATCTCCAGTAAGAGAAATCGCCTTTACGCCACGGCTGCCACGTTTTAGCTGGGATACCTCGTTTAATTGGAAACCGAGAGATAAACCATCTTTTGTTAAGATAATAACCTTTCTGTCATTTGCAAGCATATCGCTGGCGGATAACTGGGTAATAGAAACAATCTTATCCCCTTCTTCTAACTTTGTTGAAGCAATCACAGAACGGTTGGTTTCAAATTCTGCACCAGATACCAATTTTATAAAACCATTTTTCGTAGTGAATAAGAGCATACTGTCAAATAACTCTTCAAAGCTAAAATAAGCAAGTACTTCTTCTCTTTCCAGTTTACATAGAGAATGAATTAATGTTCCTTTGTCTTTTGCACGGCATTTTGGAAGGCTCATGCCTTTTACCTGATACATATTTCCTTCTGTGGTAAACACACAAAGTTTATCCGTATTCTTCATGGAGATAGTATGCGAATGTTCTGCTTTCGTAGTTTCACTGGTTCTTCCGTAAGTAGCAGCATCTAAAGTTTTTGTATAACCAAAACGGTCAATTAAAACATATAAATCCTCTTCTTTTACTTCTTCTACATAACTCTCATTTTTGCTATTAGTAAGAAGTGTTTTTCTTGGAGCAGCAAATAATTTCTTGTATTCACGAAGACGGCTTTTGATTACTTTGTAAAGTTCTTTCTTGTTCGATAAAATAATTTCATATTTTTGAATATCTTTTGCAAGAGAGTCTCCTTCATCATGGAGTTTTAACACTTCCAAGCCAATCAATTTGCTAAGCTGCATAGAAAGAATGGCATCTGCCTGACGTTCTGTAAAATCAAGAGTCTGTGCAGTTTTAGAAGATGTCTTACTTTTGAAATTGATATCTGTGATATCTCCATGCATAAGGCAGGCTTTTGCTTGTTTAATAGATGTACTTCCGCGAAGAATTTCAATAATCAAATCAATTAAGTCTGTTGCACGGATTAAACCGTTGACAATTTCAAGCCGTTGTCTTGCTTTCTGAAGGAGATGTGTATACTCCTTTGTATACAATTCCTCTTGAAACAGTACAAATTCCTCAATCATAGATTTTAGATTAAATGTAATTGGCTGTTGGTCTTTGACTGCAAGAAGATTTACCGAATAAGTATCTTCTAAGCTTGTCTTTTTATAAAGACCATTTAGCAGATTTGTAATATTACGGTCTTTTTTTACCTCAATAACAATACGGATACCTTCCTTGGAAGATTCATCCCTTACATCATAAATCTCATCAAATACACGGTCTTTCATTAGTGCAGCAAGATTCTCTACAAGTTTCGATTTATTTCCTGCTACAGTATAAGGAATCTCAGAAATAACAATGTTTTCTCTGCCAGCGTCACCTTTTTCAATCTCTACTTTTCCGCGAATTTTTAATTTGCCTTCTCCAGTACGGTAAATATCCGGGATATCTGCTTGATTTACAATGATACCCCCTGTTGGGAAATCCGGAGCCGGAATATATTCCATAAGTTTCTCAATGGAAATAGAAGGTCTGTCCATATAGGCAATAACGCCATCTATCACCTCAGAAGGATTATGAGGTGGAATATTGGTAGCCATACCTACCGCAATACCAGTCGTTCCATTGATGAGCAGATTTGGTATCATAGCAGGAAGGACTGTTGGTTCTTTTTCACTTTCGTCAAAGTTAGGAATGAACTCTACTAAATTTTTATCTAAGTTGTCCAGCATGGTTTTGGCACCAAAGGAAAGACGAGCCTCAGTGTAACGCATTGCAGCAGCACCATCACCATCAATAGAACCAAAATTGCCATGTCCATCCACAAGTGGAATAGATAGAGAATAATCTTCTGTCATGTGTACCAGAGCATCATAAATAGAACTGTCACCATGAGGATGATATTTACCCATAGTATCTCCCACAATACGGGCACTTTTTCTGTGAGGCCGGTCAGGAGCAAGTCCCAATTCACTCATGGCATATAAAATTCTTCGTTGTACAGGTTTTAAGCCATCCCGGATATCAGGCAAGGCACGGGCTATAATTACACTCATAGCGTAATCACGATAGGAGTTTTTCATTTCTTCTGAAAAATCAATTTGAATAATATTTTCCATAATTTATACCAAAACTATAAAAGTATCCTTTCTTATAACTATTTAGGTAGAAACACGCATTTACTGCGTGTTTCGTAAGAAAAAGTGAATTTTACAATGTTTAAGCCCTTCGCCAAAGGCGAATTTTCATGGGCTTAAACGTAACTGTTCATGGTTCTGGACAGTTATCCTTTCTTATCTTATCATTATATATCCAGATTTGCATATTTTGCTTCTTCCATAATAAATGCACGACGAGGTGGAACATTACTGCTCATAAGGGTTGTAGTAATTTCATCTGCTTCCACAGTATCACTAATGGAAACCTGTGCAAGGATTCTGGTTTCCGGATTCAAAGTAGTCTCCCAGAGCTGTTCAGCATCCATTTCACCAAGACCTTTGTAACGTTGTACATTGAGGAGTTTGTTTCCCGGAATTTTTTTGAATTTTTCCAGTTCAAAGTCATTAAAAATATATTGAGACTTTTTGGTCTTTTTACGTCCGGTTTTCTTTTTGGTGGTATCATTTTTCTTTGTATCATCTGTTGTTTCATATTCTACACGGTACAGCGGTGGAAGACCACGGTAAATCTTACCTTCTGTAATTAATTGTGGCATAAAACGATAGAAGAAGGTAAGGAGTAAGGTACTAATATGTGCCCCGTCTACGTCAGCATCTGTAAGAATAATAATCTTATCATACCGGAGTTTGGTAATATCAAATTCATCTCCAATCCCGCATCCAAAAGAAGCAATCATAGATTTGATTTCATTATTAAGAAGAATCTTTTCAAGGGTTGCCTTTTCTACATTTAAAATCTTGCCACGAAGGGGAAGAACGGCCTGTGTTTTACGGTTTCTCGCAGTCTTTACTGTACCGCCAGCAGAATCTCCCTCTACAATGTAAACTTCACATTCCTCTACTTTTTTAGAAGAGCAGGAAGCAAGTTTGCTGCGGGTATCTACATCATGAAGTTGTTTTAATACAGCATTTCTAGCTTTATCACTGGCTTTTCTGGCATTATATGACTTCATGGAATTCTCTAGGATACAACGCAGAACCTCGATATTCTTATCAAAATACCGTTGGACTTCTGTGGAGAATACATCATCTACAGCACTTTTTGCATCAGTATTACCAAGTTTCGTTTTGGTCTGGCCCTCAAATTGTGGGTCAGGATGCTTAATGGAAATAATAGCAAAAATACCATTACGGATATCTTTTCCATCAAAATTTTCATCTTTATCTTTTAACACACCAAGCTCTCTGGCATAAAGGTTCATTACTCTGGTAAGAGCAGTCTTAAAACCAGTAACCAATGTGCCTCCATCTACTACATTGATGCGGTTACAGAAGGCATTAATTTGTTCAGAATAATTATTTGTATACTGAAAAGCAACTTCGACCTCAATGTCTCCGCTTCTTCCCTCAATGTAAATTGCATCCTCATGTAAAACAGTTTCCTCCCGGGTTAAATAACGGACAAAACTCTGGATACCAAATTCTTCCTGATAGGTAATTTCTTCACCAGTATGTTCGTCTTTAAAATTAATCTGTAGATGTTTATTCAAATAAGCAATTTCTTTTAATTTTTTCTTAATAATATCACTCTTAAAGACCACTGTCTCAAATATACTATCGTCTGGATAGAAAGTAACCGTAGTACTAGTATCTGATTTCTTGCAGTTACCAATTATTGGTAATTGTCCTTTTACTAGTTTTGTAACAGGATGGCCACCATTTTCGTAAACATCTTGATATATATTTCCATCCCTCCGGATTTCTACTTTCATTTTGGAAGAAAGAGCATTCACAACCGAAGAACCTACACCATGCAGACCGCCTGATACCTTATAAACTGTGTTGTCAAATTTTCCACCAGCATGGAGAATCGTGTAAACCACACGCACAGTTGGAATTTTCTTAGTTGGGTGTAAATCCACTGGTACACCACGGCCATTATCTTTAATGGTGACACCTCCATCCTTTTGTAAGGTGATATTTATCTTTGAACAAAATCCAGCTAAATGTTCATCAATACTATTATCTAAAATTTCCCAAATTAAATGATGCAAACCCCGTTTGCCAGTACTTCCAATATACATACCAGGCCGCTTACGGACAGCTTCTAAACCTTCTAAAACCACAATCTGGCTTCCATCATATTGTCCCATTTCATAACCTCCATAATTATATAATGTTATTACTACAGCTATTAAAAATCAAAGTTATCCTTCTATGGAAAATTCGTTATAGGTTACTGTTCACACCTGCGGTGCAAACAGTAACGGAATCCTGCCTATTATAATTCGCCTTTGGCAAAAGGCTGGATTCTTCTCTACCATTACTTGTTCTTACGTACTTTGCAGCAAGTGCAAAGTACTACCTGTGAACAGTAACCGTTATAGTTCACATTTATGGTGCAAACTGTAACAAAATATTTTCCAACTGTTAGCATAACATAAAAATAGAAAAAATGCAAACGAATGTTCGTCAAATTATTACTCTTTTTTGTAATAGTTCAGCCATCCAATTTATAATACTTTTAGTCATGTTGTATATTCTGGCAAAATATGAATGACATGGCTGAACTGTTATAGTATAACAGTATAAAACAGTTGACAACAGTTATATACTGTTATATACTGTTTATAGATGGAGGGAAAGAATATGCATATTATAATTAATCACTCATCCATGGTGCCAATTTATGAACAAATTATGGATCAGATAAAAACAGCAATTGTAAATGGAACGCTTAAAGCCGATGAAATTCTGCCATCGGTAAGAGGTTTATCAAAGGAATTAAAAATCAGTGCCCTTACAGTGAAGAAGGCATACGACAATTTAGAAGCAGAAGGATTTACTGTTACCGTTCATGGAAAGGGTACTTTTGTAACAGCCGCCAATACACAACTTCTGAAAGAAGAACAGATAAAAGAGGTGGAGCAGGACTTGGAAAAGGCAGTTTCAAAAGGAAAGGGATATGGAATGGATAACAAAGAAATCCGGGAACTATTTAATATGATTATGGAGGGATAATATGCTTGAAGTAACAAACTTAAAGAAAAATTATGATGGATTTTCTCTTGCATGTACATTAAAAGTGGAATCAGGATGCATTACCGGACTAGTTGGGAGAAATGGGTCAGGTAAATCAACAACATTTAAAAGTGTCTTAGGATTGATTTCTAAAGATAGTGGAGAAATTAAAATCTTCGGAAAAGATATAGTAAATCTTACAGCAGAGGATAAACAAAAAATTGGTGTCATCCTTTCTAATTCTGGTTTTAGCGGCTATCTTAATATACGGTCTATTTCAAATATTTTAGAAGCGGAGTATGAAGCGTTTGACAAGAAGGAATTTTTAAATCTTTGTAAGCATTTTGAATTACCAATAAAAAAACAAATCAAAGAATTTTCTACAGGAATGAAAGCAAAACTAAATGTTCTTATAGCATTGTCACACAAGGCAGAATTATTGATATTAGATGAGCCGACTTCGGGATTGGATGTGATTGCCAGAGAAGAAGTACTGGATATGCTGCGGGATTATATGGAAAAGAATGAGAAGTGTTCCATTTTGATTAGTTCTCATATTGCTTCGGATTTAGAGAAATTGTGTGACCAGATTTATATGATTCATAATGGAAACATTATTTTACAGGAAGACACAGATGTGTTGCTTGATAGTTATGCTTTGTTAAAAATAACAAAAGAAGTATATGAAAAAATGGATAAGCAATATTTACTAAAAGTGAAAAAAGAAAGCTGGGGTTACAGTTGCCTGACAAACCAAAAGCAGTTTTACTTAGATAATTACCCGGATATTGCCATTGAAAAAGGTGGTATTGATGATTTGATATCTATGATGAACGGAGGAGAAAGTGCATGAAAGGTTTACTTATAAAAGATTTAGAGTTAGCACGGGTACAAAAAAAGATTTTTGGAACGAATCTGGTAGTTTGGATAATATTAAGTGTTACTTCTGGTGTTGCTTTTGCGACAGCATATTTGATTATATTATGTACTATGTTCGTTATCACTACTGTGTATTATGACGAATTTGAAAATGGCTATAGTTATTTAATGACACTGCCAATACAACGGAAAGATTATGTAAAAGAAAAATATTTGTTTGGTTTGTTGATTGCTTTTTGTGTATGTGTTATAAGCATGGGAATACAATTTGTTTTTAATTGGAAAGAAGAGATATCTATATCAGAAATATTGGGGACATCTATAATACTAATGTCTGTAGGACTTGGCATGGTTGGTGTAATGCTTCCTTGTGTCCTTAAGTTTGGACCAGAAAAAGGCAGAGCTATTCTTTTTGGAGTAATGGGTGGGATTTTTGGAATTGCATATTTTTTAAGAGAGGAAATCTTTCAAGTTGGAACAGTTCTTTTGGATATTGTGAGTGTATTACCGGACATGAACATGGCAACTATTTCCTTCCTTATATTGCTGGTGGTACTTATATTTTATGTGATTTCCTGCAAGATAAGTATAGGAATTATAGAAAAGAAAGAATTTTAGTAACTATTCAGGTAGAAACACGCATTTACTGCGTGTTTCGTAAGAAAA
>CAMWUK010000143.1 GCA_947177415.1 uncultured Clostridiaceae bacterium
TTTATATGCTTTCATATTATTAAATCTAAGCAATTTGTATAATCGTTTTTGTTATGCCTGTTTCTATATCCCAAAATACATAAAATATTACATCATCATGTAATCCGATTTTCTCTCGTTTTATCTCTATCTGTCCAACAAATTCCATTGGTCTTCCATTATTAAATTGCCACTCTGGATCTTGTATCCATCTAGGTTTTTTATCTAATACTCTAAAATCTTTTTTTATATGTTTTCTTATTAAAGTTACTAAATCACCAGCCTCATTTTGATATTTTGATAACAATTTTAAAAAATACTCTTCACTCTCTACACTAGAAGAAGGATCAAAGGAAAATTCATTTCCTAACTCTAATAACATTTCCATTTTATCAAAAGGTATTTCAGATGTAAAATCAATATATTCTCTCATTTTTTTACCTCCAATATCTTTGATGTATTGTATGCCATGACGAATATGGTCCATCTGGTGTCTTTTTTTAGGTTTCCTCCACAATCAAGTAATCTTTAATAAAGATTTGTTATTCTACCCTACCATACAATAAATAATTCTTTTTACCTTGTTTCAATGTCATATGATTAGCACTACTATACATATCTTCATCTTCATTCCCATCATCCTCCCAATTACAATTAGAACAAATATCATACTCTCCTCGAATTGAAAGTGTTTCTTTTCCACAACATGGACAAGGATACATTTTAGGATTTTCTCCATCAACAAATACTCTTTTTCTTAAAATACTTGATGCCATAACTGCCAGTTGCTCATTTGAATATTCATCATAACTTGATTCACAGGATATTTTAACCAGTTCATCGTATTCAGAAGATACAACATCATGTTGTGGTTCGTCAAAATTTAAAAGTTCTTTTTTTAAATTAGGGGGTAATAAATGAAATTCTTCATCAGTTTTGTCTAGTCCCCATGCATTATAGATAATCAACTCTCTATCCTCTATAGAAAGATTTTCAATCTTATCAGAAGCTATAATTTTAATTGCTTGTTTTCTATTCATACTAATACTATCTCTCCTATTTCTTAGTTTTTTCTAATACGTCTTTTATTGCTGCTGCAAAAGGATCTTCTTCTTTGTAATCAGCTCTATAATACACTTAGTCCCAATATAAACTTTTTATATTTTCCAAAATAGTTTTATCTATTATTTCCTTAAATTTTACTACTTCCCCTGTTAACTTAAAGAAAAATAAATCATTTTGATTATATCCTGTATCTTTAATTAAAGAAATATCACTTGGTTCAATACTCTTATATTTTTTTACAAAAAATTCACTTAAATCCTTTATCGTCAATCTTGTATCAATCCATAAACAATCTGCATAAATATACTTTTCGCCTAATAAATTTTCATCCTCACTATAGGCAAAAACATAAATTTTAGCACCTAATTGCATAAGTTTATAGCAAACTTCTTTTATTTTTTCTAATTCATCCTCTTCATCTATAGAAAAGCAATTATATTTTCCTAACTGTTCATCAAAAGTAACTATTCAGGTAGAAACACGCATTTACTGCGTGTTTATGTAGCAAAATGTAAATTTTGATTGTTCTAAGCCCTTCGCCGAAGGCGAATTTCATGGGCTTAGAACATAACTGTTCATGGTTCTGAACAGTTACCATCAAAGAATAAATCATAGTCCACAAGAATGCAAGCCATATTGTCAATATGTACTTTTTTATTCGCATATATTTCTTGTAATATCATCTTATTCACCTCTACTTTCTACATAATAGTGTCAAGTTTTTGACCAGAAAGCAACGCAAATCCAGTACTATCCCTACCTTCACCGTCTTTAGTGCTTATACCCCCACCCCCAAACCTAGATTGAAATCTCATTATTTCAAACTTAACAGAAATTTGAGTACTATAAATATAACAGTCTAGGAGGTTGAATGGAAATCTTTTTTATAAGTTACTTTCACTTTTTGAATTCTGGTAAAGTTTTAGCATAACGAATACTCTAATTAAACAATTAATGAAATCTATATTTTTCAGTATTTAAGCAAAATTCTGTTGCACTAATTAATGCCTTTTCATTGTATATTAATTTTATTTTGCCTTTGCAATAAATTGTAACTTCACCATACCCTGCATATCTACCTAAAATTCCTCCTATCATGTATTCTGTGTAGTCACTAAAATTTTCCTTTTTACCTAATACTAATTGCATGTCAGTAGAATTACCATCTATATTTTTTATAAATTTTGTACCTTCCTCATTTGCATATATTCCATAATTGACAGAAATATATGCAACATCTTCAAAAACTAAGTCTGACATAGCCGCAACATAAATGTTCTGTTCATCAATTTCCAATTCATGCATCAATGTAGCACCCCAAACTTTTATCACAAATGTTTCTCTTTCTGAAAAGGTATCGAAAAAAATATTTCCTTCTGAGTAATCTACAAAATCAAATCTTTCACCAGTTACATCTATTTGCTTCATTGTCCACCAACTTTCCTCAAAATTATTTGCAAAGGTATGCCTTTTATTTCTCTAGCACCACCTGTTACTTTTCCTCCATACTTTTTAAAAACACTTTCTGCATCACCTTTCGATACTATCTCGAATCCAGCTTGTCTTAAAGCTTCTGGAGATGCTTTATAGATTTTATTAAAAGACTTATTACTATAATTCCCAGTAACACTCATTATTCCGCCATCCTTCAAGACACATGGTACATCACTATCTAAAAGATTATAATTATGTGGATTTAATGCTATTACATGGTCAAACTGACCAGATGCAAATTGACTCAAATCATTCACATCTCCAAATAGCACTCCTGATGCACCTAGATTAATATCAATATTGGTTGCACAAGGAATTGGATTATCTCCTACTCCTACATTTAAAATCTTTCAAGTATTACTACCTCTCTTGACAACATGGCTATTTCCTTACATACTGACCACCCATGCTATTAATACACATACTGATCGCACTTTGAGTTTCATTATATTGATACATAATTAAGCTACAACTAATTTGGAAGTCGCATAATAAAAGCTTTTAATGCTCTTTCTCCTTTCGTTGTTTCCAGCAAATCTAAAACATTTTTTTCATTAAATTTCTGAAGTGGTGTACATAACCATTTATACCCAACATCATCACCTAAAATTGTTACTACTGCATTAACAATGTCTTGCGGAATACCTTCGATATGTATATTAGATTTTTTAAAACACCTTGTATAGTTAATCCATTGTTCTTCGTTATACTCATTCGAAAAAAAATCAACCATATCCATGACTTATTTCACTCCTTTTGTATTAAATAGAATAATATTTACCCCTCCGTCTGCTCTTGCAGAAGGTGCTATAATTCCGTTATATCCATTACTATATACATATCGACCAATAGCATGAGTAACATCATAATTTCCAAGTTCTGCTTTAACAATTTTTTTACCACTACTAAAATATAATGCTGGTACTCCTGACTCTGTATATCTATGATTCGAATACATTCCCGGTGTTGCCGTCCCTGTTTGTAATGGTAACTGCCAGTTCTCCTGTTTTTTTATCTTCCTCATAGGCAAACTTTATACTTTTTCCTTTGGCATCCTTTTGCAGAATAACTCTTCTGTGCTCATCATAAATATTGGTTACTTTTACTAAATAGCCTTTTCTCTTGTAATGAAGCTGGATATTTAATTCAAATCATACACTAATCTAAAACCGCATTCACCATCTATTAATCCTTTTGAAGACATTCTCATTGCTGACATACACCAAATCCACTCATTTTCTTGCCATGGCCAAAAATATGCTCTACCACCTTTAATCACAAATTCTTCTGTTTTGGGTGAGTAACTATTTTCTTTGTAATAATCACTACACCACTCTCCTGTATAAATGCCATATACTCCAAATCCATTACAATTAATACAATTTAAATCAGTAAAGTCAAAACTTAACCATTTGTTCAATTCGTCTTCATTTGGTAATTCTTTTCCAAACGAAAATAAATCTGTACTCCCTGCACGGACAAAGTATTCCCATTCCACTTCTGTTGGTAATCTTAAATTAAGTTGTTGGCACAAAGAATCAACACTCTCTTTTTTTAAATATGCAGCAAAGTTTTCTTCTCCTTTAAAATACTCAAAATCAATATATCTGTTGGCAAATGAATTTAAAATTGGAGTCCTAGTAACTAAAAAATCAGATACTTGAACCGCCTTTTCAAATTCCATCTCAGTCTCTCCAAAAGATATCTCTTTACTTATCTTTCTAGCCTGACACTTTTCTTCATCCGAAAAACCTTTATTGTATACTCCTTCTGGAATATATACAAACTCTAAATTATAAGGTAAATAGGTTGCTATAATATTACCCATTTCATTTTTTAGTGTAAACAATGAGCTTTTAAAACCTAATTTTTTTCAAAATACATTTTTTTACTATCTAAATCATATTTTTCCATCATTATAACCTTTCTTTATCGAGGGAATATCCACGGATTAGAATCCTTATAAATCAGACTCCCAATCGTAATTTTTTATCACCTGCACTATCAATTCTCCATGACTATCATATTCTGGATACCAACCTAAATCTATCAAATATCCATTCTCATACTCTATTTGTACTAAGTTCTCATTACCACTCTTCTTAGCAAACATCTGCAAGTGCATCTTAAACCGACCACTACTTGCTGTCAAATTACTCTCTGACGCTGGTTTCACATTCACATTGCCTTGGCTGATTGCTTTTAGGGCTTTGTTTAGAGAGTTAGAAGTTTTAGAGTATGATCTTGGTAAATTTAACCATTCTCTTTCTTATAAAATTCTCTGAAAAATTCATTACAAAGTTCAAAAAATATATTTAACTCTTCTTCTGAGTTCTGACTCACTTCAGTAATATAAAACAAATAATTGTGATGTTCTTCAAGTTCTATGTTGTATCTTTTTTCTAACTGCTCTCTTACCCAATCATGAAATTCTTCTTTAAATTTCTTTTCAACAATATCTACTCTTCTTGAAACAAAATTGTTTAACATAAATCCATTAATAAAGTGAACAATAGGTTCTAATTCCATTCATCCAACATACATACCTGGTCTTTTTTGTATTGCATATATAAGTTGTTCTACATTCATAAAATCTCTCCTTTAATTAAATATTATGTATATTCTGGAAAAATCCGAACGAGGGGTTCTGAACAGACAATAATTTTTAATCATATTTCTTTGTAATCTTCAACAATCTCTCTGATTTCTTCATTTTCAGAATCTATACCAAGTTCTAAAATATGCCCTTTCATCTCAGGAAGCACATCAACAACCAATTCCAGCAATCGTCTGTATTCCCATTCATCAGAAAGATCAATGCAATCTTCAATAACTTCTAAAAAATTTTCATTTAACCAATCTTTATTGATTTCTCTTATCTTTTTACGAGCTATTGCTATTGCTGTCATATTCTGTGGTTGACAAGCCCATTCTAATAGCTTTTGTAAGATTTGATATGCTATCTCTTTAGGGGATTTATCTATATTCACTAAATTATAACAACATCCCTCTTGAATGGTTTCTATATCATTAATTATCCTCTTTTCATATATATCAATCATTTGTTATTTCCCCCATATTCCCATGGCAATGACAGATACAACTCATTAAATTCATTTACTGTCATTTCTTTAATTTGGAAAAATTGTATGATGTCCCTAAAAACGATTAGAACCTGGAACGACATCTCACCAAAACTTTCTTCTTTTTCTTCCTGTTCATTGGTCAGCAGGATGGTACTTCTTATTAAAAAATAAACTTTTCAAATTGATATAAATATTCCTTATTAATTGAGCTTTTAACATCTTTTACAAAAACAGAATCACAAATCATTTTTTGCAAGTATATCTTCCATTTAGGATATTCTATCCATATATTTTTATCTATTGTTGTTATTTCATACAAAACCTGCCATTCTCTATTGCCCCCATACAACATGGGAAACTTTTCTAATACCCTTGAAAATAACGGAATAACATAGACTAACAAAACTCTTTCTTCTAGACATACCAGCCAATCTAAATATTCTAAATCCCCTAGTTCCTTATCTAGGACATTCCAGTAATGCATAGAACGCACTTGCCGAAAATACTCAGCCTGAATTTTCGATAATAACGCTTTTCCTTTCTTTAAAATATCTTCATCATAAGTTTCAGGCATGGGGATTCCAATTGTATTATCCTTATAATATGTATTAAAAATTTTTTCACTTTTTCTTAACAAGTTAAAATGTCTCTCAAAAACATCCATAAAATCCCCTTCCTTTTACCATTAATTATTTTTTTATAGGGCAAAATAACTCCTTAGACCAACTAAATACAATTTATGTCCATGTTTAGAAAATCAACAATAAATCCATCAAATCTTCACTATTACAATAACACTCAAGTCGTGCTGACATCCCCAAAGGCAAACTCTCCCAACATTCTCCATATGAAAGTATTTTTATTTGAACCTTTTCATACCACAGCTTATCATTAATTGTTAAACTACCACTCTTCTTAGCAAACATCTGCAAATCCATTTTAAACTGACCACTGCTTGCTGTCAAATTACACACTGCTGCTGGTTTTACATTCACATTCCCCTTACTGATTGCTTTCAGGGCTTTTCCATCTTTTGCCAGTGATTTTCCTGCCATTCCCATCCCGGCTACGCTTAGTCCCAGAGTGATTAAGCCAGTTGCATCATTGTAATACTTTGCACACATGTAGTACAGTCCGTTGGAATAATCACTTGGAAGCTCTGACTTATGGTGTCTGTTACATATTCTGTCTTTTTTCCTATTTCCTAGTACACCATAGGTACTATATTGGCAAACTATCAATAAATATTGTATTCTACTGTCAGAAGAAACATATAATCCTAATCACTTCTCAATCCATGATACAAGTTAAAAAATACTTTTCCATTCCTATCATACTTTTCATATAGTACACCATGGTCATTTCTTCTATAAAGAACCTGTGTTTCCTTATCAGAAATAACAAGAGTATCATATGCATCAGGAAACCTAATTTTTGTACTTATTGTAATAACATCTATACACCAAACAGCTTCTTGTGCTGTATCTGAGAAAGTATAGTATAGAACACTTTCTTCATTAATTTCATGGTTTTCTATCTCCTTTCCGAGAAATAATTTTGTAATATTTATTATATCTTCTTTTTTTAAGTGCGTTTCAAAATTTATTTCTTGTGGTTTTAATATTTTTGACATTAATGTTACTTTCTCCTTAACTTCATTATATATTCTTTTGACACTGCTATTTCGCTATCATTAAACATTGATTTATTTTTCATAATCTGCCCATATACATATTCTTCTTTTTCCAATCTACATTGTCCAATGTATTTTTTAGTTTATGTATTGCCATTACCTGTTTTGATTACCATAATCACCTAGGAGAGCTGTCTTATGGTGTCTGTTACATATTCAGTTCGTACTCCTGTCTCTGTATTGATCTGGGCACTACAGTTTCCTTCTGCATCATACTCATATTTGACTCCGTCTGCCTGTACCAGCTGGTTTCTGCTCTAATCAAAATTAAAAAACACATTTTGCGGCTGATAATTAACTATTATCACAAGAATTTTCAACTTTTTAAACTTTCACAGGAGAATTCTGCCCTTTTTCAGGCAATCTCCTGACAGAATAAAGTATTGAATGTAGTTGCAACGGAAACTGCGGTAGATTTTGTACACAAGCAAGCTACTGTGAATAATTCAGGTTAAATTATAGTGCAACGAATTATCTCTCACCTAATGCCCTTTTCCATACTTTTTCAAATTCATCTTTTTCAATTTCAACCCCTTCAAATTGTATATCTTCATTAATTACACTTAATTCTGGAAGTTCACATTCAGATAACGATGTTCCATTCTTATTTCCATATTCACAAGCATATCTCCACCAATTTCCCCTATAAACTTCGACTTTTCTAATTTCATTCTGGTTATTATCTAATTCTGAAAATATAAGAATAGATTCATCTGGAAAGTCATGTTTCCAAGATACTTTTATATATGTCATATTAATCACCCACCTTTCCGAATGAAATTATTCTATCAGTTAGGTTTAATGGTTCTTTATTTAATATAAAAAAAACATTATCTCTTTCAAAAGTTACTTCTAAATCTGTAACATCTATTCAACATAATGTGAAAATTTCTTACCTTGAAAAAAATTATGTATAAAACTCTGTAATAACTGTGCTAGAGTTTTTGTACCTGGTACAATATCAGATAAATATTGCCCTTCTCCATAAAAACAATCTTTAGGATTCTTCGCTTTAAGTGGCGGATTTAGCTTTCGAATTGCCCTTGCTAACTGCTTTCAGGGCTTTTCCATCTTTCGCCAGTGATTTTCCTGCCATTCCCATTCCGGCTACGCTTAGTCCCAGAGTGATTAGGTCGGTTGCATTCTTCCAGCTTATAACCTCTCCGTCTTTTACATAGCTGTCATACAGGTTTCCAACAGATTCTAATGTCTGGCCGCCCGACTGGATTAAGGCTCCTGCGTTTCCTATGATTCTGCTTCCTGCCTTGATTCCGTCTGCTATCTTCTCCGCATTGGCTACTCCTTTGGCTCCCCACTTGATTCCGCTTCCAATTATACTTCCTAACAGTGGGAATGCGGCTACTGCACTGGTGGCTGCGTTTGCATAGTCTCCTTCGATTAAGTACCATACTGCATTGATTCCGTCACAGCCATCAAACCCTGGTATGATTCCAAGAAAGTCTAGTGCGTTACTGTTCACACCTGTGGTGCTCACAGCAACAAATCCAGCCCATTTAGAGTCCGCCTTCGGCAAAGGGCTGGATTCTTCTTTGTCACTACTTATTCTTACGGACTTTGCAACAAGTGCAAAGTCCTACAGCGAACAGTAACTCTAGTGATACATTCCGATTCTGGTCAGGCTGATATCTGGGCATAATCCGAATGGGTCTGTCAGACGGATTGGGTTGCCCTGCACGTAGGAGAACTTATTCAGGCTCTGGCTGTTGGTGATGCTTCCATCTACAACGTCCTGATTGATAAATCTTTTGATTGCCACATTGTAGTACCGTGCCCTCATATAATACAGTCCGTTTCTATAGGTGTAAGTGGTTACCTTGGAGGTTCCATTACCTGTTTCTGTTGCCATGAGTACCTAAGAAAGCTGGCTTATAGTGTCTACTACATATCTGTACATGTTTCCTAATAGAATGGCAAAGTTGTACTAGTAGGTGCAGGTGCTTCCTATGATATAATATCATTAAAAATTATATTTATTCCCATGCTTTCCTCCTTGATTTCGCCTGGTTTTCTATTCATATACTTGAACAAGGAAGATTTTTATTAATTTTATTTCTATTGATGCCATATAAAACTCTTATTCATTATACAAAAATCTAAATATGTTTTCATTATTTCATCTGCTTCATCTAAAGATAATAAAGCATACCATTCACAATAATTATCTTTGTATTTTTTTAATTTCTTCTTTCTTAAACTATCGATTAACTTAATATATTTTGGTTTAATCAAACCTGTAAAATTATTACTGTATTTCTCTAAATAAAATTGTAACTCATCTTCGCTCATCTCATAGGATTCTGCATCTTTCTCATTAACATAGAAAGATGAACTTGATACAAACTCTAAAACATTCTTTATAATTGCATCTTCAAAATTTTTTGCATAATAAAATCCTTCTGTGTCTTCCAAATAACACAATCCAATGTAAGGCTCACATGTATTGTTATTAACAAAGACCCATTTATCACCATGTCCAGTAAATGCAAATGGGAGTATTTCCATAGATTCATTTTCATCATATTTATAGTTTATCACATCTTCTGTTTGCATCCATTCTAGTTCAAACATCCAAATATAACTTTCAGAATTCCAATCTGTATATCCCATCTTAACAAATTTATTATACAAATTAGGAATACAATTTCTACAAAACAATGTATATATCCTCCTTTCTATAAATGAGTAAATCTAGATAATTACACAAATAGTATTGTAAATTCTCTCCCATAGAATATCAAAAAACATAAATGCCTATTTTGTTTGCTAATATACACAAGTTTGTGCAGAATCTAGAATTTACTCATTTATAGTTCCTTTATTAAAATCCATTATTAATAGCAAATTGCTTAGTTTTCTTTGCTAACTCTAAAATAACTTCTCTAGGAACTCCAGCTTCTTTCATTATTTCTATGTTATCAATTACATTTCTTCTCCATGAAACTCCTTTTAAATTTCTAGTATTTAACTTTGCTGCACTTTGTGCTGCTGATATTTTTTTATGCATTGGCTTTTCATACAAAGCCACAGCAGGATTTTTTCTTGATAATCCCACCCCTCGTTTAGGAATTATACCATTTGCTTCAAGCCATGCATTTTGAAGTAATTCATGCCCTGTCAATCCATCACGTACATTTTGAGGCTTATTAAATTCACCATACTCTAAAATATCGAATTCTTTTATATTGCCTCTTGATATACTACCACTCTTCTTAGCAAACTTTTGCAGATCCATTTTATATGGAGGCTCAATAATAGTACGGTTACTCACTGCCGCTGGTTTTACATTCACATTGCCCTTGCTCACTGCTTTCAGGGCTTTGCCGTCTTTCGCCAGTGATTTTCCTGCCATTCCCA
>CAMWUK010000144.1 GCA_947177415.1 uncultured Clostridiaceae bacterium
TATATGTATAACACAAGGTGCGACTAAAATTCATATTTTTTTGCAAAAATATATTGAAATTGCCATCAATACTTTTTTCTCATCAGTTTTATCTTATTTACTTCTTCAAGTTATACAAAATTCGAAAATACAGTATATGTTTGAAATTAAAGTGGATGGTGTTATATTTCTTTTGATGTTCCTTGTTGGACAAATTTTTGCGTGTTTATATGCATATTTGATTATATGGAAAATGAATAAAATGTCATAACAGTAACATTGTATAAGCGAGGTTGAAATGAATAAATATGTTTTTTTAAAAGTTTTTCACAAAATAAAATGTTCAAAGTTGGTGTATACTACATTGGTTGTACAGTTTGCAATTGGTTTTTTTATCATTAATTTGACTGCAAATGTGGAAAGTACAGTAAATGAACAATATAAGAAAATAGTAGATGAAGGTCGGGATAAACAATATGACATTGCCTGTAACCTTGTAAATGAAGATTTATTTGATAATGAGAAGTTTGATTTGTTATCATGGGGAAAAAAGAAAACCAGTCCTGGTGAAAACCAAAATCTTCCATATAGTCAGGAAGATATAGATTATGTGGTGAAACAAATAGGAGAGGAGGGGGTTGTTGCAGAAAATTGCGAAATTATGTTAATTGCTCTGTCAGAAACAGAGGCGAAAGAATATCAAATTCATTACCAAAGTGATTGCAACCTAGTTAAAATGAGTACAGAATTTCAAGATATAGAAGAAAAAATAACAGAAGGAAGCCTTCTTAATCCCAGAGATTTTCCTTATACATACGATAATAAGAAACAGAAGATTGTTTGTAATGATACAGACAAAGAATATAATGTGGAGATATGCAAGGAAGAAACGGCTGATTTATGGCTGCCGTTTGAATTATATCAACCGTATTATCATTATAAGGATGTAGCTAATATCACATTAAGCATAAAATTTTTAGGTGGAAAACCGGACAACATTTCGGTTATAAATGAGAAATTGTTAAATATTAGGAATTACCTTAACAAAAGTCATAAAGACTATAAATATACAATATCCAATGAGTTTTTTGAATATATGGGTAAGATTTCAACGGCTAAAGATGAAAATTATATTTTTACATTGATAGCAGGTGTATTCTTCTTAATCATAGTAATTGGATTGGTTGGGCTGTTTTTGCTGTTTATGGAGAGAAGAAAGCGTGAATTAGCAATTGCTATTTCTTTGGGGGCTCAGCGAAGATACTTAGTCATGGAATTATTTCTGGAGGTTTTATGTATTTCTCTGATTGGTTATGTAATGGGGGCAGTAATAGCTGCAAAAGCATTAATTGCAGGTTGGGAATTTGCTACAGTTATCATTTACTTTAATTGGAAAATATCTGTATTGCTCATCAGTGTACCAATACTTATATCTGTGGTATCTATTATTCCATCAGTTTATATGATTTTAAACCTGAAGCCGATGGAAATACTTAGAGATTTATAAAGTCAAAATGATGGTAACAGTCCAGAAACTGTCTCATCGTTTTAATGCTGGACTGGCATCAATACTTTGAATATTCAGATAATGAAAAGGAGGTAAGATATGTGCTTGAACTAAAAGGAATTATGAAAAGCTATAAAACAAAGGATATAAAAACAGTGGTGTTAAAAGATATAAATTTGAAAGTAATGGAAGGTGAATTCTTATGTCTGATGGGGGCATCAGGTTGTGGAAAAAGTACATTGCTTAATATTATTGGTGATATGGATAGCTTTGATGCAGGAGAATATATTTTTAATGGAAAGAATGTCAAAAAGATGAGAGCAAAAGAAGCAGCAGTTTTCAAAAATAAAAATATTGGTTTTGTTTTCCAAGCATTTAATCTGGTAGATGATTTAAATGCAGAAAGTAATGTGGAAATGCCAATGGGATATGCGGGAATTGGGCGAAGAGAAAGAAAAAAGAGGGCAAGGGATTTATTAAAAAAAGTGGGATTAGAGGGGAAGGAAAAAAATTATCCGTCACAGTTGTCCGGAGGCCAGCAGCAGAGAGTAGCTATTGCACGAGCCATTGCTAATAATCCCATGCTCCTGATTGCCGATGAACCCACAGGAAATTTGGATTATGAATCTGGAAAAGAAATTATGTGTCTTTTAAAGAAATTGAATGAAGAGGGAATGACAATTATAATGGTTACCCATGACGAAAAAGTAGCTGGTTATGCAAATAGAACAGTTAGAATGTTTGATGGAAAATTGATCTAGGAAGCTATCAGGTTAAAAGAAAAACAGGAGATAAATAAAAAAATTTTTTCAAATTTTTGCAACTTTCTTCTTACATGAAAAGTTTATTATATGTAGCCATATATTACATGAAGATTATCTGTTTAGGTACGAAACAGGTATACCCAAAGTAATACTGGTGAAAAGGAAGTAAATGAAAAAGATGTAGCCGAGGAACGGGCAAGAAAATACCAAGCAGGTAGTCTGCTTGGTATTTTCTTTGTGTAAGCTGATTGTAACTATTCAGGTAGAAACACGCATTTACTGCGTGTTTCGTAAGAAAAAGTGAATTTTGTAATGTTTAAGCCCCTTCGCCGAAGGCGAAGGGGCTTAAACGTAACTGTTCATGGTTCTGAACAGTTACAGCTGATTTTAATTTCCGCCAGGACCATCCCGGCGTTCCCGGTTATCTTTTCTAACTACATATTTGGAATTAGCAGAATCCTCATCAGAATTGGTTTCAGAAATTTTAGCACTTTGATTTTTTCCTCCACGATGACAATTGTTATAAGTATCTGCTGGTTCATAATAATTTAACTCTTTCATGCCTGATAAAATCCTTTCTCTGATAATATAGTTACTTCATATTTTTTAGAATTCCCCCATTAAGAAGAAATTATTCTTTGCCTGCATGGGTATTTGTTTGGGCAGGATTATCCAAGAGATTTCCATCATAATCAAAACGGGAACCATGACAAGGACAATCCCAACTTAGTTCTTCGGGATTCCAGTGAAGCATACAACCAAGATGAGGACATTTTACAGAGACCTTATGAATTTTTCCATTAGAATCCTTATATACTCCATAACGGTGAAGACCTATGCGGACAATTTTTGCTTCACCAGATTCCAGAGGATGGACATTTTGGAAAGGGAAATAAAAATTTCCCAAGCTAAGTCCCTTAATACTATGTTTTATATCAGTCCAAAGCTTTTTTCTTGAAATAAAAAAGTGACACCGGATTGGAGAAAAAAGCTTCTCATAAGGATTGTAATGCCCACATATCTTATCAGAAAGTAATCTTGCAGAAACCATTGCACCAGTCATTCCCCATTTTTTTAAACCTGTTGCCACATACCAGTTAGGATGAAAAATAGAATATTGCCCAATAAATGGTAAATTGTCATGGGTAATACAATCTTGGGCAGACCAACGGGCGACTTCTGTGTAATCCGGATAAAGAGAACGTATTTTTTTTTCCAAACATGAAAAACCATCCTTAACTGTAATTTCACCTGTCCGATGTCCACCCCCGCCAATCAATAAATTATCTTCATACCAGCGAAAAGAAAGACCTTCCTTATCTTCGCTATAATAGATACCTTTCCATTTGGGAATACCAGATATGGCAATTACATAACTTCGTTCCTGATGTTGCCTTGCAAAATAAAATCCCGGAAAATTATGAAAAGGATAATGGGTAGCAAATATAATATGTTTCGCATAAATTTTTCCTTGATTAGTTTCTAAACAGTTTCCTTTTACTTTTTTTACTTTGGTATGTTCGTATATGGTTAATTTATCAGCTATTGCTTTGACAAACTCTAAGGGATGAAATTGTGCCTGGTTTTCAAAACATACAGCACCCTTTATAGGAAAAGGTAAATTTACTTTCTTTGTAAAATATGCCCGTATGCCTAGAATACTGGCAACTTCTGCTTCCCGATAAATTGGAGTTTCTTGTTCTCTGGAATATAAATAAGATTTTACACGTTCAAAATGGCAGGAGATATGTTCCTTTTTTATAATTTTTTCATAGTGGTCAATGGCCTCTTGATTTGCCATTGCATAGAGTCTGGCTTTTTCAGCACCATAATCTTTTAGGAGGGAAGCGTAAATTCTTCCATGCTGGCTGGTAATTTTTGCAGTAGTGTTCTTTGTCTGTCCACTTCCAATCTGGTCTGCTTCCAGTACAATAACTTTCTTTCCGTTTTGTTGTAGGAGATATGCGGTAAGTAATCCAGTTATTCCACCGCCAATTACTGCAATCTCAATATTTTTTTCTTTCATAAGAGTTTTCTTTTCTGGTATTTGTGTTGTTTTACTCCAAATGGATTCCATAGACTCCCTCCCCTTTCTTTGTATAATAATTTTTTATTTATTTAGCATATCCATATTTAAGATGATTCATACAAAATTACTAGGTATAGTTAATAAAGAATTAAAAATTATCTATTGCTATGTGAAGGGGAATTAGGTATAATAAATGGCGATGAAAAAACAAAGAGGAAAGGTGAGACAACTATGGGATGTTGGAGTTATCAACTATTATGTGATGATGTATCACTTGATGTACTGGAAGAACTAGCAGAGAGTGAAGAATTAGTGGCAGATTTGGAAGGATATTTAGACGAAGCAATTATGGCGGAGAATGAATATCTGGAATATGATATTTGCCAATATGCATTGACTGCTGCAGCAATTATAGATGCCGCATTGAATGGAATTGATTGGGCATTGCTTACACAGGATGGAAAGGAACAACCGGAATTTGAAGAAATTATTGCAAATGCAGCACAAGAAGGTGTAGGGGACTTGCAGGAAAAAGCAGGTAAAGTCATAGATTTAGCAATGAAAGAAGATTCTGAATTGCGTGAACTTTGGGAAGAGAATGAAGAATTTTACCAAAGTTGGCTGGATAACTTAGAAGAGATAAAAAACAGGCTAAAAAAATAGGATTGATTCAGTTACAGTTTGCACCGTAGGTGTGAACTGTAACATTTTTGTTATTTGCTCATTGATAGAATGAATTTAGATTTTTAAGTTGTATTGAATATGGTAATTTATAACTAAATAGCGTATAATAGTATTAAAAGGCAGGTGATTGTATGGAGACATTAAGACAAGAGGAAAATTATACTATTGAAGATATTTATGCATTACCAGATGGAGAACGGGCTGAGTTGATTGATGGAAAAATTTATTATATGGCTCCTCCAAGCACAAAACATCAAAGGCTTGTAATGGATTTATCTTATCAGATAAAAGATTATATAAGAAATAATAATGGTAAGTGTGAAGTGTTTCCGGCTCCGTTTGCAGTATTTCTTAATAAAGATGATAAAAATTATGTAGAGCCTGATATATCCGTTATCTGTGATCAAATTAAATTAGATGACAAAGGGTGTCATGGAGCACCTGACTGGGTAATTGAAGTTGTTTCACCCTCTAGCAAGCCAAGAGATTATTATACAAAACTTTTTAAATACCGGACTGCTGGTGTCAGAGAATATTGGATCGTAGACTCTGCCAAAGAGTTAATAACAGTTTATGCATTTGAAAGTGAAACAATGGAACAATATTCTTTTGGGGAAGACATACCAGTTGGAATTTATGAAGATTTTTCAATAACAGTGCAATGATTTATATGAAAATAGAATAGTTGAGAATATATTATAAAAGGCATTTGGAGAATAATCCAGATGCTTTTCTTATACTCAAAATTATGGTTTAACCTGCCAATGCATGTCCAAAGCCGTGAGGAAGTGATTTATTAAAGTACATAGTTTACAATACATCCGAATCTGCTGTTACATCTGATGTTTTCTGGCTATAATTCAACATGTAGATGAAAGTGTCGATTACTCTGTATGGTGTGTTTTCGTAATCGCCTGCTATGTATTCGCAATCCAAACTGTCGCTCTAGCGGCTCTACACATCAGGTTCTACAATAAAATAAGTCAATTATATTGATTAAATTTTATCATTGTAAATTTTTATTACTAGGAATAAAATTATATCAACAATTTTGATAAATTTTAATGTAATAGAAAGAAGGTTTTATTGTGAAGAATTTTGAAAAATATAAAAGACAATATTTTATGCCACCTGTTATGGATTTTGAATGGGTAAAGAAGGATCATATTGAACAAGTGCCTATATGGTGTTCTGTGGATTTGAGGGATGGGAACCAGGCATTAATTGAGCCAATGAGTTTAGAAGAAAAAATAGAGTTCTTTCAGTTGTTAGTAGATATTGGCTTTAAGGAGATTGAAGTAGGATTTCCAGCAGCTTCAGAAACAGAATTTGAATTTTTAAGGGCATTGATTGACCGGAACATGATACCAGATGATGTCACTATTCAGGTTTTAACACAGGCAAGGGAACATATTATCAAAAAGACCTTTGAAGCAGTTAAAGGTGCACCAAAAGCAGTGATTCATTTGTATAATTCTACATCTGTAGCACAAAGGGAGCAGGTGTTTGGAAAGGACAAAGAAGAGATTAAAAAACTGGCAGTTGATGGTGCTGTTTTATTAAAGACACTTGCAGATGAAACAGAAGGAAATTTCTTATTTGAATATAGCCCGGAAAGTTTCCCTGGAACAGAAGTGGAATATGCTTTGGAAGTTTGTAATGCCGTATTGGATGTATGGAAACCAACTAGTGGGCAGAAGGTTATTATTAATATACCTGCCACAGTGGAAATGGCAATGCCACATATTTTTGCTTCTCAGGTTTCCTATATTAGTAAGAATTTAAAATTCCGTGAAAATGTGATTTTAAGTCTTCACCCACATAATGACAGAGGTTGTGGTGTCAGTGATGCAGAACTTGGATTACTGGCAGGAGCAGACAGAATTGAAGGAACCTTATTTGGAAATGGAGAGAGAACCGGAAATGTGGATATTATTACAATTGCAATGAATATGTTCTCTTATGGATTAGATCCCCAGTTAGATTTTTCTAATATGCCAAAAATCCGCGAAGTATATGAAAGATTAACCAGAATGCATGTTTATGAAAGACAGCCTTATGCCGGTGATTTGGTATTTACTGCATTTTCTGGTTCCCATCAAGATGCCATTGCAAAAGGAATGAAATGGAGAGAAGAGGGAAAAGATACCAATTGGACAGTTCCTTATCTGCCAATTGACCCAATAGATGTAGGAAGAACTTATGATGCAGATGTTATACGTATAAACAGCCAATCAGGAAAAGGGGGAATCAGTTATATATTAAAACAGAATTTCTCCATTTCACTTCCAAAAGCAATGCAGGAAGAGTTTGGGTATACTGTAAAATCCGTATCTGATAAAGAGCATCAGGAGTTATCCCCACAATGGGTATATGAGATTTTTGAGGATAATTATTTGATTCATACACCGGTATTTCATGTGGAGGAGTGCCATTTTAAACAGGTTCAGGGAATTATGGCAGAAGTAACTATTTCCTGTGGTGAAAAGAAAACGATTGTGGATGCCAATGGAAATGGAAGACTAGATGCGGTTAGTAATACCATTAAGCAGTTTTTTAATATTAGTTATGAACTGTCTGTTTATGAGGAACATGCACTTTCCAAAGGATCCTCTTCCAAGGCTATGGCATTTGTAGCGGTAAGCTGTGAGGGCAAGACTTACTGGGGGGCAGGTAAGGATGAAGATATCATAAAAGCATCCATCCATGCATTAGTGGTTGCCGTAAATAAGATTCCAAAGGTGCAGCATAATGAAAATGTGCAGGATGACCGTTTGATGGAAATGTTAAATTATATTCAGGCAAATTATAAAGATATAACCTTAGATGGAATGGCAGAATATTTCCATCTGTCAGAGCCTTATATTTCAAAGTATGTAAAAGAAAAATCGGGGAAAACTTTTAGTGAACATGTTACACACATACGCTTAAAACGGGCAAAGACTTTACTGAAAAATGGAAGCATGACCATTGAAAATATTGCAGATGCAGTAGGTTATCCTAATGTAGAACATTTTAACCGTACTTTTAAGAAAAAATTTGATATGACACCAGGACAATATCGAAAACAGAATAATTAACCGAGATTATCTGTGGTCTGCAATATAGGACGTGAATAATTGAGATAACCTATTAAGCATAACTAATCTTGGTTGATTCATACTTTCTTTT
This sequence comes from uncultured Clostridiaceae bacterium, assembly GCA_947177415.1. Classification (GTDB taxonomy): domain Bacteria; phylum Bacillota; class Clostridia; order Lachnospirales; family Lachnospiraceae; genus CAG-411. The sequence continues at coordinate 8,135 of CAMWUK010000144.1, forward strand.
TTGTTAGAATAGTTATATTACAATGATGAAAGAGAGTGTAAGATTAATAAGAAAACACATAAAGGAGAAGGTATGGATAGTATATTAATTTTGTTTAGAGGAATTTTAATTGGGCTGATTTTTGGGACTCCTGTTGGAGCCATTGGAATGTTAGCAATACAAAGAACTTTGCAGGATGGAATGAAAGCAGGGCTGTTAACCGGATTAGGGTCTTCGACTGCGGATAGCATTTATGCAGCTGTTGGAGCTTTTGGTATTACCATTGTGTCTGACTTTTTGGAGAAATACCAAAATTACATCAATATTATCGGAGGATGTATTCTTTTGTTTTTTGGTATCCGTATGATGCAAAAAAAGGTGAAAGAAATGAAAGAAGAAGAACAAGATATTTCTAAAGCAAAACTTTTTTTATCATCTTTTTTGATTGGTATAACAAATCCTGTAGCTTTTTTTGGATTTCTGTTTGCTTTTTCCTATTTTCATTTGGGAGATAACTTGGAGTTTATTGGAGCAATTATGCTAGTGATAGGAGTATTCATTGGAACTTTCTTTTGGTGGCTTATATTGTGTGATGTCGTGTATCGGTTTCGGGAAAAGGCAGTACGTCATGAAGGTGTTGTTAATCGTATATCAGGAGGGTTACTAATTGCATTTGGTATTGTTATTTTTATAAAAAGTTTGTTTTGAACAAATGCAAGAGTTCAGCCGGGGTCATTCATAAAGTGCCAGAATATACAAATTGGCTAAAAATATTTTTTTTGGCTGGACACTTTATTCGTGAATGGCGTTAAGCACATAAAAGTATATGCACAAATTGCCCTCTGTGAGCAAGCTCACTTGTGCAATTTGCACATATACTTTTACCCGCCTGAACTGTTACAAAACTCCCATGCCTCGCACAATTAGGCATCACCATAAATATATTCTGCATGGGAGTTTCGTAAACGATGATGTACACAAGTGCAAAAGCAGCACTTGGCACTTGTACGAACCTTGCAGCAGAGTGCAAGGTTCTACCGGAAGATAGTGAATATATAGAAACAAATAGGAGGGATATGCAATGAATATAGCTATTGTAACAGGGGCAAGCAGTGGATTTGGAAAGGAATTTGTAAAGCTTTTCTATTCTAGGAGGGATATTGACGAAATCTGGGCACTTGCACGGAATAAAGAGAATTTGCAAGCATTAAAGAAACAATTTAGAGGGAGAGTGAAGGCATTTTCTATTGATTTATCAAATTTGTCTGCAATTGAAAAATTTGGGAAAGAATTGGAAAAAAGAAATGTGAATATTAAATATCTGGTCAATAGTGCAGGTTTTGATAAGTTTGGCTCATACAAGGATTTATCATTGGAGGAATCTGTAAATATGATTGATTTAAATGTTAGTGGTGTAATTGCCATGGGGTTGGTTTGTCTTCCTTACATGAAGAGAGGAAGCCATATTTTGAATGTTGCTTCCCAGGCATCCTTCCAACCCCTTCCCTATATGAATCTTTATGCTGCAACAAAGGCATTTTTAAGGAATTATTCCAGAGCATTGAATGTGGAACTTCATGGAAAAGGAGTGAAAGTTACAGCAGTATGTCCGGGATGGATGAAAACAAATTTATTTGATCGGGCTGATATCGGAGCAAAGAAGACCATAAAGAATTTTGCAGGAATTACATCACCAGATAAAGTGGCAAGAAAAGCACTTCGTGATGCAGATAGAGGAAAAGATATTTCTGTTTATGGAATTATGGTGAAATGCGGACATCTTTTTGGAAAAATATTGCCTCAAAAAATGATGATGAAAATATGGCTGATACAGCAGGGATTATAAGATAATGTAAAACACAAGTAAAATTTACTTGTGTTTTTTTACTTAATGAAAGTCCTGACAAACGGCTACATTTTGTGCAAGCTTGCTTGCAAAGAAATGTAGACAGTTGGTGATGCCTCGCTTGCGAGGCATGATCGTTTTATAGGAAAGTTTGTTCCTGCAATAGGTGTATGCTCTTTTCTGGGAAATATAATCAAATTAGGTAACAATCGCCGATAGAAAAGCAAAACAGAATCATGTTATAGTAAGCATGTGGTTACAACATATAGATGTGTGTTTATAATAATGAGCAGAAATACAGAAAGGAGAAAGATATGTTATCAATGAGAATAAAGAGAGGAATTGCAGCTGTTGGGATTGTATGTGCTTTCGTAGGGGGGATGGCATCTTCTTTCCCTGTGAATATAAACGGAGCAACGGTTATTACCATTGTAAATCAAGTAAAATTGAATAAAACAAAAGCAACTTTGTGTAAAGGAGAATCTTTACAGTTAAAAGTACTAAATAGCAAAAAAAATATATCTTGGAAAACTTCAAATAAAAAAGTAGCAACCGTTTCCAAATCTGGTAAGGTAAAAGGGAAAAAGAAAGGAACTGCTGTAATTACTGCAACAGTGGGAAAGAAGAACTTAAAATGTAAGATTACTGTAAAAAGCTGTACACTAGGGGCTACTAGCAAACCAGTAGTAACCAGTAAACCAGTAACAACCAGTAAACCAGTAGCAACCAGTAA